>CAIRAO010000209.1 GCA_903876625.1 uncultured Gallionellaceae bacterium | reverse complement strand
CACCCCCTTCCCAGCCTTCCCCCGCAGGGAGAAGGAGCAAGATCCCCACTCCCATCGGGGGAGGGTTAGGGAGGGGGTGTTGTTTGCGAATAATCTGGTTCAATCTGCATGAGTGCCTGGCAACAATTATTCACTCGTCGCATGTTGATCTGCGTGTTCACCGGTTTTTCTTCTGGCTTGCCGCTGTATCTACTTTTCAACCTGGTTCCTGCATGGCTGCGTAGCGAACACGTTGATCTCAAAACCATCGGCTTGTTTGCACTGATTCAATTTCCCTACACGTGGAAATTTATGTGGTCGCCTTTGCTAGACCGTTACGTTCTGCCCTTGCTCGGGCGTAGGCGTGGTTGGATGCTGTTAACGCAGATCGGCTTGTTGGCGGTGATTGCTTCGATGGGTGCATTTTCTCCGCAGAATGAGTTGCACACCATCGCCTGGATAGCCACTTTGCTTTCCTTATTGAGCGCCACGCAAGACATTGTGCTGGATGCGTATCGCCGGGAGTTGCTTAGCGACGCCGAGCTGGGCTTGGGTAATGCGGTTCATGTAAATGCTTACCGAATTGCGGGTCTGGTGCCGGGGTCTTTGGCTTTGATCCTCGCTGACTCCTTGCCCTGGAGCATGGTTTTTAGTATCACCGCCTTGTTTATGTTGCCCGGTGTTGTGATGACGTTCCTGGTAAAAGAGCCTCATCGTGCGGCTCCACCTAAAACATTACGCGCCGCAGTGGTCGAACCGTTTCATGAATTCATTACCCGCGAAGGCTGGAAAAGTGCGCTGCTGATATTAAGTTTTCTGTTTTTTTACAAGCTGGGTGACAGCATGTGTACCGCACTGGCGACACCGTTTTATCTCGACATGGGTTTTAGTAAAACCCAGATCGGCCTGATCGCCAAGAATGCCGGGCTGTGGCCCGCTGTTACAGGTGGCTTGCTCGGCGGTTTATGGATGGTGAAGATCGGGATCAATCGCGGGCTGTGGCTATTTGGTGTGGTGCAAGTTGTTTCCATCTTCGGCTTTGTCTGGCTTGCATCGATGGGACATCATGAAGTAATCACGAGTATCGAACTTGTGCAACTCGCCTTTGTGATCGGACTGGAAGCATTGGGCGTGGGATTGGGTGCCGCAGCATTTGTGGCCTTTATGGCCCGCTCTACACACACTGCTTATACTGCCACCCAACTTGCTTTATTCACCAGCCTGACTGCCATGCCACGCACCTTCGCCAATGCTGCGACTGGTTGGCTGGTAGAGGCGTTAGGCTGGATGGGATTTTTCTTTCTATGTTCAGCGTTGGCCATACCGGGAATGCTTCTATTGTTCAAAGTTGCACCTTGGAATGAACAAGTGAAAATTTCCAAAAGGGAAAATGAGAATTGAGACCTATATTGACGAAATTTAATTTACGCAAATTTACTTTGCAGGAAAAGAAATCCCCGAACCGAGGTTCGGGGATCAACTATTCCAACAGGGGGAGCGTTAGAATAATCTGCTCTAAGGGATAGGGATAAACAAAGCAGATGTTGAGCATATTACTCAAGTACTATTATTTAGTCAAGTCACTGTCACGCAGTTAACAGTCACAATGAGTAATCGTAATCCACCATCAATGGCGCATGGTCACTGAAACGCTGTTCTTTGTAGATACCGGTTGATTCGGCCTTTCCAGCTATACCCGGTGTGGCGATCTGATAATCTATACGCCAACCGACATCTTTTGCCCACGCTTGACCCCGATTCGACCACCAGGTGTAGGCTTCCAGTTCGGGGTGCAACTTGCGGAATACATCAACGAAACCAACATCGTTGAATAGTTCGGTGAGCCATGCGCGTTCTTCCGGCAAGAAACCGGAATTCTTTTTATTGCCACGCCAATTTCTTAGATCCTTTTCGGTATGCGCGATATTCCAGTCGCCACAGACGATGATTTCACGCCCACTCTGCTTGAGTGAGACCAGATGAGGCATGAAGGCTTCCATGAATTTGAATTTGACTGCTTGCCGCTCTTCGCCACTTGTACCGGAGGGTAAATACAATGACACAACGCTCAGATTGCCAAACTGAGCTTCGATATACCGACCTTCTGCGTCAAATTCAGCAATCCCCAATCCAACGATAACGCTATCCGGTTTAAGTTTTGAATAGATGCCTACGCCACTGTAACCCTTTTTTTCCGCGTAATGAAAATAGCCGTGATAACCCAAGGGTGAAAGCATGTCGGGGCGCATGTCGGCCAACTGAGCTTTAAGCTCTTGTACACACAGAATTTCGGTGTTCTGCTTGGCAATCCATTCCAGTAACCCTTTGCTGTAGGCGGAGCGGATGCCGTTTAGGTTCAAAGAAATGATGCGCATGATAGTTTTCGTTGAATGAATGGGCGCATTATAATGGAGTCAACATTCAATACCCCTTATTAATCTTTCTATGTCAAATTACCGCCAGGATTTCATTCGCTTCGCTGTCGCACAAAAGGTGCTGCGTTTCGGCGAATTTCAAACCAAAGCCGGACGACTTTCACCTTATTTCTTCAATTCAGGGTTATTTCAAGACGGTGCGGCATTGAGCGAATTAAGTAAATTTTACGCTCAGGCCATTCTTGCTTCGGGGATAGAGTTCGACATGATCTTCGGTCCGGCCTATAAAGGCATCCCGCTCGTTGCGGGAACTTCAATCGCCTTGGCCGAACGTCAAAGAAATGTACCTTATTGCTTTAATCGCAAAGAAGCCAAAGATCACGGCGAGGGTGGCAACACGGTGGGGGCGAAATTGCAGGGCAAGGTATTGATCATCGATGATGTGATTTCGGCTGGAACCTCGGTGCGAGAGTCGATCGAATTGATCCAGACTGAAGGTGCAACACCTTGTGGCGTTGTGATTGCGCTTGATCGAATGGAGCGAGGCCAGGGCGTTTTGTCAGCTTTGCAGGAAGTCAAGCGCGATTATGGTGTACCCGTTATTTCCATCGCCGCTTTGGATGATTTACTGGACTATTTGCAGGGACAGGCAGAGTTGGTGCAAAATCTGCAAGCGGTGCAATCTTATCGTGATCGATACGGAGTAAAAAATGCATAAGATAATTTTAGTGGCAACAGCCTTGATGTTGGGTGCGTTTTGCATAAACGCAGAGGCAAAGATGTTTAAATGGGTTGATGATAACGGTACCACGCATTACGGAGAGACGATCCCTCCGGAATATGCAAACAAAGATGCAACCGAATTAAATAAAAATGGAGAAGTCGAAAAGCGAATAGAAAGGCCAACAGCGGAAGCTAGGCGTGCAAAAGAAATAGAGGATGCAAAGAAAGATGCCGAGAAACAAGCCACCGTCGAAGCCAAGCGCAGAGACAATGCCTTGCTGAGTACTTTCAGCAACGAGAAAGAAATTGATCTTGCCCGCGAGAGGGGCTCGCAACAAGTAGCAGCGCGTATCGGAAGTATCAAAATCATGCTGACCTCTGCTCAGGAGTCCCTGGCGGGACATAACAAAGAACAAGCTAATTTGATCAGCCAAAATAAAAAAATTCCATCCTCGCTGACGGACGATATTGCCGAGAACGAGGCTAAAGTTGATAAACTACAAAAAGAACTGGCACAAAGCGAACAGGAATTGGCAAAAGTTCAAGCACGTTTTGACGCTGACAAACAGCGTTTCCGCGAATTAAAAAGTGGCAATGCAACGGGTTCTTCAACATCAAAAAAATAGTCTGATAAACATGCAAATTGATTCACCACCCGAGTTCTCTGATCTACTCGGGTAAATAGGTAAAGCAAAATTGTATTCAACCCGCACTTGCGATTAGAATGACAGCATGTCTGAACTAGATTTAAGCCACCATTTTCTAATCGCCATGCCGGCGATGACAGATCCTTTTTTCGCAAAGTCACTGGCCTACATTTGTGAACACAATGGGCAAGGTGCAATGGGTATTGTGGTAAACAGGCCGATCAGTCTTACACTGAGCGAATTGTTTGCGCAGATCAATATGCCGCTGAATCAAAATGAGCTGGAAGACATGCCGGTGCATTTCGGTGGACCGGTGCAGACCGACAGGGGTTTTGTTTTGCACGAACCGAGCGGTTCATGGCAATCAACTCTGCATATAAATGACAAAGTCGGCCTGACTACTTCAAAAGATATTTTGCAGGCGGTTGGCGAAGGGCAGGGCCCGCGCAATTTACTGGTTACGCTTGGATATTCAGGCTGGTCAGAAGGTCAATTGGAACAAGAGATGTCACAGAATGCATGGTTAAGCGTTCCCGCTGATGAGCGCATCATGTTCGATCTGCCGGCAGAAGAACGTTTGGCTGCAGCAATGGCGTTACTGGGAATCGACTACGCCACGCTCTCTGATGAGACCGGACATGCTTAATGGAGCCAAGCCAAGAAAGGTGATCCATTAATTCCAACATGTCTTTCCCCATTCCATCCGGCACGCTTCTAGCTTTCGATTTTGGTACCAAACGTATCGGTATTGCGGTCGGGAATACCGTTTCCGCAACAGCACAACCTCTGACCACCATCAATGAGGAAAAGAACGAAATTCGTTTTGCGGCGATCGCTGCTCTTTTAAAAGAATGGGAACCGGTAGCGCTTGTAGTTGGTCTGCCCTGCAATGATGACGGCACGCCCCATGAAATGACCTCGCTGTGTCGGCGCTTTGCAAATCGCCTCAAGGGACGTTTCGATTTGCCCACGTTACTGGTGGATGAGCGTTATACTTCCGCCGTTGCGAGCATGGCACTGGTCGAGGAAGGAATATTCGGCATGAAACAAAAACCGCTTATTGATCAGTATGCCGCTAAGCAGATACTGCAAGCGTATTTTGAAGAACCCAGCGCAGGAATTTATGCATGAATAATCCGCAACTCAATAAAAACGGTGAGCTTCAACATCTGCTTTCCACGGAAGGTCTGCCGGTTCGGATTCTTCGCGATATTCTGGACAAGGCCACCGGCTTTGTAAATGTCGCCGAAGGCCGCGAAATCAAGAAAGTTCCGCTGTTGCATGGAAAGTCAGTATTCAACATTTTCTTTGAGAACAGTACCCGCACCCGAACAACCTTTGAAATTGCAGCAAAACGTTTATCAGCTGACGTGGTCAACCTCAATATCGGTTCGTCGTCCACCAGCAAGGGCGAGACCTTATTGGACACCGTGGACAACCTGTGTGCCATGCATGCGGATATGTTTATTGTACGTCATTCGTCCAGCGGCGCAGCTCATCTGATTGCTCAACATGTAGCACCCGAAATTCACGTCATTAACGCCGGTGACGGTCGCCATGCACATCCTACGCAAGCGCTGTTGGACATGTTCACCATACGCCATTATAAAAAAGAATTTCATAATTTGCGCGTTGCCATTGTTGGCGATGTGCTGCACTCGCGCGTGGCACGTTCACAAATACATGCACTGACCACACTGGGCGTTCCGGAAGTTCGTGTGGTCGCGCCTAAAACTTTGTTGCCGACTCAGGTGGAAAAACTCGGCGTACAGGTTTACCACGACATGGCGCAAGGTCTGAAGGATGTCGATGTGGTGATGATGTTGCGCTTACAAAATGAACGCATGCAAGGCGCGTTACTACCGTCCGCTCAAGAATATTTCAAATATTACGGACTGACACAGGATCGGTTGGCACAGGCGAAGAGTGACGCGATCGTGATGCATCCGGGGCCGATGAATCGCGGCGTGGAGATTGATTCCAGCGTGGCTGACGGCACGCAATCGGTCATTTTGCCACAAGTCACCTTTGGTATCGCGGTGCGCATGGCAGTGATGAGTATTTTGGCGGGGGCGAAATGAATATCCATATTAAAAATGGTCGCCTGATCGATCCGTTCAACAAAATCGATGCAAAGCAGGATGTTTATATTGTTGAAAAACGTATCGCGGGTATTAGCAATGCGCCAAATGGATTTGTGGCAGAGCAGGTGATCGATGCCAGTGGATTGATCGTGATGCCGGGACTGGTGGATGTTGCGGCACGGTTACGCGAACCGGGATACGAATACAAGGCGACACTGGAGTCCGAAATGGAAGCCGCCATGGCAGGTGGCGTGACTTCCTTATCTTGCCCACCCGATACTGATCCACCGCTGGATGAACCGGGATTGGTTGAGATGCTCAAGCATCGCGCGCGCTCACTGAATCAGGCGCGGGTGTTTCCGGTTGGCGCACTGACTTATGGTTTAAAAGGCGCCGAATTGACCGAGATGATCGAGTTGACGGAAGCGGGCTGCAAAGCTTTTAGCCAAGCCGATGCGATTCTCACCGATACAAGGGTGCTAATGCGCGCCATGCAATATGCGGCAACGTTTGGTTACCGAGTATGGTTGCGCCCTCAAGATGCTTATCTTGCCAAAGACGGTGTCGCGCATGATGGCGAAGTATCCACACGTCTTGGTTTGCCTTCTATCCCGGTGGTCGCAGAAACCATCGCGCTTTCCACCATGCTGCATCTGGCGCGTGAGACAGGAGTGAAACTGCACGTCTGCCGCATCTCCAGCGCCGAAGGTGTCGAGATGGTGCGCGCTGCCAAGCTTCAGGGGCTGGCGGTTACCTGCGATGTTTCCATGAACCACGTGCATCTATCGGAAATGGATATTGGCTTTTTTGATGCTAATTGCCACTTGATGCCGCCACTTAGAAGCCAGCGTGATAAAGCGGCTTTGCGTGCAGGTTTGCTTGATGGAACGATAGATGCGATCTGCTCAAATCACTCACCTGTAGATGAGGACGCAAAGCAACTGCCCTTCGCTGAAGCGGAAGCGGGAGCAACAGGGGTTGAGTTGCTTCTTCCACTGGTATTGAAGTGGGCTGAACAAGATGGATTGACTTTGTTGGACGCGATGGCGCGGGTTACGATCAATCCGGCTCAATTGTTAGGTGTCAAAATGGGGCATCTATCCGTTGGTGCACATGCAGATGTTTGCGTGTTCGATCCTTCTACCACATGGAAAGTAGAACCAAACGCACTAAAAAGCCAGGGTAAAAACACACCATTCAACGGTCACACACTTCAGGGTAGAGTTCGGCATACTATCGTTGAAGGTCACGTTGCATTTTCTATTTAGTTAATCAGGTCTTTATAAATGAACCCATTATTAGATTTTAGTGGTCTGCCACGTTTTGCGGAGATCACTACCGATCTTGTCACGCCGGCTATTGAAGAATTACTGAACCGTAATCGGGCATTAACAGCCAAATTATTGGCAGATTCAACACCTCCTTCTTGGGAAAGTTTTGTGCAGCCATTTGAAGATGCGAATGAACATCTTTCACGCGCATGGGGGCAAGTCGGCCATCTGAATATGGTCATGAATAGCCCGGAATTGAGAGAAGTCTACAATGCCAATTTGACTAAGGTGACGCAGTATTATGCCGAGCTGGCGCAAAGCTTGTCGCTATTTCAGAAATACAAATCCATTCGAAATGGCAGTGGTTTCAACTCGTTGAATGGTGCGCAACAAAAGATAATCGAAAATGAATTGAGAGATTTTCGACTTGGCGGTGCGGAATTGCCTGAAGAACAAAAATCACGCTTCATGGAAATTCAAGAAGAGCTATCAGAGTTGTGCTCAAAATTCTCAGATAATCTTTTAGATGCGACAAACGCTTACACCTGCGTGCTCGAGGATGAGAACGAAATCTCCGGCATTCCGGCGGATGAAAAACAAGTAGCAGCCGAAGCTGCGCGAGAGGCAGGAAAAAAGGGGTGGTTATTTACGCTTAAAGCGCCCTCCTATGGACCCGTGATGCAGTATGCAGACAGCCGTGCTTTGCGTGAGCGCCTGTATCGCGCCTATAGCACGCGAGCAAGCGAACAATTGTTCGAAAGCGGCAAAATCGAGTTGGACAACACGCCGCTGATGACGCAAATATTAAAACTGCGTTCCGAAGAAGCCCGGATGCTGGGCTTTGCCAATTTTGCCGAATTTTCTTTGGCCAGCAAGATGGCCGACACGCCTTCACAAGTTTCCGAATTTTTGCGAGAGTTGGCGCAACGTGCAAAACCTTTCGCACAAAAAGATCTGGCAGAACTGCGCGATTTTGCGGCAACCCAATCCGGCATCGAGGATTTGCAGTCATGGGATGTCGGTTATGTGAGCGAAAAGTTGCGTCAGCAGCGCTATGCTTTTTCAGAACAGGAAGTGAAGCAATACTTTCCGGAAGATGCAGTATTGTCTGGTTTGTTCGGGCTGGTCAAAACTCTGTTCGACCTCAATATTACTCTATCAAAAGCACCAAAATGGCATGAGACGGTGCGCTTCTTCGATATACGTGACAACAAGAATTTGTTGATCGGACAGTTTTATCTCGATCTGTATGCGCGTGCCAGCAAACGCGGCGGTGCCTGGATGGATGATGCAATCACGCGTCGACGCACAGTAAACGGTATTCAAACTCCGGTGGCCTATCTCAACTGTAACTTTGCTTCTCCGTTGGGCAGCAAGCCGGCATTATTCACCCACGATGAAGTCATCACCCTGTTCCATGAGTTTGGTCACGGCTTGCATCATTTGTTGACTCAGGTAGAAGACATGGGCGTTTCAGGAATCAATGGCGTCGAGTGGGATGCGGTCGAATTGCCCAGCCAGTTTTTGGAGAACTTTTGTTGGGAATGGGACGTGCTGCAAAACATGACCCGGCATGCAGACTCAGACGAAACATTACCGCGAGTTTTATTTGACAAGATGATTGAAGCTAAAAACTTTCAAAGTGGTTTGCAAATGTTGCGGCAGATAGAATTCTCCTTATTCGATTTGTGCCTCCATAGCGATTACGATGCCAGCGGCAAGAAAAGTGTCCAGCAACTTCTGGATGAAGTGCGAGCTGAAGTGGCGGTGCTTATTCCACCTTCATTCAATCGTTTCCAAAATAGTTTCTTGCATATTTTCTCGGGTGGGTATGCAGCCGGATATTACAGTTACAAATGGGCGGAAGTGTTATCGGCAGATGCGTACAGTCTATTCGAGGAACACGGCGTATTGGATGCGGCAATTGGTGCTCGTTTTCGCCAGGAGATTTTGGCAGTGGGTGGCAGTCGCAACGCGATGGAGTCTTTTGTTGCGTTTCGCGGTCGTGAACCGCAGATCGATGCACTATTGCGTCATAACGGCTTGGTAAGCTAATCTTGTAACTGTTAAAAACATCATGGGGCGAACATGACAAAATTAATATTTTCGATAACACTGCTGTTTTTGGTATCAAGTGCTCATTCAGCGGCATTCTATCGGTCGATAGATGAAAACGGGAATGTCCAATATAGCGATATACCCCAAAAAAATGCGGCTGACGTAGAAAAGATCAGTACAACGGGCCAACCGGACGAAGATGATACGTTGCCATTCGAGACCCGCCGCGCAAACTCCAAATTTCCGGTGACTTTGTATGTCGCCGACAATTGCGGAACAGGATGTACTCAGGGAAGGGAATATTTAAAGAAGCGCGGAATTCCCTTCACTGAAAAGAAATTGGTGACACCGGCTGAAATTGAAGCCTTTAAAAAAGATTCTGGCAGTGATCAAGTTCCGGTCATGCATATTGGAACTGATTGGTTGATCGGCTATTTGGAGCTAACCTGGGGTCAGGCATTAGATGCGGCCGGTTACCCTAAAAATGCGCCATATAACGCACACATCCCGACAAAAACAGACGCCGCGGTTGAAAAACCCAAAGCTCCATGAGACTGGCCACCTGGAATGTAAATTCCCTGAAGGTGCGCTTGCCTCATTTGCTGGAGTGGCTGGTTGCTAATCCGGTAGAGGTAATTTGTCTGCAAGAGACCAAGCAACAGGATACTGATTTTCCTCAAGAGACATTGCAAGAAGCGGGTTATAACAGTGTTTTTAGTGGTCAGAAGACCTATAACGGCGTGGCGATCCTAAGCCGCTCGCCAATCAGTGAAGTTCAATTTGGTATTCCTGATTTTGTCGATGAGCAAAAGCGCGTCATCGCCGCCACGATCAATGGCGTTCGGGTAGTGTGCGTGTATATTCCCAATGGGCAAAGTCTTGATTCGGATAAATACCAGTATAAATTGAAATGGTTGTCAGCTTTGAACCGTTGGCTGGCATTGGAATTACATAAACATCCAAAACTTGCGCTGCTGGGTGACTACAACATAGCACCTGAAGACCGTGATGTGCATGACCCTGCAGGCTGGGTTGGCAATGTACTGGTGAGTGAACCCGAGCGAGCTGCGTTTCAAGGCCTGCTGCAACTTGGCTTGCGTGATTCGTTTAGAATGTTTGAGCAGGCAGATAAAGCTTATTCCTGGTGGGACTACCGCATGATGGCATTTCGCCGCAACATGGGCTTGCGTATTGACCATATCCTGATCAGCGAAGCGCTTACCAAACACTGTACTAGTTGCGTGATTGATAAGGCACCGCGCAAGCTAGAACGCCCCTCAGACCACACGCCAGTGGTGGCTGAAATTCAGATTGATAAAGAGAAATAAAAAAGCCCCGCAGTATTATTGCGAGACTTGAATCCAAAATTTGGCAGTCTAGAAATTAAACCCTAGTTTTAAAGATGCACCCGCTTGCGTCGCATTATTCCAACCATTAGACAAAACATCCCTGCTTGAAGTTACTGCCAAGTCTAGGTGGGGTTTGAAATAGGGAATCCGTGGTGAAAGTCCAAACCCGAGAGAAATTAAATCTTGTCCCTTATTGACCAAGTCGGAACGATAACCCGCACGAAGCTGAGCCCAGCCCCATGCGCTTAATTCTCCGCCCAGACCAGCGTATTGAGATTTGCTCTCAAGACCAGCCGGGTTGTTTTTTGCCAAATCCAGATCAAACGCAACAGTTGACCATGCATTTTCGTGAGAAATGCCAAGTCGGCCCT
Source organism: uncultured Gallionellaceae bacterium (assembly GCA_903876625.1). Classification (GTDB taxonomy): domain Bacteria; phylum Pseudomonadota; class Gammaproteobacteria; order Burkholderiales; family Gallionellaceae; genus PALSA-1006. The sequence continues at coordinate 2,376 of CAIRAO010000209.1, read as the reverse complement.
GTGGATTCATGTTAAGTTTTGATCCTATGGCAATAGGAGTATCACCAGGGTTTGGCGCACGCTTAAAATCAAAGGACTGAGGAATCACATTTTTGACTACTACCCCTGTGCGCCATCCGTTGTTATAGCTTTTAGCAACGCCCATGTCGAAGTTGACGGTGTTGTATTTGGCTAAATAATCGTTACCGGTAGCGTTTGAGGTATTGGTGCCGTTATTGGCTGCTAAAAGTGCATCAAATAATTGTAAATTCATGACCTTCGGTGTAACACCCAATGACCATGAATGATCACTTGTGACCAAGTTATGCGAAATGGATAAACCGGCTTCTTCAACGGCAACGCCACGAACGTGGATTTTAGAAGTAATACCCGTACTGGTACTGAAATTTACCGTTCCTTTGTTATTGACTAGAGTGTCTCCGGCCCCAAGGCAAGCCTGAACATTTGCTTGGGTTGCTCCTGCCCCACCTGCTTGGACTGCTGCGCATGCTCCAGCACCAGATGACAATGAAGTCGATGCTGATTTAACGGAAGTAGACAAATCAAAAAGCGTTTGATGATCGTTATATTCCAGTGTGCCACCCACTGCCCCCCACGCGTCTGCATAAAAAGCGAACCCCCAATTTTTACCCGGTATTCCAACAACTGTAGCCAAACCAAACACACCTTGTAAAGGCTGATTACTCAGGGCTGCAAGTGAACTGTTAACCTTGTCGATGTTGCCTGCCAAGGTATTCATGTTACCCGGCAACTGCTGAATTGTAGCTGGTGTAGCGGTATTTCCCGAGGCTGCATTTACCGCATCAAGTGAGAGAGATAGTGTATTGATGTTGTCACTCAAACTCTTAAGATTATTGTGCATATCTGACGGGTCATAGAGTCGTGCGCCGATTATGGGAAATTCAAATGAATATTTTTTTGAGGGATCAGAGGCTGTCAGCATCGCCGGGTTGAAGAACGGTGCAGTGGAGGGGTCACCAACTGCGACACCAGTACCACCCATCGCCATTGAGCGAGGGTCAAACGATTCAAAAGGAAGCGCAATTGCGACATTACAAACTATCAGCAATGACACAAGTGCCGTCAGTTTCAAACATACCTTATACATTTTATTCTCCCTGAAGTTTGAGTAAGGTCACAGCGATTCTCACAATATCTCAACAGATAAATGTGATTTATCCCCTACACTCTACAGAATAACACCTAGGTTTGTCAGTAAAAATGTAAAGCTTTAGTTGGGGGTGGTCGTGCTGGCAACAATTGAAGACTTCTATTGAAGCTGCTATAAACCATTAAATCAATAAATGGATCAAATACTTCTGAAATCAATGTTCTTTCCTGCTCCCCCGTGGAATGAATTTGCTCAAGCACTTAAAAAAACAGCTGCTTTTCTATTTATTTTCTCAAGCCTACTAATACCTTCGTTCAACCGTTTCGACCAACCTTTACCATTTGCGTGAGCATGACTAACAGCCTCTTTGATTTCGTTAGGGTTGTTTTGCATGAAGTATTCGATTAACACATTAGCCTGACGGACATCTTTGTTTATCTTGGCGGTCTCAGTTGGTTTCCGCTCAGCGGCGACAATGAGTTTATGGACGGCAAAGCGTTCAGGGCTTGGGACATTGACGATAAGGGCATCATCTTTACTCATAATGGCAGCCTGAACAAAATTCGTCATAGAAAATTCCATGAATTTCAAAGGCTGCAAAGCGATAGATAATCCCTCAATATAGACAGGCGTGTCGTCTGTTGACGTCTGTGCAGTGAGAAAGTCAACTCTGAATGATGGATCTTTCGGATCAACAAAGGTGGCACCTTCTTTGCCGGACAGAGTGGACACTGGAATTAACCCAAATTCAAGTGACTCAATGGCAGACCGGATATTGATTTTGGTATTTAAAGGCAAAGCGATGGAGATATTTTTACCAGCATGTGCGAAATCGACATCTTGAGTCTGCATGCGATCATCTGGGCTAATACCTAACATATTTGATAGAGACAGAAATGCATGTGTACCTACTAAAATACCGCCTTGTTGGAAAAACCCATATTCAGATAATCGTTTGATGATTCGAAAATGCCGTCCAAGAATAGGGGCGCACCCGAGAGACACGGAAGAAGCTGCCATTTTTTCAATAGCGTGGTTGGCGTTAGCTTTAGGATAATGCTCTATAAACTGATTAACCCGATCGCTTTCAGCACCAACATAGATCTGTTTGACCGACTGGTTGATATCCCTGAATTGGAAGTACCAATAGTTACGGTCTTTTATCCTTTTTTTACTAAAAGAGCCACGTGGCTTTGCTGCGAACTGCATTGCAAGAGCCGCATCGAAAAGATTTGCGTAACTATTTTGGGCAACCAATGAAAGCT
>CAIRAO010000208.1 GCA_903876625.1 uncultured Gallionellaceae bacterium | reverse complement strand
TTCTCCATTTTCTTTCCCAGCTGCATAATATTAGCGGCGTAACCGGGATCTGATTCCATAAGTATCACATTCTCTTTTAAGTATCCCGGGATAAATACGCGCGACTTTGCATTAATAAATCTTCTATCCGTCACATCCACTTCAATACCAGTTGGATTATCATTCACGTTTTTTACATCCGGATCAGCAATAAACCAATAGGTTTGCTCAGGGTTGAAAGTTTTATCTTTTGTTTGGATGAATCTTTTTTTCACCCATACAAGGCCTTCGCCAATCGGATTAGCAGTTGCGCGGATCCTCTTCTTTAATGCAACGTTATTATGCAGCACGTTACCCCTCAGACGGGAGAAGAAATATACATACTGTTCAAACAGAAATTGAGGCAGTTCGTCAAATCCAATAAATTGATAAGGTGAACCCTGATGAGATTCAACATCAGTGAGTTCTTCTAAGTGACATAAAAATATTTTTGCCCCAGATGGAAATGTGAAGGAAGCACCAGGATCCCCTTTTCTCGATAGAACGAATTCAGCGCCCAGATTAACATACATATCTTTTGCGATATCAATTAAATTCTGTAGACGCGGAGAAGTCCTTCGGAAGAGTACAGCGCGATAAGCCGGATGTTCAAAAGCAGCAATTCCAAATTCAGTGCCTCGAAACTGTATTCCGAGAGCATCTAGGACCAACATGAAAGACTTTCCCGGTCCGGCAGCTCCACCGAACAAAACCTCAGTTGCTTCACATTGTAAGTATTTAGTTTGTTGACCGGGAAATGGAGCATATATTGACTTTTGAACCGTAACCTTCCACGGTTCAATCACAGCATCGGGATTGCTAAGTATAGTATCAAATACTTCAAATCGATTCATTAGTTGTTCCGCAGTACCATTAGATCATAAGTTGAAAGAATCTTTGAAATTTCAGATCCGCAAACAAAGCAATCGATTGACTTTTTGCCATACTTAGAATAACCGCATATAGTACAATAGCCAAATTCCTTCGCACAGGCCTCACAATAATAAACGATATCATTGATTGCCCCGGCACATGGAACAAAGCACTGAACGGTTGCTTCCTTGTTACAATTTGGATTATAACATTTTACCATCTTTCACCTCACTTACTAATCTTTGCTTATATACTTCCATATCAACGAGAATAACACTCCCATAATAATAATAGTGCTGATTACACCAGCTACAAACGACCAGAATGAAAAGTTCATGTTAGCACACCCTTAAAAAATCAAAACTTAAATCTTCCCGACTGAGGTCGGGATGCCGTATGACGTTAAGGAATCGGCACAAAAACAGGTAAAAATATGAAAGACCTCACAGTTATAAAAATCGGGGGGTCAACGTTTAACAGCGGTGATACGACGATGCAAGACATCGCGGCGCTGCAGAAAAAGAAGCACCCCCTGGTGGTAGTACACGGCGGCGGCAATACCGTGACGGAATGGCTCAAGCGGCAGGGAGTCGCCACGAATTTCGTGCGGGGCGAACGCGTTACCGATTTACATTCGCTGGCGGTGGCAACAGCGGTGCTGGCGGGGTTGGTCAATAAAGAAACATCGGCGGCGATTAACTTATACGGCGGGCGGGCAGTGGGCATCAGCGGGGTGGACGGCTCGCTTATCGAAAGCAGCATTAAAGATAAAGAAATGGGCTACGTGGGAGCGGTGGGAAAAGTAAATATCGGCGTTTTGAAGACGCTTTTAAAAGACGGGTTCATACCGGTCGTCTCGCCAATCAGCCTTTACTCGCTGAACAGAGT
>CAIRAO010000207.1 GCA_903876625.1 uncultured Gallionellaceae bacterium | reverse complement strand
GGTAACAGTGAGCTTGCCCTTGAGTGAACCCATTTGACTGATCCCGACTTGGCAGTCTGCAATCAGCATCGTCAATCTGGTAAAACCACGCTCCTTGGCTGTTTTAATACAAGCCTGTTCTTGTTCGCAGTTTTCCATCAGCCGGTCAGTGGACAGATCGGCAGAGCGCAATTGATCAACCATCTTTCCAATCACGCCATCCTTCAAATTGTGATCTTTGTTCAGCACAAATAGTGCCATACCTTTTGCCTGGGAAGTTTCCTTGTTGATCGTGGCAAAAGCCTCGGTTAATTTTTTTTCATAGAATGCCTGGCCATTCTCCTCGGGCAAGAGTGTGAAATTTGTTTCCGATAGCATTGCCCTTGCCTCTTCCAAATATTTTCGGCGATCATTGATGTCCGGATTTTTATTAATACTCGATCCTTCAGTAAGCAATATTTTGAATCTTTCCAAACGGTTCTTCATGGTTTTTTCACGTTTGGCCTGTTCAACGGCTTTTTTGCTGATCACCATCAACGTGTATTGGGCACACGTATCTTTATCCACCCAGCGGTTTTTAATTTCCAAACCCCGCAGTACTTCTTCAGCAGAAACCGTCACCTTGCTCTGGGCGTCATTTTGTACCTTTTGGTTGCTTACTCTCGTACTTTGTTCATTCTCTGCTTTGATGGTCACTTCAATATGTTCAACCAGATCGCGCTTGGCAAAAGTCTCGGATTCTTTCTGCCGCTCAGATTTTCCACTTTTGTCAGAGGATCCAACTCCAACGTAATAGCCTGGCAAGTTGAAGTCCGGCCTGGTTACCCAATCCGGTCGAGATTCAGTTGAACCATCTTCACAACTTGAAAAAAGCGACATTGACGATGCAGAAATGGCAAATAAAATTGCTGCCAAGCCTATCGCAATCCTAAATATATATTTCATGCATACTCCACACTTCAATGTTGTACCAAGCTGCGAATATATTGAACCAATGAATCAACCTGGTCTTCTGTCAACGGCGGGGTGACCCCGTCCACAAACGAAGGCATTCCCTTATCCGGTAGCCCGCCCTGTATCGTCTTTTTGATACGGACATCATCCACCTTTTGCCACTTTGAATCATTTAGCGCACGACCAATCCCGCCCACCCCCTTCTTGCCATGACATTGCGAACATACGCGATGAAATAGAAAGATTCCGGATTGTCCTTCTCCGGTTTCCAAATGGCAACTCTTGCAAGATGCCTCGGCATTGATGTTTCTGAGATTTTCGATTTTTGGATGGGGGGGAGCTTCAAGCTTCATCGCCAGTGAAAGTTCGATCTTTTCTACTTCGTTATTTTCCAGCGTCACTGTGACAGTTTTAACCACAATACCCTTTTTACCTTTGGTATCCACCACAACTTCCATCTCGCCGGACTCCTGCGGTGCATATTCCTTTAATGCGGCACTTGCGGAAGTACACCCGCATGAAGTTTCGGTATTGACGATTTTAACTATTTCCATGCCCTGATTCTTAAACTTGAACGTATGTCTGACGATGTCGCCTTCGGTTACCGTGCCAAAATCGAAGAAAGCCTGTTCAAACACAATGTGTCCCCGTGCTGCTGTGACAGACAAAGTTGATATTTGAGGCAGCCCGACAGAGATTGGATTCGTCGTTTTAGATTTGTCATCCTTGAAGTGGAAAAAAGCCCCGCCTCCAAATAAAATCAAGAGAACTATAATGAGGACTGGATCAGTTCTGAGTTGCGATCTATTTCGCATAAATCAATTCCCCGGTTTTGCTTTCACCTTACGCCAAATGGTTGAGACCTATTTGGCTATCTGAATATTCTAAGATTGTACTATTGTCACCCGTCCAAATTTGCGTTTGCCAACTTGGGCTACAACTATTCCGGCCTTTAATTGCAACGCTTTGTCGCTCACCTTTTCTCCATCCAACTTGACCGCTCCGGCATCAATCATGCGTAACGCTTCCGAGGTGCTGGGAACCAAACCAGCTTGCTTCAGCAACTGTGCAACACCGATATGGCCTTCAGAAATGGGAACACTTATTTCAGGCATATCATCCGGCAAAACGCCCTTTTGAAAACGCGCTTCAAATTCAGCCAGTGCATCAATGGCAGCTTTTTTTGAATGGAACCGGGCCACGATTTCTTGGGCCATCAGCACTTTGATATCGCGCGGATTGCGGCCTTGTTCCACCTCGTTTTTCCATTTGGCAATCGTCGCCAAGCTCTCAAAGGAAAGCAGCTCCAGATAACGCCACATCAGCATGTCAGAAATCGACATCAGCTTACCAAACATTTCTTGAGGCGCATCCGTGATACCGACGTAGTTACCCATCGATTTAGACATTTTATTGACACCATCCAAACCTTCCAATAATGGCATGGTAAGCACACACTGCGAAGGCTGGCCGAAATGCTTTTGAAGCTCGCGCCCCATCAACAAATTAAATTTCTGGTCTGTGCCGCCCAACTCAATGTCAGCTTTCAGCGTAACTGAATCGTACCCCTGCACCAGTGGATAGATAAATTCGTGGATAGCGATGGGTTGGTTACTCTTGTAGCGCTTAGAAAAATCGTCACGCTCAAGCATTTGCGCCACGGTATGCGTAGCAGCAAGGCGTATCAAATCTACCGCGCTGAATTTATCCATCCAAGTGGAGTTGAATACAACCTCTGTCTTGGCTGGATCGAGTACTTTAAATACTTGCTCGCGATAACTCTCCGCATTGACAAGCACCTGCTCACGCGTCAAAGGTGGGCGGGTGGCGTTCTTACCTGTCGGGTCTCCGATCATGCCGGTAAAGTCTCCAATCAGGAACAGTGCATGGTGTCCCAAGTCTTGCAATTGGCGCATCTTGTTGAGCAACACAGTATGGCCCAAGTGCAAGTCGGGAGCTGTCGGATCAAAGCCTGCCTTGATACGCAGTGGTCGATTTTGAGCGAGTTTCTGTTTTAGCTCGGTTTCCAACAACAGCTCTTCCGAGCCACGCTTGATGATCTGGAGAGATTCTTGCTGATTCATGTTGTTCTATATTAAGTTTTTCGGATGCATCCTGCCACTCATTCGCGCTTTTTTACCACTCATCTTCATCCTTATGCCATTGGTTCAAATAGCCTCTAATATCCAGACTCATTTTGAGGCAATGCCACTTTCTGGTAAAGTAACGCTTACTGTGACGAACTTTAGTTTCGTCAAACCAATTAATTGCAGCTTCAGGAGTCGAGATGTTACCGCAAAACACCTTATCACATGCCCACAAAATGAAGTTGCGATGGATGGTCATCTTCTCCACCGTGCCTTTGCTGGGAGTAGTGACAGCTTTCGGCATCATGCCCCAGACAGTACTCAATACCACAGAACAAAAAACCATCATTGAAGATATTGCGCTACCCGTAACCATGGAAAGCGCAAGCTCGACAGCAAGTTTTTGGCGAAATGAACGAGTACAGCGCGGTGATACGATTGCAGAATTGATGCACCGCTTGAATGTAGAAGATAGCACTGCAAGTAATTACTTGCTTAAAGATAAATCTGCCGCTTCATTGCGCCAACTCTAGATCG
>CAIRAO010000206.1 GCA_903876625.1 uncultured Gallionellaceae bacterium | reverse complement strand
GATGTCATCGAAGATCAAAATCATCGTGAATAAGGATGGGAGTCAATAATGAAACTCAACGACAAGAATGAAAAAATGAAGATTAAGCTCTTTGTTTGTTGGATCACGGTGAGTCTAGCTGCTTGCTCGTCTTCCTCGTATCCACCGCGTGATACAAGTACGCTCAACAAGATCAATCAGGAACTCAAACTGGCTGCAGTCCCAAGGGAAAAAGTGCCTGAAGTGCAGATGCCCGAGGCAGTCACCAGCTTACTGTTACCACCGGCAAAGTTGGGCATACCCAGGGCGTCCAGCAAGCAACTCGAGCAGCGCTTTGATCTGGTCGTAAAAGACACGCCCATCGATCAGGTGCTAATGGGTATCGTCACCGATACGCCTTACAGCATTATATTGAAACCGAAAAACACAGTTGCAGTTCTTCTTTTAACGGGGTCTGCAAACATGCAACCTCCCCCGGCACAAACTGAAAGGGTAACGCTCAATCTGAAAGATGTCACCGTTTTCAAAGCGCTTGATACGATCCGCGACGTTTTCGGTTATGACTACAAGATCGAGGAAAATCGTATCTACGTGCAGCAACCGGAATTGCAGACTCAACTATATCAAGTCAATTACATCATTGGTCAGCGCCGAGGTGTGAGTGATTTGCAAGTGATCGGCGGGGCGTCGCCAAATTCAAGCTCATCAACCGGATCGAGTGGCTCTGGTTCCGGCTCCAGTCCCGGTTCGGGTTCGGGCGCAAGTTACTCCTCAGTCCAGGCAAGCGCGTTGAGTTCAATTTCGAAATCGGACTTGTGGGGCGAAGTCGAAGATTCATTACGCACTGCACTGGGCTGCCAGATCCCAAAAAACGCGGCTCAACACGCAACCGGTAGCGCGCAATCTACAAGTTCGAATTCCAGCGGCTCTGCAAGTGCCAGTCGTGCCGATGTCACTTTTTCGGGAGACTCACAGTCGAGTGAAAGACAACGCGGCGTGGACGGATGTACAGACGGCAGAGCAATATCCATCAATCAAATGAGCGGCACGATTCTGGTTCGCGGCATGCCGAATGAACATCGAATCATTGCGAAAATGCTTCATTCGATGCAGTTGAACATTGAACGTCAAGTCATCATCGAAGCCAAGATTATCGATGTCGAACTGAATTCCGGCTCACAGCAGGGCATCAATTGGGCGAACTTCCAGCGTACCTCCAATCCGGTCGGTTTTACGATGGGCGCGAACACGTCGAATATAGCCAACAATGGGGTGACCGTTGATCCGGCAGTATCTTTTGCCGGTTTGCTGGGTTCGGGTCTAGCGAGTACCTCCGGCAACAACGGATCTTCAAACGGCTTGGGCGTGTCCCTGGGCATCAAAAATTTTACGGCGATGATCAATTTCATGGAAACCCAGGGCAACGTGCATGTGCTGTCAAGCCCGCGAATCGCGACGCTGAATAATCAAAAGGCAGTGATCAAGGTAGGCAGCGAAGAACCTTTTGTCACGAATGCCTCAGGTGGCTCTATCGTTGCCGCCACGACAACTTCGCCCGCCACGATCAGCAATCCTACGATCACCTATCAACCTTTCTTCTCCGGCATTGCGCTCGATGTCACGCCGCAGATCGATGACAAAGGCAACATCACCTTGCATGTGCACTCCATGGTCAACAGCATCACCATGAAAGACAAGTTGGCCATTATCGGAACATCAGGAGATAGAAGTTTGCCGTTCGCTGTTAACAGCATCAACGAGACAGACAATGTGGTCAAGACCAATGACGGTCAGGTGATTGTGATCGGCGGCTTGATGACTGAGAGCGTCGTGGATACCCGCTCGAAGATTCCCGGCTTTGGAGAGATTCCGCTCCTGGGTGCTTTGTTTAGCAATGGCGTTCAAAGCAAGATCAAACGTGAATTAGTCATTTTGCTTAAACCGACCGTGGTTAAAAGCGACAGTACCTGGACCGACGATATCGCCGCGACCGAAAGCAGGATCGAAAATCTGAGTGCGGGTAAACAGACTCAGACCAAAGATAAATAAGGTCAGGTAACCCAAATGTACACTCAAGCTTTTAACGTTAAGGAATTATATCTTGCCCATTTCGGGGTGAGAGAATTCCCCTTCAGCATCACACCGGATACGAGTTTCTTTTTCTCGTCCGGTGGCGCTGATGAAGCGTTAACCACCTTGTTGATCGCGGCACGTACCGGTGAAGGATTTATAAAAATCACCGGCGAGGTTGGCACTGGCAAGACCTTATTGTGCCGCATGCTCGTGGCTGATCTTGAGAAGGATTTCAAGGTGGCTTACATCCCCAACCCGTATCTGGAGCCCATGGCATTGTTCTTGGAATTGGCCACCGAGCTTGGAGTCGATATCGATCAAAATAATCTTCCAAGCCAGCATCAATTACTCAGGGCGCTCACGTTGAGACTTCTGGACATTGCCCGCAGTGGTCAGCGCGCAGTGATCTGCCTCGACGAAGCTCAGGCGATGCCGATTGAAACCCTGGAGGCTTTGCGTTTGCTAACCAATCTGGAAACCGAAAAAAGAAAATTACTTCAAGTGATTATTTTTGGCCAGCCAGAGTTGGATATAAAACTTAATCACCCCTCTGTGCGCCAGCTCAAGCAGCGTATCACCTTTGATTATTGCCTGAGCCCGATGTCCGGCAATGAGCTTGATTATTACATTCATCATCGACTGGAGGTTGCCGGGTATCGGGGTAAGGCACTTTTTACGCCTTGGGCCTTGTGGATGATTCAACTGTGGACTAAACGCGTGCCAAGACTGGTGAACGTCATCTCGCACAAGGCGATGCTTTCTGCTTTTGGCAAAGGGAATAAATCGGTCGGCCTATTGGATGTTGTTGCCGCTGCAAATGACACAGGCTCCATGCGCATCCAACCGTTTTCAGGAAAGTTGGGCTATCTTTTTTTCTTCGTCGTTGCCTGTAGTTTTGGATGGGTGTATATAAAATGAGTCTGCTCAATAAGATGTTAAATGACATCGAAAATCGACAAGCACCCGTCGGGGCAACGCAGCCCGCCTCCGGTAACTTGTATCAAACCCGCTCACCTCGACCCAGATCTTACAGCCCGCTTATTTCAGCAGGACTGGTTGCTGTGGTTGTCGTCGCCGGCATAGGGATAGTGATATGGAGCCAGAGTCATCATTCGGACGCACATCCGCCTGTGGCTCAGGTCGATGCTCTAAATAACTTACCGATTCCCAATTCGCTTTCCTTAAAACAGGAACTTGTTTCGATAGCCAAGCCCTTGATCGCTTCATCGGTTTCTTCTGCGCAGCACGAGCAAGCTAAAAAACCGGCAATGTCGATGTTCGAAAAATCAGCAGTTGGTGCAACGTCTAATAAACCGGCTAACAGTAAAGTCGATGATAATATTTGGACCTCCTCGAGCGCACCTTCAACACCCTCTTCGTTTAAGGTTGTCAATCCACAGCAGCAATCAGACAATTTATATTTGCAAGCCATTTCGCTCCTTCAACAATCACGAGCAGCGGAAGCACAGCAAACACTCAGACAGTCTCTGTTGGCGAATGCGGGCAACCATAGCGCACGTCAATTATTGGCAAACTTGCTGGCCGACTCGGGCAATGGTGCCGAAGCAGAAACTTTATTGCACGAGGGTCTTAAATCAGCGCCAAAACATAGTGGCTTCTCAGTGGCGCTGGCACATATACAGTTTACCCAAAACAGAAAAGAGGAAGCCATTGCAACGATGGAACAAGGCTTGAATGCGGCCGGAGATGATGCCGAATACCATGCATTTCTTGCCGGTCTCTTGCAAAACCAAGGGCGTCACCCTGAAGCGATACAACATTACATCACCGCGTTGCGCAGTAATCCATCCATGCCCAATTGGCTCATTGGCGTAGGCGTGTCTTTGCAAGCGACGAACAAAAAGAATGATGCCGCCGAAGCCTTTCAACGGGCGCTAGACACAGGCGAGTTATCAACTGAAGTGGCACAGTTTTCAGACCAACAACTGAAACTTATTAAACAGGAGCGCCAGTAATGTGTTTCTGTAAAAAATTAATTTATCCGTTAAGTAATGGCTCCTTTCTGCTGAGAGTCATCTATTTGGAGAAGCAAACATGTTAAACACAATCTATAAAAAAACTGTCACTCTGTTGCTGTGCTTAATAGCCATTTCGCTGACAGGTTGCGCCCAGTCCGATACCGCCGCGCAGACTACACCAGCAGGCGGAGCTTCCAGCTCGGCAGGCTCTATTTCGATTGTGCTGACAGATCCGGCCACAGGCGTCAGCCTGACCAACATTAGTTTAGGCAGCCCGGCCAAAGTGACCGCCACGGTCACTGATGCGACGGGCGCATCGGTGCCCAACGCCGTGGTGACCTTTACCACAACAGCCACACTTGCCACGATGACGCCATCGACGGGGACGGCTGTTACCAATGCAGCGGGAGTCGCTTCCATCCAGATCGACGCCGCCAGCATGACGGCGGCGGGTGCCACCACCATCAGCGCGACAGCAAACGTAGCGGGAGGAGCAGTTACGTCCAGCATGGGTTTTAGTGTCAGTGCTGCCAATGCTGTGTTAGGCAGTTTCACCGTGGGGACGAATCCGCTTTCTCCGTATGCGACTACCAGCGTTTCGATCCCCGTAACGGGCGTACCCGTGACCACTGCGGTTACGATCAATTTTTCCTCAATCTGCGCAAGCTCGGGCAAAGCCACCCTGCCTGCCAGCGTGCAGACTGTGAATGGTGTCGCGACTGCCACTTATGTCGACAAGGGTTGCGCATCGACCGATACGATCACGGCCAGTGTGGCCGGTTTGGCGGGCTCCAAAACCGTGTCGCTGACCGTGCAACAGCCCGGCGCAGCCAGCATCCAGTTCGTTTCCGCTACGCCGTCGACGATCGTGCTTAAAGGCACTGGTGGCGTGGGTCTGTCGGAAAGTTCTCTGGTCGTGTTTAAGGTGGTGGACAACAACAATCAACCCATCAACGGCGTCACGGTTCAATTCGACCTGACAACACGTGTAGGCGGCATACTTCTCGACGGGGCGAGTGTGCCGGTGTCCAAGCCGACCGACAGCAACGGCGACGCGACCGTCTCGGTTCAATCCGGCACGGTGCCGACCCCGGTATGGGTGACAGCAACCATGACTACGCCCAATCTCAGCACCCAATCGAACCTGCTGAGAATCTCAACCGGACGTCCGGTGCAAGACCGCTTCAGCCTGAGCGTGGGCAGTCACAACATCGAAGGCTACTCGTTCGATGGTGTCACCACTACCGTGGGTGTGATTGCTTCTGACCGGCTCGGTAACCCTGTGCCGGATGGAACAGCGGTCATCTTCTACGCCGAAGGCGGTCAGATCGGGGCGTCTTGCCTAACCGGAATAGCCGGAACAGCAGGAGTAGCCGGCGTAACCGGAACAACCGGGCAGTGCAGCGTCACCTTCACTAGCGCCAACCCGCGCCCCACTCTAGATAGCGAGCCGAACGGTATTGTGACTAAAGGGCGCGTGACCGTGGTGGCCTATTCGTTGGGAGAGGAGAGTTTTATTGATTTGAACAATAACAATATATACGACTCTGGAGAACCCTTTACCGACTTAGGCGATGTGTTTTACGACAACAATGAGAATGGGTTCTGGGATGCGGGAGAACCGATCATTCTCTTCGCCGCCAACAACCAGTCTTGCACCAATGTGATTCCTTCTTCGCCTTTTGCCATCAGCAAGACAAGCACCTGCGACGGCGTCTGGGGGCCAGCCCACGTGCGGCAGAGCAATATGATTGTTATGTCAGGCTCAAGGGGCTTTGTGAATATGACCCGGCCTACTGTGGCATTTGTTCCGGGGACGACGGCGCCGAGCGCGACCTATTCAATGGGTGGGGCTACGGTATGCGACGGAACATTTAGCTTTTATGCCTTCGATCAAAACAGAAATCCGCTACCTTCAGGCACAGCTTTAGCCGTGCCTTCCATGCCTTCGACCTTAAGTGCAACCATTTCTCCGACGACCGTGGGTGACAGCCTTGCGGCGGGGGGTACGCAACATTCGCTCCTGATATCGAAGTCGAAAACTGCTGGGGTATGCGCAACTTTGGGAACCGGAACGTCCGTCAACGTTACCCTGACCACACCCAAAGGAACTGTGTCGACCGCAACATTTTTAATCACCGACTGATTCGGAAAAAGTCAGTAAGGAGCGCAGTTTTGGCAAATATACAGAGCGGCTGCGGGCCACCCAAAAATCAGCATCAGAAACAACAGAAGTGAGCAAAGGAAAAACGGGGCAGCGCCGACCAGCTGTAAAAGAAGTTGAAGTTGTAGTTTGGGCTGAATGCAAGTTTGTCTTGTATCGAGTGTTCGCCGTAGTGGGCACCGAAGTAGAAAAAACATGTATCCGGGACAGTTACATTTCAATGGTAGTTTAATTTTTTAGGAGAACATCATGCGTCAATTTATAAATGGCAATTCCGCCAAACAAAAAGGGTTCACCTTGGTTGAACTGATCATCGTCATTGTGATCATTGGAATCTTGTCTGCGGTGGCAGTAATCAAAATGACTAGCGTCACCGATTCTGCCAATAAAGCAGCGAACAAAGCTGTTTTGGGTATGGTCAAGTCAGCCTGGTCTGCTGCCTATGCGGTAACCAAAGCTACGCCTAACGCTACGACCCTAGTAGCTCAAACGGGCGACCCGCAATGTACAGGCACTGCAAGCCCTATTTCTTGCCCGGTTGCTTGGCTAAGTGGGACAGGTGCGGCAGGCAATTTGAGCATAACTATTGCCGATTTTGCCACGCCTAACACCATTGGTTGTACTACACCGGCTGATTGTGATTAAGCGCAGATAGACGTTCATTTAATTCGTTCGCGGTTAGCGCATCACTGGTTATGTATTTTCAAGTCTGCTTAACCGCGAATGGAATAAATCACTACCTTTTAAAATGGATTGCAATCCATTTGTTGTGCACAAAACGAGTGAACTTTGTTCGACACTGAGTCGATCAGTCAGCCTCGTTAACAGGCTAGAAAATTTAATTAAAGGACGATAGTGATTCAAAGCGGGAATGGTAGATAGTGCCATCAAGCATGGGAGCGATAACCATATGTCAATAAAATATCAAACCCTCTATAACGGATTCACACTTCTCGAATTTGTCATCATCATCTTAATGATCGGCATTTTGTCGGCAACTGTTTCGCTAAAACTTAGCGCGCCGGGTCAGCATAGCGTGACCACCCAAGCAGACGTGTTTCGACGCGATCTTTCGCATATTCAGCTTCTAGCGATCAGCACGGATCAGCGCCTTAGACTGTCGGTGAATACAGGCGGCTACACGGTTGCTACTTGCACAACTTCTGCCTGTTCAGCGACCAATCCATTGAACGATCCGGCTACGGGTCAAAATTTCAGCGTGACTTTGACAGATGGAGTCACGTTTTCAAGCGCGAGCACCTTGGACTTCGACAGCTTAGGAAGACCGCAGACCGGCGGCAGCCTGATTGCCACCAACCCTGCCCGCAGCTTCACGCTTGGCAGCAGCGGGCGCAGCGTCACAGTCACGGTGCTGCCAATTACGGGCTTTGCCCAGACGAGTTACTAACATGTCTCGCACCGATGGTTTTACCTTGATTGAACTGGTGATTGTGATGCTGATCATCAGTGGCGGCATGCTCGGCTTGACCGCGGCTTTTAGTAATTCTTCGAAGTCGCTGACCATCAACGAATCAGTTCAACAGGCGGCACAGTTCGCTCAGGAATGCGCCGAGAGTGCCATAGCCACCCGGCGTAACTTCACCTTTGACTGGTTCGCCAACAACACCTTCACCTGCGGAACAAGCCCCGGTGGCTTCAGCCGTGCGGCAGTGGTCGGTGCTCTCTACACCGGTACGAGTTTGAGCGCATGTCCCAACGGGATTGTATGCCGTGACATCACGGTCACTGCGACCAGTACCTCGAATGCCTCGCTGTCATCATCGATTACCCTCATGCTGGTGAACTACTGATGAAGCCAAACACACGACAACACGGATTCACGCTGATTGAACTGGTCATCGTCGGCAGCATTGTCGGCATCATGGCTGCGGTGTTATCGCCGCTGTTGCTCTCCAGTCTGAAAGCCTATGACAATATTCTCGGTGATGTGGTGGTGCTGGATAAGCTGCGCTATGCCACTGAGCGGCTGGCGCGCGAGATTCGCGAGGTTCAATACGCCAGTAGCACGACGACCCCCGCGACCTATTGCAACCCACCCACTAACACAATTAACGATCAATATTGCATCACCGCCATGGGCACCTCGGGACTGACATTCAGGAGATCGTACACTGATTCCACAGGGGTGGTCACCTGGAGAACCGTCACCATCGGTAGCACCAGCACTGCCGTGACGCTGGCTTATTCGGACATCAACTCGGGCACGGCCCAAGTGTTGACTGATGAACTTGGTGCAGCGAGCAATCTGCATTTTGACTATTTACAGCAGGACGGAACGACCCTGGCGACATTGGCGGGTAATGTTAACTGTGCTATGTCGACTACTTGTGTACGTTACGTGGTGATTAGCATCACCCTGAGTCATAGCATTAATTCCACTTCCCAGCCCTACACCCAGCGTACCCGGGTGAATTTGAGGAACTCAATATTATGAAACTGCCACACCAACCTCTTTTACCTGCTCGTCAAAGTGGTGCTGCCAGCATCGTGATCGCCATGCTGCTGATGTTCATTCTGGTTGCTGCGGTGATGAGTGTGATGAAAATATCGGGCTCGTCAGTGTTCGATGCCGCCAATAACGAAGAGCAAATTTCCGCGCTATTTCTGGCTGATAGCGGACTGGAAAGGGCGCTGTCAAATCTGCGCACGGCTGCGCTCACGAACACCTACAGCGACACTACCTGCACCGATCTCAGTGGCCAGTCTGCCAATCTCGGCAGGGGTTCCTTCACCTACACCGGCGCCCTCTCGACCCCGACCACCTGCACCGGCGGCAGTTGCACCCAATGTCTGGTGACGGTGAGAGGAGCTATCGGCGCCACGTCATCTCGCACCGTTCAGGCGCAATTGATCGCTACTCAACAAAACGGCACGACCGGGCAGACGAATACGGGCTGCCCGACAGCGAACTGCACCCCCGATGTCAAGATGAACATGACTGTCCAGAACGCCAACTCGTTCGCGTTTGTCCATATCCTCTTCAACCCGACTTCAAACTGGGGCGGCTCTCCCGTAACTCCGAGTTGTAAGGATACCGGCTCAGGCAGCCTGACAGCCTGCACCGTGGCATGGAATATCACGGGCAACTATTACAACAACCCGGCGAGTATCGGGGTGTATGCCAGCATACCCAGCGCCGGTATCTACAGCATTACGGAAGAAGTGCTTACCACCCTCCCGTCAACGGATAGTCGACACAACTATGCAGCAGTGGGGGCAATCTTCCATTCCTTGGGTGGAACATCGGGCTTAGTGGGTAGTTTCGCTAAATCCCCCGCAACCACTGGTACTTTTCCCAATAAACACGTGGCTTGCCCCATACCCACGACAACTTCCAGGACTCAACCGCTGGTGGCGAGTGACTGTAATCCCTACGATTACCAGCATGCCTACCTCGACAGCGGGTGGACCTGCAACCCAAGCGGCGTTGGAAACACGACGCCAAACTGGTCCAACGCGGGGAATGCGGATACGCTGCTTGCGGGATTTGGCGGAAAACCCTACTACCCCGGAACCAACGGCCGATGCGGGAATCTTAACGGGGTCAACTACTACCATTCGGGGACGCAACGATGCTCGAACGAATTGAACGGGTTGGCGGTCAATGGTCAACCGCTGTTCATGCAGTTGTCGCTGGATGGCCAACAGGGCGACTACATGTATTCGCAACTCTGGTGGACTTATAACTCCGCCTACTATGCGACAACGGCCAATGCCACCAACTTCGGTGCCAGTTTCACCGCTGCCATCGGTGCCACTTTTACGGGTCAACTCGTATCGTTGACTGCTCCGAAGGTTGTTACTGCCACTTCCAAAAGAACTGGCAATAGCAGAAACGTATTAACCGTTGTGTCAGGCGCTGCGTTAGCTATAAACGACACTCTTTCAGCCGGATCCAATAACTGCTCATCCGACCCCTTCCCAAGCGGTGCCACTGTCACAGGCTTGGGGACGGGCACTGTAACCCTTGACACTAATGCGTCGCAAAATTGTGTTGGCGGTACGTTCACTTTTGCGCACCCGACTGGAACAATTCTGCAAGTTACGAATAGAACGATTGGGAGTGGCCTTCTCGAAGTTGGAAACAATGTCTACTACACCAGCAATGGGCTTTCCATTGGAGCAACCATAGCAAGTCCGTTGGGCGGCACTCCTGCTGGCGACAACGGTACCTATACGCTGAACCCCACAAACCTGACCGCCGGGGCAGCCGTTGGCATGTATACCACTTCTG
Source organism: uncultured Gallionellaceae bacterium (assembly GCA_903876625.1). Lineage (GTDB taxonomy): Bacteria > Pseudomonadota > Gammaproteobacteria > Burkholderiales > Gallionellaceae > PALSA-1006. Next base: position 8,686 of record CAIRAO010000206.1, on the reverse strand, counting down.
CTAAATTGACAGTGACTTCGGTGTCAAGCGGCACTCTGGACGCTAATGATGTTATTTCAGGGACCGGGGTTGCTTCAGGAACGACCCTCACAGGAAACGCATCAGCTCCCTATTTGCCCTACACCGGTACAACAGGAACGGGGCTCGCAGGAACCTATCAACTCAACGTTGGTGGCGTAGCTCAACCCCAGCATGTGATTCCTGAAGCCATGCATACTTCCTCCACCACAATCACCCTGTCCGGCGCCTCGACCACTCCCTCCGTGGGCACGGCGCTGGGAGTTGTGGCCGGAACAGGACAGTTCCTGCCAGACAGCGTGACAGGCTGCATCGGGAGCACCACTAGCTGTAGCGGTTCCACCCCCAATTGTTCAGGCACTGGGACGACTCTACAAGTTTGCGTAGCCAGTGGAACACCTAATTTGAGCGCAGGTGATGCGCTCTTCGGTGCGGGCATCCATGTCAATACGGTGATCACCGCACGCGTTTCGGGAACTGGCGGAACGGGCACCTATACCATTATGCCCATCCAGGTTACGGTGCGAGGTACGATCATAGCTCGTGCAGCTGTCGTTGGGGTTCCAACGGCCAATTCATTCAATGTTTCGCGTCTTCCGGACACAGCACTTGTCAATGCCCAGATTTGCGGCGGCCTTTGTCCCATCCTGCTGGGCGACGGGGTGCATACGATCGGCGAGGTCGATCTCTCAAATATCGTCGATTACGACGATTGGTCGTCGGGTTTCTCCTGCGTGAAAGGGATTGATCCCGCCAACATCCTGACGGTGGTAAACGTCATGTCCAAGCAGGCAGGCTGGAGCGAAGTGGTGAAATGAAGACCCTACTGGAATATTCGCATGCAACGAGAGTCAATATAGACAATGGAGGCTTGAAATGGAAACAATAACAAGTTCACGGCTTGGCACGGCATTAATTGAAAACGGATATCTTACACAGGAAAAACTTAACGAAGCCCTGTCCGAGCAAAAGCGCACCGGGCGGATGCTGGGACAGGTGCTGATCGATAGCCGGGATATTACCGAAGAGCAGATGTCCAGATCCATTGCAGCCCAGCAAAATCTACCTTTCATTGATCTGCTGAAATATGATGTGACGCCGGAAATAGTCCGGTTACTCACGGAGGCTCAAGTGCGCAGATTCCGAGCCATCGTTTTGGAAGATCGAACGGATACTTATCTGGTTGGTTTGGTCGACCCTTCCGATTTGCGTGCCCAGGATGAATTGTCCAGTTTGCTCGGGCGCCCCATCTATGCCAGCGTCATTACCAATGACCAATTCAAAAAAACAATGGACCGTGTTTTCCACAAAGAAAATCAGCTTGACCAATACGCCAACGAAGTCAAACAAGATCTGGAACGTGACAGGGGCATCGTTGACCTCAATCAAATGTCTCATTCGATTGATGCGATTGAAGCACCAGTAATCAAATTATTGCAAACCGTATTTGAAGAAGCGGTAAAGATGCGGGCGTCGGATATTCATATTGAACCGGAAGAAAATAAACTGGAGGTTCGTTTCAGAATCGATGGCGAACTGCATCACCAATTCGACGCAGACATCACGATCGCACCTGCTTTAATGGTGCGACTCAAACTCCTGGCCGGCTTGGACATCGCTGAAAAACGTTTGCCCATGGATGGAAGAATCTCCGTCAAGACCGGAACCGAGCGGGTTGATATCCGTATGTCCACCATTCCGACTCAGTTTGGAGAATCGGTAGTTATGCGTCTGCTGATTCAGAGCCAGGGTCTGCTGGATCTGAATAAGATCGGGATGTCACCGGAGTTGCTGGCAAAATTCAACCGGCTCATAAAATTGCCCCATGGAATTGTGTTGGTTACGGGCCCCACCGGCTGCGGCAAGACCACCACGCTGTATGGCGCCCTGGAAAAACTCAACCGACGAAATGTCAAGATTTTGACCTGCGAGGATCCTGTGGAGTATCGCATTCCGGGAATCCGGCAAGTGCAGGTGAATGAGAAGATCGAACTCACTTTTTCGCGTGTGTTGCGTTCATTTCTGCGCCAAGACCCTGACATTATGATGGTGGGCGAAATACGTGATCTTGAAACCGCTCAGATCGCGGCGCGCGCTGCCATGACAGGGCACATGGTGCTTTCAACTCTGCACACTAACGATGCGGTGACGGCCCCCGGGCGGTTACTTGACATGGGTGTGCCAGGCTACATGATCGCGTCCACTCTGCTTGGCGTTCTATCCCAGCGTCTGTTGCGACTGCTTTGCACGTATTGTTCTGAGCCTTACAACCCCACCCCTAAAGAACTAGAGTGGGTCAAACATTTTCACGGCACAGACCTGACTCAGGCCGAATTTCGTCAAAATAAAGGTTGCCCGCGCTGTAACGAGATAGGATTCAACGACCGGATTGGCGTGTTCGAATTGCTCGAAATGACGGCACCTCTTTACGAAGCGATCCATAAAGGCGATCCGCTTAATTTTGCCCGTGTGGCGCGCGAAATGATGGGCAAAGATACGATTGAAAATCAAGCGATGAATTTGGCGTTCTGTGGAAAAACAACTATCGTCGAGGCCATGACGGTCGTCTCCTCGGTTGAATTCTGATTCGGGAACTAAGGAGACAAACAATGGACATCTTCGAATATAAAGGCCGCAATAAACGCGGAGAAATCATGCATGGCACGATTGAGTCTCCCACCACGCAAGCAGTGGCATCATGGATGCTCGATGCGGGAATATCACCTATACACATTGAATTGCACAAGGACAAGAAAGGAAGTCAGCCTGCGTGGCTGCTTGCTTTGCAAGTGGGCGGCCCGATCAATATCAGGGAAAGGCTGTTATTTACCCGCCAGATGTGTACGATGATCAAATCGGGAGTACCCATGATGCAGGCGCTTGAAGGTATTCAGAAGTCAAGCGTCAACCCGGTGCTGGTCGACTTGCTTCGGGATGTGCGCGCCAGTCTGGATAAGGGCGTCGAACTGAGCGGAGCGCTGGCGCGTCACCCGAAATACTTCGATGATTATTACGTGAGCATGGTCAGAGTCGGGGAAGGTACGGGGCAATTGGAAGAGGTTTTCAAGCGCTTGCATGAACAGCTGCAATTTGAAAAAATCATCAAGCAAAAAATCAAAGGTGCAATGCGGTATCCCATGTTTGTGATGATCGCCATTTCAATCGCGATCGCCATTATGGCGCTCTTTGTTATTCCGGTTTTCGCCAAAGTGTACGCCAAGTTTCATGCGACACTCCCCTTTCTTACGCTTGCTCTTCTGGTAATTTCAGATTTCGCAGTTCACTACTGGTGGGCCGTCGTTATTTTGATAGGGTGCGCTATCTATGCGTTCAAGCTCTTTATCAATCAACCAAAAGGGCGTTATGCATGGGATAAATTGAAGCTCAGATTTCCTGTTGTTGGAGGTATCTTGAAAAAGGCGACACTTGCTCGTTTCTGCCGAAGTTTTGCCACGGCGAGCAAAAGCGGGATTCCGCTAGTGCAGGCATTTACGCTGGTTTCACGTGTTGTGGATAACGCATTTTTTGAAGAACGCATCTTGCTCATGCGAGATGGCGTCGAGCGTGGCGAAAGTATGCTGCGTGTCGCACAATCAGCCGGGATTTTTACACCCATCGAACTACAAATGATTTCAGTGGGTGAAGAAACCGGCGATATCGATGGCATGCTGAATCAGGTGGCCGACATGTATCAGGAAGAAGTTGAGTACGAAGTCGGACGTCTGAGTGAAACCATAGAGCCACTCTTATTGGCTTTTATGGGGGTGTTGATATTACTCATGATGCTGGGAATTTTTGTGCCCATGTGGGATCTCGGAACGGTAGCGTTTCAAAAGGCGCACTGAGTGTGAATCACGATAATTGGGAACTGAGGTCGATGATGCTTTGGAGATTGCTGAGCAAACTGAAATTTAGTTGGTTGAAATGCGACTGGCTAACCAGCATTCGCTAGTTGGTTCTCCATTAGCCAATTCCGTTTGTGTCCAGGTACTCAATTTCTATGTCTGCAATGCAGTTTGGAACGGAAATCCTACCTATCACCAGTATGCTGTCTGACTACTTCTCATTCTTATTTGAGCGCGCGTAGCTGGTCTAGTTTGCTCGACAACGTAGCCACCGACAACTCACCCAGAGCGCTATTCACCAGTCGTCCGTTGGCATCATAGAATAGCGTGGTTGGCAACGCAGTTGACCCGGCTTCGTGGCCAAAATTTGTACTTGGATCAAGCAGAACATTGGCCATATCGAGTCCTGCTCCAGCGAGATAGTTTTTGGCCGTCGTCCCATCTTCGCCTTGGTTGGCAAAGACAAAGAGAAATTCCATTTCCTGTTTTTGAGCTGCAGCGAGTACCGGCATTTCGCGGCGGCAGGGAGGGCACCAACTTGCCCACAAGTTGATAACCATCGGCCTACCGGCAGCTAACGCAACAAGATCTACCGGCTCGCCTGCGAGAGTCCACAATGACACTTTAGGTAGCGTCGTATTGTTCAATTGCGATATTGCACTGTACATCGCTCCCCAAGCAAGAACTCCTGCCGCAAGGCCGATGCTCAGCGGTTTACGAAGAGAGGCTCGGCGCCAGCCCCGCCACACAGCGACCAACAGCGCTGTAACCATTCCCACCCAAATTATGAACCCGCCGTCGCGAATATCAAGAATTGACCATGGGGCTATACGGTAAGTATCAAACCATACTACAACGAAAGCAATGCGTGACACTAGAACGGCAACGATGAGCATGTCGCTCAAGATGTTGCCTATACTTATTTGCTGACTTCGCCCTGCCAGGCGACCAGCCCACGCAGCTAATAGCAGCGCAAATATCACCAGAATCGAGGCAACTGAAAGGGGAAAAGGTCCCAGACTCACTGTCAGCATAAGTAACTTTCGGGATTGGTACGTATCTGTCTATTTAGATTTTGCACGACTAATTCTCATCGTCACAGACTCGATTTCATCAAGTATTTCACAGCCAAGCTCTACCATTTGGCCTGCAGTAAGGGGGTATCCTCTACAGGCTTGCGGTCGAGTCTCATGGATAGTGCAATGATAGGTTGGTTTACCTCTGTCCTTTCTCACGAATGGGCAGCGAGGCAAGCTTTTCCCTTCCTTGACCCACAGGTCATAAACCCCTTCACCAATAAAATCGACATACTCAAGAATGTCTTCACGCTTTTCTTTGCGCCAACGCCTAATGTCAGATAATGTTGCCGGTAAGTTCAGCATATAGTTCGAATCGATACAACATTTGCCACACCCATTACAGGCAGCACCTAACCATTTTGGAACTGGGTGGTCGTCTAATATATTGCTCATCTCAATCTGCTATGAAAAGTACTAGCATAAATTGACCTGACAAAATATAGGGATACTACCATTAAGCATTTGCTAGCAAAAGCGCCTCTACTTCTTTTTTGCCCAAGGCTCTCAATTTAATAATATTGGCCATCTGCTGTTTACGGGGTCTGGAACTGCCGGTTTCCCAAGCATAAACAGTCTGTCCAGAGACACCTAATAGACGTCCTGTGTCGGCGGCAGATATACCAAGGCGCTGCCTTAATGTTTTAAATCCTTTAGCTGTAAACCTTATGTTTGATGAAACTTCTGGTTTCGACTCATCAATAGGTTTTTGATTAGGGATGATTTTTTCAATGCGCTTTAATTGTTTTTCGAGGTTAGTGGTTTGTCGCTTCAAAGAAGCAATTTCTGATCGGTATTGTGCTGATGCTTTTTTTAGGACTTCAGTTTCCTGACGTATCTCTTTCCGGGCAAGCCGGGTTATTTCTTCTTTCAGAACAAATGCGATATTTGCCATTTGTGTTCTCCTAAGATAATTGAATCGATATTATTTGTGAGGGTATGAGCCAGGAAAAGATGCCTCTAAGTTCGATATATCGGGGTGAATTGCAGAAGACTAGTTGATCGTTTATGCATCCACCCGCTCGCGCAACTCCTTACCAGCCTTGAAGTGCGGCACATATTTAGCAGGCACCATCACTGTTGATCCTGTCTTAGGATTCCGACCTTTTCGTGGAGGTCTATGGTTTAGAGCAAAGCTGCCAAAGCCGCGAATCTCGACACGTCCACCTTTGAACAGCACATTGGACATCGCATCAAGTATGACCTTCACACTTAATTCGGCGTCTTTATGTTGGAGTTGAGAAAATCGGAAAGCAATATGTTCAATTAAGTCGAAGCGTGTCATATGTAAAAGTGATTTGAGTTAATAGTGAATTTTAATGAATGTTACGATAATTTCAGTTGCACTTTAGATTTTGCACCCGGCTTAGCCTTGGGAATGAATCCAGCAATTCGATAGGTCATCCCCTTACTCTTCCTGCCATCTTCGAAACGTATCGTGAGGCAAGACATAACCTCACCCCGTGACACCAATTCAAAAAGGTGCTGTCGTGCAACAATAATTGATAATCGTAACGCTTCGGCGATCACAGTATCGAGTTTTTCGCCATTGGCTTTTAAGTACTGATGAATTGAATTTGCTGGCATTGACAATTTAACTCCGGATTGGATAATTTCAAACAAAGCTGCGTTGTAGCAATTGCTACCGATAATATTCTGCGAAGGATTCAAGTCCTGAGTGATCCAAGTAAAGTTATAACTCCAAGTAGACAAATTCACAAAGAATATTATGCGGTAATCAGCTTCCAAGTAATGTTGCGATAGAATTTGGCTTCTCAGTCAATATCCATTGTGGAATTTGATGCCAACCGATATTTCAGGAATGTGATATTGAGTCATTCTTGACATGGTCAGAATGAATTCGCATCAGCGTTCCTTTCGTCCAATCGAAATAAACCTCAAACTGAATTCCGATAAAATTTCATTCTGAATATAATAAACAGAACGAGATTTTGAAATATGAGAAAAACTCATCAATAATCAAATGTAAAATTATTTCCCCAATGATCTTAGGCAAATCAATTGTTCTAGATGCAAACTACAGAACCCAACTAAAGTTGAATAATCTCATTTATACTTACCAAAGATTATAATGAGATATAACGAAAAAAATGTCAGACCTAAATGATCCAAGAGTATTTTTTGCCGCTGAACGAACTTTGCTCGCGTGGAATCGTACAAGCCTGGCCTTGATGGCGTTCGGATTTGTCATCGAACGCTTTGGTCTTTTTATTACAATTTTAATGCCTAACCATAACACTCCACTGCAACGCGGGCTTTCCTTTTGGACAGGAATTGCTTTCGTTCTTTTGGGTGCGGTTGTCGCAGCCTACTCCACAGTTCAATACAGAAAATTGCTAAGAACTTTAAAACCCATCGAAATACCTGTTGGTTACCGAACGGATCCGGGTGTCATTAGTAACTTACTCGTCGCTATTCTTGGTATTGTTCTTACAGTCTATTTCTTTGAAGGCGTCTAGCGGATCACGCCCATAATATAAAGCTATACACAGCCAGTTGGCTTGGGCATACCACCATATTTTGTTATAGGCTTCATTGGCCCAGTCATCCAGAGTTCGAATATTTCTTTCTGATCTTCGCCTATGTGTTTTGCAAATTTGCGAATTGGCGGAACTGATCCGAACTCTTCATAGAATTCCCGGGCCTTAGAAATCTGCTCCCACTTTTTTTCATTTAACTCGTAGCCGTCTTCCTCAGCCATTGCGCGACCAATCTCTGGTGTCCAGTCGCCCATATCCACAAGATATCCATCACCATCACGATTAGGAATTTGCATAAATTTAACCTTTCAACTTATTAATTATTTTAACCATTTAACATTACTTGATAGAATTAGTCAACCATGAAAATGGTATGCTGGTGAGATAATCTTCAAACAGTTATTGCGTTAGTCATCTTCAGGATTAGGTAAAGGCGAGCGTAATTCATTAAGTAAATCTTCCGCATGCAACTCGGAGTCAGCATATATAACTTTGATCCTAAAAGATGCATCAGGAGCAAGTTCACTGCGCATCAGTTTTGAACGCTTCGAGGCTTCGCCATAATTATCGTGTTGTTCCAACTTCTCTAAGCGACGAAATGGAAATTCAAAAATCTTATAAACATAATAGGGCATTCAGTTCTTTCTGTGGAATTCGCAATAATTCTTCGATCTATCAAGCTTTACTGACTGGTTTTAAAAAAGTCACCACTTTAGAACCCGGCTCGTTTTTACTGGTGCAACTGCCCTCACCTATACCCGCTTCACGCTCTGCTTCATGAAGTATATTGATGACATCAACATAATGCTTTTGCTTAACCATCATCAATGCTGTCAAACCTCCTTCGTTGCGCGCTAAAACATCCGCTCCCGCTTTCAACAACACCTCTACTACGGCAGTTTCACCATAACCCGATGCCAACATTAAGGGTCGAATACCAAAACTGATAGGGGCTTCAATATTTGCCCCTGACTCAATCAAAAATTCAGTAACCTCGGCAAACCCTTTTCTAGATTCTGCGTTATAGACGGCTTTGCTTAAGGGTGACCAACCATGTTGATCATGCAAATTTACATTTGCGCCCGCCTTGACCAAGACCTTTACCATTTCAAGATTACCCGCATAAGATGCTAACATCAGTGCAGATAAACCATTTGCATCTCGTGAATTAACATCAGTCCCGTTAGCCAACAAACGACTTGTATCATCTATATCCCCAGATACAACTGCCTTAATAAACTCTGAG
>CAIRAO010000205.1 GCA_903876625.1 uncultured Gallionellaceae bacterium | reverse complement strand
GACATGGCTGAACAACTTGACCACTTCCTCGGGACGAGCGTCTGTGGCAACATCAAAGTCATGAGCTTCTCGATTGAGGACAGAGTCGCGCACAGCTCCGCCAACAATCAACACAACTCCCGAAGCGATCAATGTACACGGTCTACTTGCTGAATATGTTCGACAAGATGTGAAAACAGTGGCCATGGAGGTATCTTCGCATGCGCTGTCTCAGGGGCGAGTAAATGCTGTGCATTACGATGTGGCGATGTTAACCAATTTAACCCGCGATCATCTTGATTACCACGGTGATATGCAGAGCTATGCATCTGCCAAGAGGAAATTGTTCGACTGGAAAAATCTCAAATATGCAGTATTAAATTTAGATGATAACTTTGGCGCCGAACTAGCCGAGACATTACGCGATGGCGAAGTCGAGATATTGGGATATGGTTTAAGCGAAGACGCTTTGCGTTTGGCTGAAAGGCTTGGCGTTCGCATGGTGTTCGGTGACAAGCTGAATATGGATGCGCAAGGAATGACATTAAGTATTCACTCCAGTTGGGGGAGGGCGGAATTACACAGCCGTTTAATTGGAAGATTCAATGCATCAAATTTGCTTGGAGTATTGGCAGTTTTATTAGCCAGTGGAGTTGATTTAAAAAATGCGGTAAGGGAATTGGAGCAACAAAAAGCAGTTGCCGGACGCATGCAAACACTGGGCGGCAAGGACAAACCAACCGTTGTCGTTGATTACGCGCATACGCCCGATGCGCTGGAAAAGGTATTGCAAACAATATGTGAAGTTACCAAACCGGTTGGCGGAAAAGTGATTTGTGTATTTGGTTGCGGAGGTGATCGAGATCGCGGCAAGCGACCTATGATGGGAACAGTCGCTTCCAAGTTGGCCGATGAAACGATTATTACGAGTGACAACCCACGCACAGAAAGTTCCAAAGCAATCATTGATGCAATCCTGTTTGGGGTGCAGGGTAAGTACGAAATTATTGAGGATCGCGCTCACGCAATTACGCGCGCAGTCAGCATGGCAAGGGCGGTCGATACAGTTCTAATCGCCGGTAAAGGGCATGAGGACTATCAAGAAATCAACGGAGTAAAGCTTCCTTTTAGCGATAGTGAAGTGGTGCGAAGGGCATTGAGCATGTGGATGCCTGCCAGCAGTCATCCGGAATGGATCACGACATGATGCTCCTGTCACAAGCGGCAAAAGTATTGGGGGGAACACTCGTCGGAGACGATGTGCGATTCAGTGCAGTGTCTTCTGATAGTCGAAATATTCAAAATGGTGATTTGTTTTTAGCATTGCAAGGCGAGCGGTTTGATGGCAGCGAATATGTGTCGGGTGCGGCGGAAAGCGGTGCAGTGGCGGCGATGGTAAATACAGTAAGTTATCACCGCCACAAAGTGACTTACGGTGATGTAACTCCGTGCCCGCTGCTGCTGGTCGAAGACACACGTCTGGCACTCGGTCAATTGGCGGCATTCTGGCGTAAGCAATTTGATATCAAATTAGTTGGTATTACAGGTAGCAACGGGAAAACAACAGTGAAAGAAATGTTGGGCAGCATCTTGCGAATGTATACGAATAACGAAGATTCAGTGCTGGTGACCAAAGGAAATTTGAATAACGATATCGGCATGCCACTGACCTTGCTCAAGTTGCGTTCTTTGCACCGATATGCCGTGATAGAAATGGGTATGAATCACCCTGGAGAGATTGATTACCTGACAAGGCTGGCGAATCCGGATGTTGCGCTGGTGAACAATGCGGCTAATGCACACTTGGCAGGATTGGGTTCGGTTGAAGCTGTCGCACGCGCCAAAGCTGAAATTTTCAATGGAATAAAAACACAAGGAATAGCCGTCATCAACGCAGATGATGAGTTTGCGCCTTTATGGAGGGAAGCAGCTGGCTCTCATCAAATTGTCGATTTCGGTTTGGAGTCACCGGCCTCAGTGCACGGAACTTGGAGTGCAAAAAGTTTTAACGCACAGGTACATACAATTACTCCGCAAGGAAATGTTACGGTCGATTTGCAAGTACCAGGCGCGCATAACGTGCGCAATGCTCTAGCAGCCACGGCTGCTGCAATTGCTTTAAATATTCCATTGGATGCCATTAAGTCTGGGCTGAATAATTTTGCAGGCGTGGCAGGACGCTTGCAATGCAAAACTGCGCTGCATGGAGCTTTGCTGATTGATGACACTTATAACGCAAACCCGGCATCGCTTTTGGCGGCAATCAAAGTTTTGGCGCAAGCACAAGGCAGAAAAAAAATATTGGTGTTGGGTGATATGGGCGAATTGGGTGCGGACGCACCACATTTTCATGCCGAGATTGGCGCAGAGGCCCGCAATTCTGGAGTTCACAAAATATTCGCGATAGGAGATATGAGCAGTTATGCAGTTGATGAATTTGGTGAAGGAGCTACGCATTTTAAAAACATAGAGGAATTACTGTCGTGTCTGGTAAAGCATCTCGATGCCGATAGCACAGTGCTGGTCAAGGGATCAAGATTTATGAAAATGGAGCGGGTGGTGCAGCATTGCACCGCGTTGCAATAAGGGGAAAAAATGTTATTGGCCCTAGCCCATTGGTTTGCACAAGACGTTAGAACATTTAGCGTGTTTAACTACATCACTTTGCGAGCCGTACTTGCGGCGATGACAGCATTGTTTATTACGTTTTTGGTTGGTCCGACGATGATTCGCAGGTTGGCACAACTCAAAATTGGTCAGTCTGTACGCACAGATGGTCCGCAAACGCATCTGGTCAAGGCAGGAACGCCAACAATGGGTGGCGCGTTAATTCTGACTTCCGTCGCAATCACGACTTTGCTTTGGGGAGACCTGTCCAATCCTTATATATGGGTAGTATTGCTGACAACGATAGGTATCGGTGCCATCGGTTGGGTTGACGATTATCGAAAAGTAGTACATCGCAATTCGGATGGATTATCAGCAAGGGCGAAAATTTTTTGGCAATCATTCATTGCGCTGGCTGTGGGTATATTTTTGTGGACGCATGCATCGTTACCCGCACATACCGAATTGATTGTTCCATTTTTCAAGCATGCAGTGTGGCCACTGGGAGCAATAGTTTTTATTGTGCTGGTATATCTGGTCATAGTCGGCAGTAGCAATGCGGTGAATCTTACCGACGGACTGGATGGGTTGGCAATTATGCCAACAGTTATGGTGGCAGGTGCCTTGTCGGTCTTTTCCTATGTTGCCGGTCACGCTGTTTTTGCCAAGTATCTTGGTGTTCCGCATATTCCCGGAGCTGGTGAATTGGCGGTGTTCTGTGCCGCGATAGCGGGCGCAGGGTTGGCATTTTTGTGGTTTAACGCTTATCCGGCTGAAGTTTTTATGGGTGATGTCGGTGCTCTGGCATTGGGTGCCGCGCTGGGTACAGTAGCAGTGATCGTGCGTCAGGAAATAGTTTTGTTCATCATGGGTGGAGTATTTGTGGTTGAAGCGGTATCGGTGATGTTGCAAGTGTCATATTTCAAATACACCAAGAAAAGATATGGACAAGGTAAGCGGATATTTTTGATGGCGCCGCTGCATCACCATTTTGAGCAAAAAGGATGGAAAGAAACGCAGGTTGTGGTGCGTTTTTGGATAATTACAATGTTGTTGGTATTGATTGGACTTGCAACATTGAAGTTAAGGTAAAAAGGAGTCGTTAGTAATTGGACGCTAGTTGTTAGTTAAACCAAATCCGAATAGCGGACAAGGCCAACTATAAGTAATGTCTAACAACTGATTCTAAAGGAGGCACTATGAACAATTTGGCTAACAAAAAAGTTCTAGTTCTTGGTCTCGGTGAGACAGGATTGTCACTCGTGCGCTGGATGATAGTGCATGGTGCACAAGTACGAGTAGCTGATAGCCGAAACGCGCCGCCAGCGCTAGCTGCTTTACATGCCAATCATCCCCAAGTTGAAGTACGTTGTGGAATATTTCGCAGTGAATTGCTGGAAGGAATTGATTTCATCGCAATTAGTCCGGGCTTGTCCATGAATGAACCCTTTGTTCAAAAAGCGATAAGTAAAGAGATTCCAGTGGTGGGTGATATCGAATTATTTGCACAGTCACTACCCAAGGAAAACCCTCCAAAAATTATTGCCATCACGGGCTCAAATGGAAAAACAACAGTTACCAGTATGGTTGGGGCGATGTGTCGATCTGTCGGTTTAGATACCGAAGTGGCAGGAAATATATCTCCTGCTGTGTTGGATGTTCTGATTCAACGTAAAGGAAAGCAGCCTGACGTATGGGTGTTGGAATTGTCCAGTTTTCAATTGGAATCAACTTTTAGTTTAAATGCCCATGCGGCAACAGTGCTTAACATCAGCGAAGATCATCTTGATCGTTATGCTGATATGAGCGGATATATTGCTGCCAAAGCGCGTATTTTCCGTTGTGACGGGCATAGCAGTGTGCAAGTGCTGAATCGAGATGATCCTGAATGCATGGCAATGGGTTTACGCGAAAGGCTAATTCAGAGTTTTGGATTGCTAACTCCCCCATTGGGTTCACATGATTTGGGTGTTGAGCGGGACGCGGATGGAATGTGGCTGGTAGAAGGTACACGTCGCTTGATGAATGCAAGCGAATTGCAAGTGAACGGTTTGCACAACATCTCAAACGCACTTGCCGCGATATCCTTGTGCCGTGCAGTGGGCCTGCCTATGCCACCACTGTTGAATGCGTTAAGAGTATTTAATGGTTTGCCGCATCGTGTCGAAAAAGTAGCTGAAATTAACGGGGTAACTTACTACGACGACTCAAAAGGTACCAACGTCGGAGCCACTGTGGCAGCCCTAAACGGATTGGGAAAAACTGCAGTAGTCATACTTGGCGGGGATGGCAAGGGGCAGGATTTTACGCCGCTGCAAAATGTTGTGACACAGCATGCTCGAGTTGCAGTGTTGATCGGAAGGGATGCGGAAAAAATTGCCGATGCATTGAAAGATACAGGTGTCCCATTGCTATTGGCGCGTGACATGCAAGATGCGGTGAGAATCAGTGCTGCCGAAGCGATTAAAGGTGATGCGGTGTTGATGTCGCCTGCATGCGCAAGTTTCGATATGTTCAAGAATTATGTTCATCGCGCGGAAGCTTTTATTGCGGCAGTACGAGAGCTCGAGGTCGAAATATCGTGATAAATATCAGCTTGAACAACCCGCGCAGAGTGATGGCGAACTACGACACAGTGTTGACCTGGATCATTGCCGGATTGTTGTCGATCGGGTTGGTCATGGTTTATTCCGCCTCAATCGCCACAGCCGAAGCAGGTAAGTTCACTAATTATCAGCCAACCTACTATTTGGTGCGTCATGGAATATTTATTTCGGTAGGTCTTCTTTCAGGAATGACAGCATTTCAAGTGCCGACGCAAACCTGGCAAAAACTGGCACCCTACTTATTCCTTTTTGGGGTGATATTGCTGCTACTGGTTTTGATACCGGGTGTGGGTAGATCCGTGAATGGTAGTCGCCGTTGGCTGTCGCTAGTTATTGTCAACTTGCAACCCTCTGAACTGATGAAATTCTTTGCAGTTTTGTATGCCGCTGATTATGCCGTTCGAAAAGGAGCAACAAAGGATCACTTATTCCAACCTTTTTTGCCCATGTTTGCAGTGATGGCAATGGTTGGCGCGCTACTTTTGCTAGAGCCTGATATGGGCGCATTCGTTGTGATCTGCGCGATTGCGATGTGTACTTTGTGGTTGGGCGGCTTCAACCTGAAAATATTTGGCGGATTGATCTTGTTGCTACCTTTGGCATTCGCAGCTCTTATTTCATCTTCAGAATATCGAATGCAACGTGTGATTGGATTTATGGATCCGTGGTCTGATCCCTTTGGAAAAGGATATCAACTCAGTCATGCGTTGATTGCATTTGGTCGCGGCGAATGGTTGGGAGTTGGTCTTGGTGCAAGTATAGAAAAACTATTTTATTTGCCTGAGGCGCACACAGATTTTTTACTTGCCGTGATTGCGGAAGAGTTGGGTTTGTTTGGTGTGTGTGCGGTAATACTCCTCTTTGGATGGCTACTTGTTAGAGCCTTCGTGATTGGCAGACAAGCTGCGATGTCGGAACGCATGTTCGCAGCACTGGTAGCGCAGGGTATTGCAGTATGGCTGGGTGTTCAAGCGATGATCAATATCGGGGTGAACATGGGCGTGTTGCCAACCAAAGGTCTCACCTTGCCGTTTTTAAGTTTTGGCGGTAGTGGTCTGGTTGTGAACTGTGTAGCCATCGCAGTACTTCTCCGTATCGATTGGGAGAATAGAAGAATAGCGCGGGGAATGGCAATATGAACCGTACCATTCTGATCATGGCAGGAGGTACAGGCGGGCACATCTATCCAGGATTGGCTGTGGCCGATGTATTGTATTCGCAAGGTTGGAAAGTGGTGTGGCTGGGTGCTCCCAACAGTATGGAGGCTGACCTTGTGCCGAAGTACGGTTATTCTATAGCTTGGGTAAATTTTGCAGGAGTGCGCGGCAAGGGATTGCTGCGATTGCTGACATTACCATTTACATTATTGCGTGCATTGGGTCAGAGTGCTGATGCAATTTTTCGTTATCGGCCGGATGTTGTGCTGGGCATGGGCGGTTACATCACGATGCCGGGCGGATTAATGGCGGCAATACTGCGCCGTCCTTTGGTTGTGCATGAACAAAATTCAATTGCGGGTATGAGTAACAAAATACTTGCGAAACTCGCTTCGCGCGTGATGAGCGGATTTCCTGATGTATTGAAACACACATTGTGGTGCGGGAACCCGGTACGTGCAGACATTGCGGCCATGAGTGAACCTCAAGTGCGCTATTGCACTCGCAGCGGCAAGCTGAATCTGCTGGTGGTGGGGGGAAGTCTTGGTGCGCAAGCGCTTAACGAAGCTTTGCCAAAAGCTCTTGCAATGATGAGTAAACAAGATCGTCCGAATGTATTGCACCAAACAGGCAAGAAACATCTGGAAATAGTGAAACAACTTTATGCGCAGGAAGGGGTGAGCGCAGACATTCGTGCATTCCTTGATGATATGGCAAATCAATATGCCAATGCAGATGTGGTCATTTGTCGTGCAGGTGCGTTGACTATCGCTGAATTGGCGGCTGCCGGTGTTGCGAGTGTGCTGATTCCTTTTCCTTTCGCGGTGGACGATCATCAAACTCACAACGCCCGATTTTTAAGTGAGCAAGGCGCAGCTATTTTATTGCCGCAAAAGGAATTAACGACTGAAAAATTGGCACAACTGCTGCGTGATATGACGCGTGAAAAACTGACCGTGATGGCCCAAGCAGCTAGAAAATTGGCAAAGCCTGACGCCACGCAAGCG
>CAIRAO010000204.1 GCA_903876625.1 uncultured Gallionellaceae bacterium | reverse complement strand
TAAACTTATTGTTTCCAAAAAAATACCCCGAATCAGGCTACCGGACGACCTAGGGCAATTTGACGTTTCGGTTTGATTCCAAAGCTTCGCGAGCTTGATTTCTCAATTCTATACGTTCGTCATGTTGAGCAACTTCAGCAAGAATTTTCATAATGCCGGGCATACGGTCGCGATAGGTTCGCAATAGGCTTATCGCCCCGCTACGGATACGCACAGAGACATCATGTCTGGACAAATACTCCAGAGTGGGGATTAGAGGTAATACCCTCTGTTTGCTCCTTGATTTATTAGAATTTTAATGTATCCTTCGCATCGTTATCAAACTCCGGTGTGGAGCCATGAGGAAATTTGCTGTCTATTTAATATGTATGGGTCTGAGCCTTTCGGCTTTTGCCGAAGATTCGGGTGTAGCCACTCAGCCTCAAGCTGACCTTTTCTTTATGTCACAACTGGTGGCGCTCTTTGCTCCCAAGGTTGATCCAGTAGTTGCGCCGATTACTAGTTCAGTAGTGACCCCCAGGCAGCAGGATGAAGAACTTGCCAACGCAGTATTTCAACTGACCTCGGTTCCCAAATTACAGTCAGCGATCGCATTGATCTATGATGAACAATCAAATCGTCCGCTGTACACGAAAAATGCAGAGAACATCGCGCCCATTGCCTCCATAACCAAACTGATGACCGCAATGGTAATCCTCGATGCAAAATTGCCGATGGATGAACAGATCACCATCTGTAATGATGATGCTGATCATCGCAAGAGAACGAAATCGCGTATGCGCTCAGGACTCACCTTGTCTCGCGGAGATCTCCTTAAGCTGGCGCTGATGGCATCGGAAAATAGAGCAGCGGCTGCGTTGGCACGTACTTACCCCGGTGGGACGGAAGCTGCGGTTGCAAAAATGAATGAAAAAGCACTTCAGCTAGGTATGCGATCTACACGTTTCTTTGACCCGACCGGTTTGAATAGCAATAACGTTTCAACTGCCCAGGATTTGGTACTGATGGTCAGGGCGGCGCAATACTACGAGCCGATACACCAGTTCACTACCTCTTCTTCCCACACTGTTCAGCTTGCGAAACATAGGCCTTTACGTTATGGAAATACCAACCCTCTTGTGAAAAATGCTTCGTGGGACATTGGCTTGAGCAAGACGGGTTACATAAGTGAAGCCGGGCGTTGCCTGGTGATGAAGGCAACTATTTCCAAACGACCGGTTATTATCGTGCTACTAGATTCCTGGGGTAAGCGTACGCGTGTAGGCGATGCCAACCGCATCAAGAAATGGATGGAAAGCGCATCGGGAAGGGTAGCGCATAGTGGGCGCGGTTGATTTACTAGCCTGACTGGTATTAACTTTCAGGGGGCTGTTCAGCCCCCTTGTTATTTCCAGTCTGAATCTTTCAGAAGGCACATGCTCGCTTTTTATGCTAACTCTGAAGTCGGGTAGAAATACTTAAGTCGATTTCGGATTATCAACCCCCAAACTCAACGTAAGAACAAAAAAATGCCCCCGAACATAGCGAACGGGGGCAAATGTCTTAACTAAAGGGGAAAGCTAAGACCTCACGCTCAGGGAGGAGAAACGTGAAGTAACTTGCGTTACTGTAGCTATAGATAATCAAACGCTAATAAAGTTCCATTTCATTTGAAAAGTTTTGTAAATTTAATAAGTCATAGCGGCAACTAATTGACTATAAATAAAAAACCAAATAAACAAACCAAGTCCATTAGAATAATATGCCTATCGAACTAAAGTCTAAAGTCAGTGCTATTTCCTGACTACTGTATTTCCACTACCCGGTTCGGGCTGAGTTTTGCATACGACGGCATTGGCATTCCAACAGAGGCGCCAATGTAGGTCGGATCTGCGATCACGTAACGCTTGCCTTGATACATGATGGTGGCTTGCCCTTCGGCCACTTGCCTGAGCCCCACTGCTGTTGTCATATGACCCGGATAAAGCAATCCAACCACCTTGAGTCCCAGCAGTTCACGAACCAGCCAAGCGTATATCACGGAGCGATCTTTGCAGTCGTTATAGGGGAAATAGATAGATTCTTCAATAAAGAAACACTTTTGATAGCCGAATTGATCGATATCGGTTTTGTAGGCAAAGGCGTGTTGTACAAAGGATAGAAGGAAATCTGCAGCCTCTTGTTCGCTCATGGTCGAAGTGAACTTTTTGAGTTGGGGTAGCAGTCCTTGGTGTAAAAGCGAACTGCCATCCGTATCAAAATAGAGTTCAAAATCAATTTGAGGGAAAGAAGCAAAATATTCAATCAGACGCCGATCATAAGTGACATTCAATTTAATCGATTGTCCCTTGTAATCGAAAGCAAGTGTTCGTTGCGCAGAAACAGATTTGGTGAAACCAGTTGACGCAGACTTGATATCAAGGGGGTTCAGCTTGGTTGGATAGTCGGACTTGTAGGAATAAAACGCAAGGATTCCGTTTCCGTGATCTTCATCCAGCGCGGCATAATATGTTTGATTATTTACCTTGGTGTATTTAGTGGCATACACAGGCTGCTTGATGGCTACAAATAGATATACATTGGCATCGTAATAACCTAGACGCACGTCGTAACCTGATTTGACCAACAAAAACCAAAGTAGCAGGTTCTGCTCAGATTTGCGTTCCGGCTGCAATGCTCTAACAACATCGCGCCAAAGGGTGACGTAGCCCCAGTCATCCAACTTCAAATCCTGGCGCGCGGCATTGATAGTCCGTATTGTTTGTTCGTATTGGCTGCCACTCATGACAGTCCAAAAGTCACTCATGGTTTCCGGTTTTGCCCCACCCGTGAGTCTGTAAGATTTCCATTTTGGATCAAAAGGAACTTTCACTGTATTACCATAAAATACTAACTCAAGCTCATTGCTTGCAACAGTGACTGGTTTGGGTTGAGGCGGCAGAGGCGGCGGAGTGACCGGTGCAATAACAACCGGAGGGGCAACTACAGGTGGAGTGCCGGGAGTGGTTTTGGCTGGGGCAACGGGTGCTTCTTTAGGTTCAGGTTCTTTGAGGCGAACCTTGCCCTGAGAAGTTTGAAACTCGCTCCACTGACCTTTGAGGAAGTTGGCGAACTCGCGGTCCTGCTTTTCTTTATATACCAGGAAATCTTTTTTGATCTGCTGTACGCCTTGAGATTGTTCGCGTCGATACGCAGTAAAATCATCAGCTGAAATGGCCGAAATGGGAAAGTAAAATAGCGCTGCAGCTAAAAAGAATTTAATCAGTCTGTGTTTACAAGTCAGTTTCATTCAATTCTCCTAAAAATGAACCGCAATCAATCAAGTTAAATAATATAATACAACAGGTTACGGGTTAAAATTTTATACTTGAAATTATTTACATGCTACAGCCCGAATTCCAAACCGCATTTTTTGCGGTTCTAAGTTTCT
>CAIRAO010000203.1 GCA_903876625.1 uncultured Gallionellaceae bacterium | reverse complement strand
GAAACTTCAATATCAATTGCATGTCCATCCTTGTGACGGTGGACTGTCTCGAATAAAGCATTTCCTTGTTTGATAATATAATCGAGGCGAGCTTTAACAAGTTCTTCAGAACAATCATTCAGATCAATTTGACAAATGCGCATCCCTCGCAATTCATCAACAGTGTAGCCACTAATGTCAGCATAGGCCTGATTAACTTCTAGTATCACTCCTTTTGAATCGAAGATCCAATAACCATCATGGGCGGTTTCAATTGCCTTCATGTAATGTCTTATTGCTTTATCAGCAATTTTTCTTTCGGAGACATCACGTGAAGAACAGAAAAGTACATGCTTGCCCTCCAGTTCTAGCGGAAAAGTACTTACTTCTACCTCAATAGTTGATCCTTCCTTTCTCCTGTGAATAGTCTCAAACTGACTTCGATCATTTTGCTTAAACAAATTGTGAACAAATTTTGTAAGCTCAGTCCCTATAAATTTAGATTCCCATTTTGAAACGTTCATGCCAATTGTTTCATCACGCGTGTAACCCAACATCGTGCAGAATGAGTCGCTAGCTTCGATGATGTTGCCTTCGGTATCGAGAATGTGTAAACCATCACTGGCATTTCGCAAGAGGGCAAAGTTCTTCTCACTTTCTCTTTTAAGTGCGTGTTCGATTTTCTTTTGCGCTGTCAGCTCATAATTAATGCCAATCATGCGTAAGGGCATCCCGTGATCATCAAACGTCGTTCGGGAAGCCGCCTTAATAAAATGCACCGAGTTGTCAGGCCAAATAACGCGGAATTCGGGCGCATAATCACGTTCGCCTCTTAGACCTGCCTGAATCTCTCCTTCTGCCATTGCCCTGTCTTCAGGATGGATGGCTTGCGCCCAAGCTTCATAGGCACCGGCGAAATCTCCTTCTTGTAGACCATATAACTGATACATGACATGATCCCACTCCAAACGGTTGTTTGGCACATCCCAATCCCATACTCCAACGATACCGGCTGAGGCAGCTGCCTTGAGTCGTTCCTGACTTTTCTGTAATTCAATCTCGCTTAGCTTGCGTTCAGTAATATCCTGAATTGTTCCGATTAGCTGGATTGGTTTACCGTCTGTGTCGTATTCAAGTTCCCCGTTAGCTGCAACCCAGCGAACTTGTCCATCGCTGGGACGCACGATCTGGTAGTCCATCCGGAAATCTTTATGTTCACGGATAATTTCCAAGTAATGATCTAAAACTTGTTGACGAAACTCCTGCGCAAGCAGGTTGTTCCAATTTGGAATGTCATGAATGTAGTTTTCATCTATACCGAAAATGGCGTCGAGTTGTTCACTACTTTCCCATCGTCCAGTAACCAGATCTGTGGCATAACTGCCTAATCCAGCTATTTCTTGTGCCTTTCGATGCTTAATCTCGCTTATCCTGATTTTCTTTCGATCTAAACTTCTGCCAAGATTGATTCGTAAAATATAAGCAATAATTAGAATTGAGCTTAGTGTCAGTAATCCAAGGAAAATACCCATCCACTTAGGCGTTTTCTCTGGATGTTGATCATAAAGAAAACCCTTGAGAGAGAAATTCTTCGGTAACATCCCTAACTGTGAATAAGTGTCAACAATATGCTGCCAACGATCATCGTGCATGTAGCCGATTTCGACTATATCAGAGTTAATTAATTGAACAGATGCTCTTGCCTCAAAAAGGAGTTTCTCTCGATCTTCTGAAGGAAAGTAACCCTTTGAAATCATCAGATCAGCAACAACATCGGGGTGATCCAAAGCATAGTGCCAACCCCTTAAGCTGGCCTCAAGAAAAGCCTCAGCACGGGCTGGATGCTCTTTAAGCTCCGCTTCAGTTGTAAAAAGATTGTCACCATAAAAATCGATGCCCACTGATTTTGGACTAAACACAGAATACTGAGCACCTGCTTTATTTAGATACCATGGATCATTGGTCATGTAACCTGCATAGGCATCCGCTTGACCTGAAATCAGGTTGTCAACGCCATAATCGTTTGCTTTAATCTGAATCAAGCTATCGAGAGGAACTTTGCTTTTCTTTAGATAAGCAACGATTTCCGCTGCGTAGGGATCGATCATGACTCGCTTGCCAACCAGATCACTTACACTACTGATACCATTCCTTTGCATTGCGATTAAAACATAAGGCGAGTGTTGGAAGATGACGCCAAGAACAACAACCGGTTTGCCAGAATTGCGGACCAACAAAATATCACTACTTCCAACTCCATATTGCGCACCACCATCAAGAACGTTGGCAATGGGGTCTTTTTTATTTGATACCGGTTCTAAAGTGACATCCCCTCACCGTTTAGGACGGCAATAAAAATGCTCGTTTCTCAACTTTACCAATCGAGAGAGGAAATGGATTACACAATAGCGCCGCAGGTCGAAGTCCTGTTACAAGATTACAAACTCGATGCATGGGATTACACCGACAGCTCAGCAG
>CAIRAO010000202.1 GCA_903876625.1 uncultured Gallionellaceae bacterium | reverse complement strand
GGAGTTCTCCTGTTCCAGCAACTGGACTTGGATGCCCACTGTGCCTTCGGCGGTGAATTTGATGGCGTTGCCCACCAGGTTGGAGAGGATTTGTTGAATGCGCATTGGATCACCCACCAGCAATCTGGGAACAATGGTATCCATTTTGAGGGTAAAGCCGATATTCTTTTCCAGCGCGCGGGCCGAGAACAAGTCGTTCAGGTCATCCAGCATGTCGGTCAGATTAAAGCTTCTGTTTTCAATACCCAGTTTACCCGCTTCCATCTTGGAGAAGTCGAGGATGTCATTCAGGATTCCCAACAGGCTTTCAGAGGAGGAGTTGATCTTGAATAGATAGTCACGGACTTCGTCTGTCATGTCCTTGTTGAGTGCCAGGTTGGACAAGCCAATGATCGCGTTCATCGGGGTGCGGATCTCATGGCTCATGTTGGCCAGGAATTCGGATTTGGAACGGGCCAATTCCTCTGCGGCTTCTTTTGCTTGAAGCATATCCTGCTCAGCTTGCTTGGTATCTCTTATATCATTAAATGTCCAAAAGCTAATTCCCTCATCCGCGTTCAAAGTAATGCCGTTGATATCGATCCAAATGTCATTCCCATCCTTGCGTCGCAATTGAATCTGCGTCCGATAAATGCCTCCTGTTGAAAGCAAAGGATAGGCTGCCGCCCCAAACTCTTGGTATGCCTGGTCATTCATAAAAACGGTTCGGGTCGAAATGCCTTTCATCTCGCCCGGGCTGTATCCGAATAATTTCTCCATTGCCGGATTGACCCAGGTATAAATCCGATTTTGAACTTTAGCAATACCCGCAAGCGAGGTTTCCAGCATGACAGTTTGTTCATGCATTAATGATTGGAGTTGTTTTTCAGTTTTTCTGCGATCGCTAATGTCATGTACGATTGAATAGAGAAGTTGTTCCCCGCTGATCTCTATCGGTCCTGAGTGAACTTCTACATCTTTGATCTCACCGGTTGCCAATTTGTGTTTGAAATAGAAATGGGACCGGTTCTCATGAGCGGCAAGTGCCATTTCATTTTCAATTTCTCGTCTGGTCAGCGTATTAATTTCGCTGATCATCATCTTGTTTAACTGACCCACTGGATAACCATAATAATTTTCAGCTGCATGGTTGGCATCTTTGATTCGCCCATTTGAGGGATCGATCAACATCATCGCTGCTTTTGAATCTGAGAATAAATTGTTGTAACGCTGCTCGCTATTGAGAAGTTTATTCGCCAGTTCTCTTTGAGTCGAAATGTCAGTGATAAATCCATGCCAGATTACACTGCCGTCTTCAAGCTTCTCAGGTTTGGACAGACCGGAAAGCCAACGGATGCCTTTTTTGGGAAGTTTCACTCGATATTCAAGTTGCCAATTTTGTAAGGTTCGTGCGGATTCCTGTATCGTCCTGCTTACCATATCGATATCGTCCGGATGCAACACAGAGAATACCGCAGAAGCATCCTCTTTCACTTGTTCTGGCGTTACCTCGTAGACATCATTTATTCCACTACTTGCATATGGAAAACAGGAATGCCCATCGGGAAACATCTGAAACTGATAAATTGCACCAGGAACATTTTGGGAAAGCTTATTTAGTAAATCGCGACTTTTTTCTAATACTTGCGTTGAACGTTTACGCTCTGCGAGTCCCGCATTTTTTTCCTGCCTTCGCTTCATTTGAGAGGCCACTAAAAGCCATACCAGTACCAATAGTGTTATTAATCCCAACACGTTTATCCAAACATAAAGACGGTTAATTTCATACCAGGACTGATATCCAAGATAACTATCTTCAGGCAAATTACTTTCTGAAATATTAAAGCGCCTGAGTTGACGCGCATCGAACATGAAACGGGTGGGACTGCTTCTTTGGATGGGAATGCTTTCTGCAACTTCTCCCTTTAAGACCCTGAGTACCTTCTCTGCGGCCGCGGTTCCTTGAGAAAAACCTTCAGTCAGTCGCCCCCCGACGATGCCATGTCCGAGATAGAAATCCCATGTGCCGTAGACAGGCACAGAACTGGCATCACTGACCATTGAAGCGATCTGGGAATAGCTGACTAGGGTTCCTTCTTTATCGCGGGCAAAAGGCATCAGAAGTATCAGTGTATCGGAAGACAACTCCTTAACTTGGCGCTTTATCTCCTCAAGTGATTTATCAACGAGAAAATCAAAGTGGACCCTTTTTTCAAAGGACGGAAGCATCGTGTCCAGTTCGCTCCGGACAGCTTTGCCAGTGGTCGTGCCATCCATGAGGACAAGTATTTTCTTCGTGCGCGGATGCAGTTTAAGCATCAGCTCAACGGTTTGAACGCCGTCAAACGTCTCGACCACGCCAGTGAAACCGGTGACTCCGGCTAATTGTTCATCCCGAAAAAAATTGACTCCGGTAAAAACGACTGGCGTTTTCGGAAACAAGGAGTCGCGATACTTTTTCATGAAGTTGAAAGCATCGTTGTCTGTAACGATTATTGCCTTGAACTGATCATTCTTGTACTTGTAGGCGAAAAGTTGGTAGAGATTTTGAAAATGAGTCTCATCATTCCGACGCTTGGTATCCATGAATTCAATGCTGAGATTAACCTTGGCGTCACTGGTATCAAGAGTGCTGCGGATGCCAGAATTGATATTTTCTGTCCATTCAAAACCGGGGTGGTAGGAATTGAGCAAAAGAACTTCGTTTTCGGCGAAAGAGGGCGGGCTGAATACTGTAAGGATAAAACACAAACAGAATAGCCAATTAAAGGTGGTTAAATTGTTCCAATAATTTTTAAGTTGCTTCATATTGATTAGTATTCTAATTCGCTGGCGGCAGATTAACAATCGTTCAAAGTGGGTAAACAATATACCCATTAGTGGGTATTTATATAAGTTGCTTTTCAACATAGTATTTTATTAAAGCTTACGAAATTCTCTGATCCTCTGAAGTAATAAAAAAGTTTCTGGTTTTATATTTGCGTAAATGCTCAAAATGCAGCTTTGAAATTGATAATAGGTTGTGGTGTTTTTACTCGGGAAAAAATTACGTCTTGAGTATTAACTGGCCAACATTAGGACTGGATAGGTGCCGAAGTATTGATTCGATGGAATCATCCTGTGCGCGGACTCATTCCACCCATGCAATTTATTCCAATCGCTGAAGAAAATTCACTCATTCTGCAAATCGGCAGATGGGTACTCAATATCGCTTGCCTTCAACTGAGTAAGTGGTCTAAAAAAGAAGAAACCAGTCATTTGGTTTTAGCTGTGAATGTGAGTGCAGTTCAGTTCAGGCAACATGATTTTGTCGACCAGGTGGTTAATGCGTTACGAACACACAAGCTTGATGCTTCACTCCTTAAACTGGAATTAACCGAAAGTGTCGTGCTGAATGATGTAAGAGATGTTGTCGCCAAGATGCATTTGCTAAAAGCAGTTGGCGTTAGCTTGTCTTTGGATGACTTCGGAACTGGCTATTCATCCTTGTCCTATTTGAAGATGTTGCCATTGGACCAGGTGAAAATCGATAAAGGTTTTGTTCGTGACATGACAAACGACCCAAGTGATGCAATTATGGTGAAAACCATAATCGATTTATCAAATAATTTCCGTTTGAATGTAATCGCTGAAGGTGTCGAT
>CAIRAO010000201.1 GCA_903876625.1 uncultured Gallionellaceae bacterium | reverse complement strand
CTAACATGTCCTTGGAAGTAGAGATGCTGGTCGGCCTATCACCTGTATTTTGTCCGAAGAGGAGTTTTAGGGAATTTATTGAATCGCCGATTTTCGTACGGTATGTTGCATCTATACCATCACTCGTTTGAATTGACAGAAGATGATACATTTCTATTGGCAAATGAGCCCAAGCATAGCTGTAACCCACATCGTGATTGCCAGAGTCCATGAATGTTGATAGCTCGACACGCCCAACCCTGAAGGCAATTTCATTGTTGATAATATATTTCAGGTTGTACCATTCTATATCTGGTTGAAAAGAACCGTCAGCGCTATAAGCCGAAATGACTTGAAGTTGCCCCGAAACTTTGGGCGTGAATAATGCGTTCACTTGCAATGCAAATTTACTATAGTTATTTAAATCTAAATCGGTACTTCTACCCGCCCCATTAGGCATAAAGCTGTCAAGAACATAGTCCCCATGGGTTTGGCTAGAACTTAATGCTCCAAGAGTACCGAATCCTCCCAACTTAAGAATTGTTTCATTTTCCAAAGTGCCAGCATTAGGAGTCTCTGTTGTAGACGAGGAAGAAACTTCTTTCTTTTCTAAAGCCTTTTCCTGCTGAGCGGCTTCAGCAACTGACACCATCACAGGAAACATCGTGATAAATATTAACCAAAATTTTATAACCATAAACATCTACCTAAAGTTTGTTTTCGGTTCACTATACTTGAGTCGATTATATATTCATATATGCCTTCGCTATAATTGCTCAACAGCAAACAAAATGCTGTTATCTCTCTATATATTTCATATATCTGCTCATCCGGATGTACGATATTTCTTGGTGGGTCAATTCCCACTTCCAAAATCATCTAACGTCATGATGACTCTTGGTTCTCTCAAGCACTTATGAATTCTCGAACTAAATTGATTGCATTTCCCGTTTCTGAAAGTGGTAGTCTCTTTCGGCAAAACGTAATCCGGAGTTGTATTTATACAGATCTAGTTGAATTGATTATTTACTCTGCCCATGGGATTATTTGAGCCTTGAAATTTCAGTAAGACATTTTGTGAAACTCGTTAATGCTTTTTTCACGCTCTCACTTTTTCTGTCGGCAAACACTCAGGCCACGGAAAATTTTACCAATAAACTACAGGGAGACTTGGGGATTTTCGCCAACGTATCCTCCAGCCCCATCAACGGTGTAAGCAACAGCGCCTCGCTTTTACCTTATGGCTATTTCAACTATGGGCGAGTATTCACCCGTATCGACACCATTGGTGTCAAAACTCTGCCTCTTGGACATGGACATCTGGAACTGGTTGGCCGCATCAAATATGACGGCTTCCAAACTACCGACAATACTCAACTTCGCGGAATCAACAACCGCCAAAATTCCGCGCCCGTCGGTCTGGGCACATTCCAGCTCACACCGCTGGGTGGATTGTTTCTTTACGCTTTGTACGATGCCAACCAGTCGCGCGGAGGCATTTACGAAGCCACCTATGTCGCAAAAATTGCTCTGCGCAAAATGAACGTCTATCCGCAAATCGGCGTCGAACATTATTCGACCGACTACAACCTTTACTACTACGGCGTATCCGCCGCTGAATCAGTGGCGAGCGGCTATGCTGCCTATACTCCGACGACAGTCACCAACCGCATGCTCAGCTCGATGTTTGAAATCAAGATTAGTGGCGGCTGGCTGGCAAATTTTTATTTGAAACGCAAATGGCTTGGGACTGCTATCACTGAAAGCCCTCTGGTCAGGACGCAGTTTGAAGACAGCGGTTTTGCCGCACTCGTTTACCGCTTCCAATAACTACTCATTAAATAACTTGACGCAGTTACGACCTGCATTTTTGCCGCTATAAAGAGCCTTGTCTGCAAGTACGATGCAATCTTCAACAGAAATATCAGCGTTGATAGCTGCCACGCCGATCGTGACAGTAACTTTAACCAACGTACCATTTGAATCATATATAGCGCGCTTGGCAACAGCTTCGCGGATTCGATCAAGTGCCATTACTGCTGTCTCCGGGTTGGTACCGGGAAGGCAGAATAAAAATTCTTCACCCCCATATCGATATACAAAATCGTAGGGACGAAGCAACATACTAAATACATCAGAAACTTCACGCAAAACTGTATCACCCATTGAGTGACCATAAGTGTCATTGATTTTTTTAAAGAAGTCGATATCAGCCAGCGCGATGCACAACGATTTTCTCTCTCGAATAGCCCTATCGCGCTCGCGCAATAATTGAGTCTGCATTAATTGCCGGTTGGATAGCCCTGTTAGCGGATCCAGCGTTGCAATTGTCTTCCAGACTTCGCGCTCTAACGTTTGCGCAGCAGCTCCGAAAGACAGCGAAGTCGTCATTAATGTCTCAAAGTCGGAAGTGGTAATGGGATGGCCGCTTGCTGCACGTTCGGTAAATCGACAAGCCATGGAATGCATATGTGAATGTTCCGTGCGCACAGTTTCAAAAACTTCATACTTGCTTAATGAATCAGCCTCCAGGCCTGATTGCCATTTGGAGAAAGGACAAGCGCTAGCGGTGGGATCGGGAATGTCACCTTGGTACAGAACTGCCTGGTACCAATTCTGCAACCACCCTACATGGTCTGTCAGTGCTCTTTGAAAAGAAGTTAAATCGGATAGTGCTTTTTCGGTTTTCATTGATTTTCCAAGTCTGTATGTATTAACCTGACAGTATTACTAACAGAATTGCCGGTCACAAAGGACTGTTTGGCCGGTCGTTGTCTGTCGCACACCTTATTTTATCGCGATTTTATGAGAACTGTCGGTTGCAGTGGAAAATCAATAAGCCGCAGAAATCTATTTCTGGAAACATCTCTACAAATGTCGCCCCAACAAGCCGTTAGTATTTATTCAACTCTTTTTGCTAACGGCTTGCATTTGGCGCAGATTTTTATTTGCTCAGAATTGTTGCTTGATCACTCAGCACATATGCAATCCGCCATTGATGGCTATATTGGAACCAGTGATGAAAGAGGCATCATCTGAAGCCAAATAAGAAACCAGCTTGGCGATTTCTTCCGGTTTTCCCAAACGTCCAACGGGAATCGTTGAAATTATCTGATCGCGAACTTCCTGCTTGATTGCCATCACCATTTCAGTGCCGATATAACCGGGCGAGATGGTATTAACGGTAATGCCCTTTGAGGCAATCTCTTGAGCCAAGGCTTTGGTAAAACCATGCATACCCGCTTTGGCAGCAGAATAATTGGTCTGACCGAATTGGCCTTTCTGGCCATTGACTGAAGACATGTTAATCACGCGTCCCCATCCTTGCACGAGCATATCATCCACTACATTCTTGGTTACGTTGAACACGCTGTTCAAATTAATGTTTAGCACATCCATCCAGTTTTCCAATGGCATTTTCTTGAATACGCCATCTTTGGTAATGCCGGCATTGTTGACAAGCACGCTGACAAATCCGACATCGGAACGTATCTTGTTAATCATCGTAGTACAAGAATCAAAATTCGATACGTCACCTTCCGCAATATGAATATCTCTGCCAGCGGCACGTTCAATTGCAAGCCAGGCCTGAGCTTTCGCCTCTTCTGCCTTGATGTAATTCGCTACAACTGTAAATCCATCAGTTGCGAGCTGTCTGCAAATGCCACTGCCTATACCACCAATCCCACCAGTTACTAACGCGATACGTTTGCTCATTTTATTTGCCTCCAAATGTGATTGAATAAATTGCTTCAGCCTGAAAACTTACCCTCGCTCTAGCCCTATCCCTATCCCCAAGAGAGATGGCAAATTGCTAGATCATCAAGGTCTACTTTTTAGTTGTTTTTTTAAATGGCGTGCTAAAAACTTCAGGAACACTATTTTTTGCTGTTTTGGGTTTTGCTGTATCAGCAGCTTTTACCTTTGTGGTTTTTGCGGCGGCTGGTTTGGCGGCAGCAGGCTTGGCTTCAGCCTTCTTGGGTGATTCTTTTTCTTTAACTGGCATTGATTTTGTTGAAGCTGCTTTAGTCGGAGCAGCACCATCGCGTTCAATCAGCCATTTCGAAATAACCGGCGCCAATTCTTTTTGCGAGCGGGAGCCAACAAATACACCAATATGTCCCCCCTTGAACTCGTATAAAGTTTTATCTTTAGAGCTTACCAAATCATTCAACGGTTTGGTCGCAGTTGGTGGCACCAAGTGATCAGCCGAGGCATAGATGTTCAAAATCGGCATGGTGATCTTGCCCAAATTAACCGTTTTATCACCCAGCTTCAATTGACCCTTGGCCAGTTTGTTTCCCTGGTAAAGATCCTTGGTGAACTGGCGCAAACACTCACCGGCCAGACCGGGACTATCAAAAATCCACTTTTCCATGCGCAGGAAATTGATCAGTTTATCTTTATCATCCAGCACTTCAAGCATGTCGATATACTTTTTGATGTTGAGGTTAAAAGGCATCAACATCAGGTAGCTCTCGTTAAGCACATCACCCGGCACGACACCATAGGCATCGACCAGTGCATCGATGTCCATGTCTTTTGACCAGTTGAAAAGTAATCCGTCGTTGGTTGCAAAATCAAAAGGCGCAACCAGTGTGATCAAGTTATGCACCTTTTCCGGATAGAGCGCGGAATAAATTCCCGAGAAGGTGCCGCCCTGACATACACCCATCATAGTCACCTTGTCGCTCTTGGAATGATTGCGTACCGCATCGACGCAATTATTCATGTAGCCATTGATGTAGTCATCCATACTCAGATAACGGTCAGCTTGAGTCGGATAACCCCAATCGATCATGTAAACATCCAGGCCGAGGTTGAGCAGATTACGGATAAAGCTGCGGTCAGGCTGAATGTCGAGCATGTAAGCACGGTTGACCAGCGCATAGGTGACCATGACTGGAATGCCACAGGCCTTGCCAGCCAGAGGTTTGTAATGGTGAAGCTCTAACTTGTCTTCTGCGAAGATTAATTCTTTTTCTGCAGTGCCAACATCGATTTCTTCAATATCTGTGAGCAGTTCAGCGCCCTTCATGAGCTTGCTCTGAACTCCGTTTAAATATTTCAATGTGGCTTTTGCATCCATACCTGAAAAAAGGTTGTTCATGACTATCGTTCCTTATTTTTCAATGTTGAGTTTTCAAATCTTGAATTTGCGATTGAAGGCTTTTCACTTGTTTGCGCAAGTCGTAAATGATTTTGTAAACCTCATTCATTTCCGAACGGCGTGCAACCGGCAAATCCGAAAGCTGGCTTTCAACGATCTCGTTATATAACTTGCGGGCATTGAAACCGGCAGCGGTCATTGCATTGCGACGCTCGTTAAACTCTTTGCTCTGGAACAATTTGTAGAACACTTTTTCGTTGGTGCTGATCCACAGTGCAAAAAAATCATCAAATTTTTCGAACTTTTCACCGGCTTCAACTTTTTCGGCAAGCGCTTTGATCACCGCTTGGTTGCCTTCATAGCCGGTCGTTTGCATCAGTTGGTAATACTCTTGATGTCTGGACGCAAATGTAGTCAACGCCTTGGTGTATTTGGAAAACAAGGCCATTTTTTCCCGGTCTTTTCCAAGGGTCGGTACACTCAATATTTTGCCGGTGGTTTTTTCAAATGTCGCATAAGCGGTTTGCATTTGTTGCAACCAAGCCTGGGGCGTCATTTCACTTTTGGAAAAGTCACCCTGCAAGAAATTGTTCGCTTGTGTTTTAGCGGCCTCATTCCAAGGCTTGGTAAATTGCTGGTAAACGTCGTTGTATTGCGATGTCTGTTTTTGTAATTGATTGAGTGCATCCAGATCAAAGTTGAACAGCTTGTCATACAGCTGTTTGAGCTTGTCAGGATCGGTAAAACTTGCATAGTTTGCCGAGTCTATGGATTTATCAGAGATGGCTTTTAGCAATGGCTGCCAAAACTCATAAAGTTTTTGCAAAACCTCGGTATTGAAAAGTG
>CAIRAO010000200.1 GCA_903876625.1 uncultured Gallionellaceae bacterium | reverse complement strand
GGCTTGTCTCAAATACAAAAAGGAAAATTGTTGTATCGTCGATTTTGATCAGTATTGCGTTCAGCATAATCGCGTACCTCTATTTTTCTGGCACTTCGCGCAGCACTGAAAACGCCTATATCAACGCTGATGTGATAAACATAGCTTCACAAGTTTCCGGTCGGGTTAGCAGTGTTTATATCAAGGAAAATGAGCATGTTCACAAAGGTGATTTGCTTTTCGACATCGATACAGCACCTTTTGCTATTGCCTTAAAACGCGCCCAGGCTGATTTGGCTCTGGCACAGCAAAGTGCCCGACAGGACAATGCTGAAATAAACGTAGCACGTGCGCAAATCACTCAAACCGAAAGTGATCTCGCCAATGCACAAGCCACTCTCGCTCGAAATCAAAAGCTGGTTGCGCAAAATTTTCTCTCCCGGCAATCTGCCGACGATTCGCTTGCTCATGTGGAAGCCTTACAGGCATCGCTTAATCAAGCCCGTGCAAAATTAAACAAAGCTCTGTCTGCGCCGGATAAGCCCGAAGATCGCGGTGATGTATTAAATGCTCAAGCTGCGATCGCACAGGCCAGACTCGACCTCGAACACACACATATCTCCGCAACTGTAGATGGTCAGATCAGCAACCTGACCCTGACTGCCGGCTCTTTGGTTGGAATCGGTGTGCCGCTTTTCGCGCTGATCGCTGACAATAGTTTTCATATCGATGCCAATTATAAAGAAACCGAATTGACAGGCATTCATTCTGGCGAAAATGTTGATATCCAGATCGACATGTATCCGGGCCAGCATTTCAAAGGCACGGTCGAAAGTCTTAGTGGTGGTACCGGTACGGCTTTCTCTCTGCTACCGCCGCAAAATGCCACGGGTAATTGGGTTAAGATTGCACAGCGTGTGCCGGTGCGTATCAAGTTCGCCCCGACAGATGCTGAGCATCCCCTGCGCATCGGTGCAACGGCGACTGTAACTGTGCAATTGAAATAACACACGCATGAAAAGCAAGCCCATATTGGTTGCGATTGCTGTCATGGCGGCGACCATCATGCAAGTGCTGGACACCACCATTATCAACGTGGCGCTTCCCAATATGGCAGGGCAGCTTAATGCCACGCCCGACAACATCAGTTGGGTGCTCACCTCGTACCTGATCGCCTCAGCTATCTTCATGCCGCTCACCGGCTATTTTACTGATCGTCTGGGACAAAAACGTTTTCTGCTGATCAGTATTGCGGGGTTTGTCGTTACCTCTGCGCTGTGCGGCATGGCTACCAGCATCGCCCAGATGGTATTGTTCCGATTCCTGCAAGGCGTGTTCGGCGCATCACTAGTACCCTTGTCTCAATCGATCATGCTGCAAGCTTATCCCGGCGAACAGCGTGGCAAGGCGATGGCAATTTGGGCGATGGGTGTGATGGTTGCCCCGATTCTTGGCCCGACACTGGGTGGCTGGCTTACCGAGGTGGTTAGCTGGCGCTGGACGTTCTACATCAATTTACCCGTTGGAATTGCTTCGTTCATACTCGCTGTGAGGCATGTGCCGGATAGTGCCGTGCACGCCAGGCGCATGGACTGGTTTGGATTTACTTCCCTTGCCCTTGGCATTGGTGCGATTCAGTTGGTACTGGATCGCGGTAATCAGGACGACTGGTTCAGCTCGCAAACCTTGGTCTTCGCAACCATCATCGCGATATCTTCCTTAATTTTCTTTTTTGTTTATACAATAACCGGGAAACATCATCCGTTGTTTGATTTGCGAATTTTCAAAGACCGTAATTTTCTGGTTGCCTGTCTTATTATGACCACGATCGGTGTCGGATTTTTTGGCGGCATGCTGCTGCAATCGCTAGACCTGCAAAATTTTCTGGGTTACCCGACCTTTGATGCTGGGTTATACATGGCTCCCCGGGGATTGGCCTCGTTACTTATCATGACTATAGTTGGAAAATTTTCCGGCAAATTTCCACCGCGAAATTTTGTATTGGCCGGCATTTTTTGCAGCATCGGCGGCAATTACCTGATGACCCGTTTCACCGGTGACATCAATGCAAACCAGTTGATTCTGCCCATGATCTTGCAAGGTTTCGGAATGGGACTGATTTTCGTACCGATTTCGACGCTGGCCTTCACCACTCTGCCAAAAACCATTGCCGCCGAAGCTGCGGGGATTTACAGCCTGATACGCACTTTTGGCTCTGCGCTGGGCATCTCTATTCTCGCCACTTATTTTTCGCGCGACACGCAAAAAAACTGGGCATTGTTGCGCGGTGACATAACACCATACAGCGATGCCCTGCATCACTATCTCGCACCGCTTCATTTGGGCGCGCAAGATAAACAAGGTATCGCTCTTGCCGCCCGGGCAGTGATGAATCAAGCACAAAGTATCGCTTACATCGACAGCTTCACCTTCGCCACACTTAACTTCGTACTGATGCTACCGCTGCTACTATTGGTTCGCACTCCAACAAAGGAAGGGACTTCTCAAACACCCGTCATCGCAGAATAGATTAGGCTAAACTTATTTTATGTTGAAAGCATAGTGAAGAAGTCTCTCTAAACGAGTAAAATACTTCCCCATTGTGATTTGTTGTGCATCGTCCACTCAAAATGAATGAAGCAATGTTGCACATGGTTCAAGGCGCAGAGGACCTCTATCCACATAAACTTGAGGAGAAGTTTCCGCGCGTCTTCAGCAAAGTAATCGAGCTGTGGGAAACCCCGCAAATCGACGATTATTTTAAAGAACTGATGATGAACGATCGTCCGGGACGGCAAGGCTTCCCAACTGAGATCGCCACGGAAATATTTCACTTGAGCCAAGTGCGCGAGAACACCCGGATTAAGCCCAAAAAAAAGACCGGTGATATTTGGGAAGATGTGGAACTTGAAGATATACAGATCATCGAAGACAGTGGCTATGAGCGTTCATCAGCGGGGTTTTTAAAATCATCAGAATCCGGCAACTTCAAAGTAGTCACTGCTTTCATCGTAAATGGTGCCGATCTAAATACTCGGGATGAACGCGGCTGGACTCCGTTAATGATCTCGTCATTTAATGGAAATCAAGAAATCGCCCGGCTGCTAATTGAACATGGTGCCGATATAAATGTTGAAGACACATCGGGATATAACCCAATACACTGGGCCGCATTCAATGGTTACGCCGATGTCGTGAAGTTGCTCATCAACAAGCATGCCAACCTGAATGCACAGAGCAAACATGGCTGGACTCCCCTGTTGCAAGCTGCCACACGCGGGCACTTGTCTACCTGTGAAGTGTTGATCTCCAGCGGTGCTGATGTAAACCTGGCCACTAAAGACGGGTGGACTCCCTTGCATAAAGCTTGCGCCAACGGACACCTTGAAATCGTCAAATTGCTATTGGCATCAAAAGCAGACAAAGATGCCAAATATCAGGACGGCACCACGCCAATCATGCTCGCACGGCGAGCAAAAAAAGAAGTCATTGTTGATGAATTACTTAAAGACTAACCACTTACTCACCGACCCAGGAGCCACTCGCCATGTCACATAATCTGTTTAATACCCACCAACAATTGCAACTTGCTAACGGAAAGCAATCTACCCTGTATTCATTACCTGCTCTTGAAGCGGCGGGTATTGGAAAGATCTCCCGCTTGCCGGTATCAATCCGCATTGTTCTGGAATCGGTATTGCGCAATTGCGACGGCAAAAAAGTGACCGAAGCGCATGTGCGGCAGCTGGCAAACTGGCAAGCGAAAGCGTCTCGCACTGAAGAAATTCCTTTCGTTGTGGCACGCATTGTTTTGCAAGACTTTACCGGTGTTCCGTTACTTGCCGATCTGGCCGCGATGCGCGATGCAGCTGCCGCACAGGGCAAAGACCCCAAGGTTATTGAGCCGCTGGTTCCTGTCAATCTTGTGGTTGATCACTCGGTGCAGATCGATTATTTCAACCGGCCCGATGCGTTGAAGTTGAACATGGAATTGGAATTCGAACGTAACACTGAACGCTACCGCTTTATGAAATGGGGCATGCAGGCCTTCGACACATTCAAAGTCGTACCGCCCGGCATCGGCATTGTGCACCAAGTCAACCTGGAATATCTGGCGCGCGGCGTGTTGCAAAAAGATGGCGTGACTTATCCCGATACATTGGTGGGTACGGACAGCCACACCACCATGATCAATGGCATCGGCGTAGTCGGCTGGGGTGTTGGCGGTATCGAAGCTGAAGCTGGCATGCTGGGTCAGCCGGTCTATTTCCTGACACCGGATGTTGTCGGTGTGCATCTCAAAGGCAAATTGCGCGAAGGTGTAACGG
This sequence comes from uncultured Gallionellaceae bacterium, assembly GCA_903876625.1. Lineage (GTDB taxonomy): Bacteria > Pseudomonadota > Gammaproteobacteria > Burkholderiales > Gallionellaceae > PALSA-1006. The sequence goes on along the minus strand of CAIRAO010000200.1, from coordinate 30,118 downwards.
CAACTGATTTGGTACTGACGGTCACCGAACTGCTGCGCAAACAAAAAGTCGTCGGCAAGTTCGTCGAGTTTTACGGTGAAGGCACTGCCGCACTCACCCTGCCCGACCGTGCGACGATTGCCAACATGGCGCCTGAATACGGTGCAACCATGGGCTTCTTCCCGGTCGACGAAGTCACTGTCAACTTCATGCGCAATACCGGACGCACAGATGATGAAGTGGCGGCCTTCGAAGCCTACTTCAAAGCTCAAGGTCTGTTCGGCGTACCCAAAGATGGCAGCATAGATTACAGCAGCACGGTAGAGCTTGATTTGAATAGCATTGAGCCTTCGCTGGCTGGTCCAAAGCGCCCTCAAGATCGCGTAGCTTTAAAGGCTATGAAAGATACTTTCAATACGCTGTTCAGCAAACCTATCGCTGAAAACGGCTTCAACCAACCCGCTGAAAAATTGGCTCAACGTTACGCCACCGGCAAAGGTGATCTAAAGATTGGCAATGGCGATGTGCTGATTGCCGCGATCACTTCTTGTACCAACACATCAAATCCCGGTGTGTTGCTGGCAGCCGGTTTGCTGGCGAAGAAGGCCGTGGCTAAAGGATTAAAAGTCGCGCCGCATATCAAGACTTCGCTTGCTCCCGGTTCGCGTGTCGTCACTGAATATCTGACTAACGCCGGCCTGCTGGATTCCTTGACCCAACTGGGTTTCAGTGTCGCCGCTTACGGATGCACTACTTGCATTGGTAACGCCGGACCACTGAGTGAAGACATCGACAAAACCATTACCGACAATGGTCTGATCTGCGCAGCGGTGCTCTCGGGCAACCGAAATTTCGAAGCGCGTATTCACCCTAACCTGAAAGCAAACTTCCTCGCCAGCCCACCGCTCGTTGTAGCTTATGCAATCGCGGGCAAGATGAATATCAATCTCGACACCGATCCGCTTGGCACAAGCAAAGATGGTCAACCTGTTTATCTGAAAGATATCTGGCCGAATAGTGCAGAAGTACAAACCGTAATGAAATTTGCCGCTGATCCTGCGGTGTATCGCAAACTGTATTCCGATCTGACCAAAGACTTGCCATTGTGGAACGCAATCTCAGCGCCAACTGGTAATCGCTATCAGTGGGACGATTCCACTTACATCGCGCGTCCGCCATTCTTCGATGCCGCCACTCCCAAGGTTGGCGACATCAAGGGTGCAAAGGCTCTGGCACTATTTGGCGATTCCGTCACTACCGACCACATCAGTCCGGCAGGTAGCTTCAAGCCAACTACGCCCGCCGGAAAATATCTGCAAGCACACAAGGTCGAAGTAAAAGACTTCAACAGCTACGGCTCGCGTCGCGGCAACCATGAAGTGATGATGCGCGGTACCTTCGCCAACGTGCGTATCAAAAATCTCATGTTGCCAGCCAATGCAGATGGTAGTCGTGTCGAAGGTGGTTACACCCTCTACAAAGGCGAACAATTGGCAATTTACGATGCAGCGATGAAGTACATCACCGACGGCACGCCAACAGTGATTTTCGCGGGTGAAGAATACGGCACCGGTTCAAGCCGAGACTGGGCTGCAAAGGGCACGCAACTACTCGGTGTAAAGGCCGTCATCGCAAGAAGTTATGAGCGTATTCACCGCAGCAATCTGGTCGGTATGGGAGTATTGCCGCTACAATTCAAAGGTGGCGACTCACTGGCAAGTTTGAATTTGAGCGGCGGAGAAACTTTCGATCTGACCGGAATCAACGAGAATTTGAAGCCGCAACAAGACATTACACTCGCCATCACGCGCAAGGATGGCAGCAAGCAGAGCGTCACATTATTGCTGCGTATCGATACGCCGATCGAAGTCGACTACTACCGCAATGGCGGCATACTGCCTTATGTGCTAAAGGAATTGATGAGTAAGGCATAACACCAGAGTATGTTGATCAGCTATTAAAATAATCGGGAGTTATCATGACAGACAGCAAGCAATACATTTACGAGTTCGAGCACGGAGATGGCAAAAACAAGATGTTATTGGGAGGAAAGGGCGCCAATCTGTGTGAAATGACACAGATCGGCTTGAATGTTCCCCCGGGTTTTACGATCACTACCGATGCATGCACAGCCTATCTGAAGAAAAACAAACTGCCTGACGGCTTGATGGAGTCAGTCAAAGAGCGCATGCAAGCGCTTGAGAAGAAAACTGGCAAAAGTTTCGGCGGCAGCGAGAATCCCCTGCTCGTCTCGGTGCGTTCCGGTTCGTCCATGTCCATGCCGGGCATGATGGACACTATCCTCAATCTTGGTCTCAACGAAACTTCCCTGAAAGGTCTCATCAAGCAGACAGGCAACGAACGCTTTGCCTATGATACTTATCGCCGTTTCATCCAACTGTTCGGCAAGATCGCACTCAACATCAACGACGAACATTTCGACGAAAGCATGATTGCCATCAAGCGTAAATATGGGGCGCCACAGGATCTGGATTTAACTGTTGATCACCTCAAAGAGCTGGCGGGTGAGTTTCTCGGCATCGTGGCACGCCACACCGGCAAACAATTCCCGCAAGACCCTTACGAGCAACTGGAAATTGCAATCGGCGCAGTGTTCGGCTCATGGATGGGCAAACGAGCAGTGGATTATCGCAGACAGTTTAAGATCACCAACGCGCAAGCCAGCGGAACTGCTGTAAACATCTGCACCATGGTCTTTGGCAACATGGGCAACGATTCCGGTACAGGCGTGGGTTTCACGCGAAATCCCGGCACGGGCGAGAACTTGATCTATGGTGAATATCTGACCAATGCACAAGGCGAGGACGTGGTGGCGGGGATCCGCACGCCCAAAGCGATTGCTGAAATGGAACAGGAAATGCCGGAAATTTACAGCCAGTTAATGACGCTGCATAACCGACTGGAATCGCATTACCATGAAGTGCAGGATTTCGAATTCACTATCGAGAAGGGCATTTTGTATTGCCTGCAAACACGCAACGGCAAAATGAACGCGCGCGGCATGGTGCGTACCTCTGTAGAAATGTTTAATGAGGGACTGATTTCCAAGGAACGTGCTCTGCTGCGTATCGAGCCGGCAGTGCTGGAACAACTTCTGGTTCCCCAGTTGGCACCGAACTTTCATGGCAAGTCCCTGGCACAGGGTTTGTCAGCGTCGCCCGGCGCCGCCTCCGGCAAAATTGTTTTCGATGCAGACACCGCAGAGTCGCGCGGTCGTGCCGGTGAAAAAATCATTCTTGTGCGCGAGGAAACCAAGCCCGAAGATATCCACGGCTTTTTTCAGGCGCAGGGAATTCTCACCAGTCGCGGCGGCAAAACTTCACACGCCGCCGTGGTGGCGCGCGGCATGGGCAAGCCCTGTGTTTCGGGTTGCGAACAAATCATCATCAATGATGTTCTGCGTAGCGCGCAGATTGGCAATACCACTCTACAAGAAGGCGATGTTATCACCATAGACGGCGGCACCGGCCATGTTTATGCGGGTGAAGTGCCAACAGTGGAAGCCGAATTTTCCGAAGAATTAGCCACGCTGCTGGCCTGGGCGGACGAGGTGTCAAGGCTCAAGGTGATGGCTAACGCCGACACGCCCCACGATGCCCAACGTGCGCGTGAATTCGGCGCAATGGGTATCGGCCTGTGCCGCACCGAACGCATGTTCAACAGCACCGACCGGTTGCCCATCGTGCAGGAAATGATTCTGGCCGAAACGCCAGAAGAACGCCAGGCTGCATTGGATCGTCTATTACCCATCCAGCGAGCAGACTTCAAGGGCATCTTCAAGGCGATGAAGGGACTACCTGTGACCGTTCGCCTGCTCGATCCACCGATGCATGAATTCCTGCCCACAGCAGCGCAACTTGAACTTGAGATCGCGCATCTGCACCAATTGCGCGACACCATCAAAGGGCTGGAAGAGTTGCCAGGTACGCTCAAACTGCTCAATCCCAAGCTCTATCAGCAATATGCCGACGGGTTGACCAAACTAATGGGTGGGCTGAACGACTTCAAGGATTCGCATCTGGAAGAAGATGTAATCAGCCGCAAGGAAGTGATCCTGAAAAAAGTCAGAGCGCTGGCCGAGGTAAACCCAATGCTGGGGCATCGTGGTGTACGACTTGGCATCACCTATCCTGAAATTTATTCAATGCAAATTCAGGCGATACTTGAAGCTGCAGCGTTGTGTGCCAAGGAAGGGCTGGTAATTTATCCGGAAATCATGGTGCCCCAAGTCGCAACAGTGGAAGAGCTCAAACGCATTCATAGCTATGTACAGCGCATTCACCAGGTGGTTTCTCTCACCCACGGCATCAATGTGAAATTCAAGTTCGGTTCCATGCTGGAAGTGGTTCGTGCCTGCATCCGCGCAGGACGTATGGCTGAAATTGCCGAATTCTTCTCCTTCGGCACCAACGATCTAACCCAGGCTACCTTCTCCTTTAGCCGCGAAGATGCGGAAAATAAATTCCTGCCTGCATACAACGAGACTGGCATTCTGGAAGACAACCCGTTTGAAGTACTGGATATCAAAGGTGTCGGACAGATAATGAAGTTGGCAGTGGAAAGAGGCCGCGCAACCAATCCGGATTTAAAAATAGGGATTTGTGGCGAACATGGCGGGCATCCAAGCTCTATTCATTTCTGTCACCACATCGGACTCAACTACGTTTCCTGTTCCGGTCCGCGAGTGCCCATTGCCCGTCTGGCAGCAGCACAGGCCAAATTGGTTGAGGATCAATATCAGGAACCGAGCTGATCTTTGATATAAGGTTCCACTATCCTTTGGGACTTTGACAGAGTCGATGAAGTGCCTCTCGATAATTCTTACGACGGCTTTGCTTGATGTAAGTCAAATGAGTGAGGCTGACCGCCTGACTGTGGCCGTTGGCATTCCAGTGAAAAAACTGATGGCCAATGCGGGTGCCGCTGTCGCGCATGAGATCAAGCAACGCTGGTCTGCGAGGCCTGTCACAGTCCTGTGCGGACCCGGCAATAATGGAGGCGATGGCTTTGTCACGGCGCGACTGCTTGCCGAATCGGGCTGGCAAGTACGAGTTGCTTTGCTCGGTTCACGAGAAAAGCTGGTCGGCGCCGCGCGGTATCATGCTGATTTATGGCTTGGCGAAATCGGGCCTCTTACCCTCGTCGTCATTGATGGCGCAGAATTGATCGTGGATGCGATCTTCGGTGCCGGACTAAGTCGTCCTCTCGAAAGGGTTGCTGCAGAAACATTGGCAGTTGCTGCCTTCAGAAAAATCCCGATTGTGGCTATCGATGTGCCGAGCGGGCTGATGGGCGATACCGGAGAATCATTTGGGGCGGCTTCCTCTGTTCTGACGGTAACCTTCTTTCGTAAAAAACCCGGACATGTATTGTTACCAGGTCGGTTGCTTTGCGGCGAGGTTATCGTTGCCGACATTGGTATGCCAATTTCCGTACTCGAACAGATTGCGCCCAATACTTTTGAAAACTGTCCAGAAATTTGGGTTTCTGCATTGCCCCAACAGCCTGCAGATTTTGAGCGTTGGCTGAATAATCCACTGTCGCATGATCAAGTGGTTACTGATCCGCGCATACTCACTTTCAATGATGAAGCGTTTTCGCGGCAATTTGATCTGACCGGCGATAAGCTAAGCAGAACACGTGCAGCAGCTCGCAGTAGCAACGCTATTATTATGTTGAGAGGCGCCGACACGATCATCACAGCTCCCAACGGCATGGCAATCATCAATACAAACGCACCAGAATCCTTGGCAAATGCCTGGGCAGGCAATGCACTAAGCGGTATATTGCTAGGGCTTCTTGTTCAAGAAATGGATCCCTTCCTCGCAGCGGCGGCAGCAGCATGGCTTAGTGGTGCTGCTGCCACAGAGTTCGTGCCTGATCAGAATACTGAGGATCTGGCGGATTTGCTGTCAGGCATATTGCGCCGTCTATCAATATGAGCTTTGAGATTCCTTCTGATATATCGTCAAATAAAAGGCTGCCTCCCAAGGAGTCATCTCTTTCATCCATCCCGAACTTTGATCCACGTCAGATTCCGGTTGTGGGGGTAGACACTCATTTGCCCGCTGTGCAGCGTCAGTCGCTGCTTCCCCTAGCCCTGCAAAAGCGTTTTGCGAACCCGCCGAGCTGGACGCCAGAGGTTGTATTGGAAAAAAGCGACTCCAGCCGAACCGAGGCCACCAACGCATCGGTACTTGTGCCCATCGTATTGCGTGGACCGCTGCACGATCAGCCAACGGTCTTGCTTACCCAACGCACCGCACGCATGCCGACTCACTCCGGGCAAATCGCTTTTCCGGGCGGCAAATCAGAACCTTCGGATGCCGATGCTGCTGCTACCGCCTTGCGTGAAGCCCGCGAGGAAGTCGGTTTGGAAACTGAATTTGTGCAAGTATTGGGGCAGTTGCCGACTTATTTAACGGGTTCGGCGTTTGTCGTTACACCGGTTGTGGCGCTGGTTCATCCGGGCTTTACCCTGGTGGCGAATCCAGTTGAAGTGGAGGAAATCTTTGAAGTGCCTTTGGAATTTCTGATGAATCCGTCGAATCACCGGCGTCACGAAGTCCGTTGGCGCGATACAACCCGTCAATGGTTCTCCATGCCCTATAACGATTTAGAAACCGGTAAAGAGTATTTTATCTGGGGTGCGACCGCTGGTATGTTGCGCAACTTCTACCGTTTTCTAGTGGCCAGTTAGGGCACAATGAACTGCTCATCTAGCTCAAGTTGAGAGTGCAATGAATTAATGACAACGCCGCATTAGCTTGAGCTTGCTTTAGCTAATAGCGGATTGCCTGCCTTTGGTATAATCACGCCGCCTTTTATCAACCACATTCCAAAACGTGACCAAAGTCGATTTCTATACCGGCAGTGAAGATAAGCTGCGCACTGCTTGTCAACTGAGTAACAAGGCAATGCAAAACAGCGTGCGTGTGCTTTTGCACGTGCCGGATGAAGCCACCGCTGACAAGTTGGATAAGTTGCTGTGGCACTTCCCTGCCACAGCCTTTATTCCGCATTGTCGCAGCCATGCCGGTGAAGCCACCACACTTCCGGTCATCATCGGACTAGACGAGTCATTTCATCACTCCGAGTTACTCATCAGTCTGCACAATGTGTGTCTTCCATTCTATAGTCGCTTCGAACGCGTAATCGAAATAGTTGGACTGGAAGACGAAGATGCCAAAGCAGGACGCGAACGTTATGGTTTTTATCGTGATCGCGGTTATGAGATGCGACACTTCGATCTGCGCCAGAAGCAAGGAAGCTGATGAATGATTAACAAGCCCAACGAAAATGCACATTGGAAAAAACTTCCCGTATTAACTGATGTCGTCGACAAAACCCCGATAAAAATTCCTGTATTAACAGAAGAAGTTTCGCGCAAAGTAGAGTCGCTTCCAACTCAACCTAACGGGCATGGCAATTGTGCCACTCCGAAAAATGAAACTCGCGATGCCCGTTTCCCCCTCCCCAACCCTCCCCCGGAGAGAAAGGGTGCGAACGAATCGCTACGCGAGTTTCACGTTAACGAGATTCAGCCAGTTGATACATCACAGGAAGCGCTTATCTCGTTAACGGCAGAACAATGCCTGCATTTCAACAGCAGTCTGTCCACTAAAATCTCTGCCCTGTTTCATGATCGCTTCTCCGGCCATGCCGAATGGACTCATTTCCAAAATGCTTTGCCGGATATGATTCGCACGCAGCTCATAGAATCGGCCACAGCTGCATTAGGTATAATCTCGACCTCTTTCGACAAGCCCGTTATTGGCAATTCCCAAAAACACAAAATCAGCGCATCTGCTGCGCCTCAACTTAATACTAAAAGCATGAACACCAAAGAACTCGCAAAAAGTTTTGAACCCAAAACAACAGAAGCCTACTGGTACGACAAATGGGAAAGCGCAGGCTATTTCAAAGCAGGTCAAGATCCAAAAAAGACTGAATCTTTCTGCATTCAATTACCCCCGCCGAACGTCACCGGCACACTTCATATGGGGCACGGTTTCAACCAGACATTAATGGACACGTTGACGCGCTACCACCGTATGCGCGGGGACAACACCTTATGGCAACCGGGTACCGACCATGCTGGCATCGCCACCCAGATCGTGGTTGAACGCCAACTCGATGCACAAGGCATCTCGCGCCACGACCTCGGCCGCGAGAAGTTCATCGAAAAAGTGTGGGAATGGAAAGAATATTCCGGCAACACGATCACCAAACAAATGCGCCGCCTCGGCACCTCGCCCGACTGGTCGCGTGAACGTTTTACCATGGACGAAGGTTTGTCGCGTTCCGTTACAGAAACATTCGTGCGCCTGTTCAACGAAGGCCTGATCTATCGCGGCAAACGTTTGGTGAACTGGGATCCCAAACTGCACACCGCGGTGTCCGATCTCGAAGTAGTGCAAGAAGAAGAAGACGGCTTCATGTGGCATATACATTATCCGTTGGCCGAAATCGATAACGTTGGTGGTTTAAAGCATCTTACCGTTGCCACCACCCGTCCGGAGACCATGTTGGGTGATGTGGCGGTGATGGTACATCCCGAAGACGAGCGCTATAAACACCTCCTCGGCAAGAAAGTGAAGCTCCCGCTGTGTGAGCGCGATATCCCCATCATCGCGGATGAATATGTGGACAAGGACTTCGGCACAGGTGTGGTCAAAGTGACACCCGCACATGACTTCAACGACTATGCAGTAGGTCAGCGTCACAAATTGGAAATGATCTCCATCCTCACGCTTGATGCCAAAATCAACGAACTTGCACCCAAGCAATATCAGGGGCTGGATCGATTCGAAGCGCGCAAACAGATCGTCGCTGATCTCGGCACCGCGGGCTTGTTTGAAAAAGCAGAGAAACATAAACTCAAAGTGCCACGCGGTGACCGCACCAATGTGGTGATCGAGCCCATGCTCACCGATCAATGGTTCGTTGCCATGAGCAAACCCGGCGATGGAGGAAAAAGCATTACCGAGCAGGCGCTGGAATGTGTCGCATCAGGCGAGATCAAGTTCTACCCCGAGAATTGGGTGAACACCTACAACCAATGGCTCAACAACATACAGGATTGGTGCATCTCGCGCCAATTATGGTGGGGGCACCAGATTCCCGCCTGGTATGGTGATACAGGCCAAGTGTTCGTCGCGCATGATGAAACCGAGGCATTAAGAATCGCCGCCAAGAATGGTTACCAAGGCAAACTCACCCGCGACAATGACGTACTCGACACCTGGTTCTCCTCTGCGTTGTGGCCCTTCTCAACCCTGGACTGGGAAGAAGGAATTCCGTTTCCTGAACAAAACCCGTTTGTTCAGGCATATCTTCCGTCATCCGTACTGGTGACCGGTTTCGACATTATTTTCTTCTGGGTTGCCCGCATGGTAATGTTGACCAAACACATCACCGGAAAAATCCCTTTCAAGAATGTCTACGTTCATGGCCTCATCCGCGATGCGGAAGGTCAAAAAATGTCCAAATCTAAGGGTAATGTTCTCGATCCGATCGACCTGATCGATGGCATCGGCATCGAGGAGCTGGTGAAGAAACGTACCACAGGACTCATGAATCCGAAGCAGGCAGAGCAAATCGAAAAGCGCACACGCAAAGAATTCCCGGAAGGAATTCCCGCTTTCGGTACCGATGCTTTGCGCTTCACCTTCGCCTCTCTCGCCTCACCCGGACGCGACATTAAATTCGACATGCAACGCTGTGAAGGTTATCGTAATTTCTGCAACAAATTGTGGAACGCCACACGCTTTGTCCTGATGAATTGCGAAGGGAAAGATGTCGGTCTAGTCTCTGTTAATCCCATTTCCGCCAATAACGGAAATGCTGTTAACTCCCTCTCCCCCCGGGGGAGGGTTGGGGAGGGGGAAGTCGCCAAGCTACCTCTCGAATTTTCAGACGCAGACAAATGGATGATCAGCCTGTTGCAACAAGCTGAAAGTGAAATGGCGATCCAATTCGAAGAATACCGTTTTGATTTCGCCGCGCGTATCTTGTATGAATTGGTATGGGATACTTATTGTGACTGGTACGTGGAATTGGCAAAGGTGCAGATTGCCAATGGCAATGAAGCCCAGCAGCGCGCCACGCGACGCACTTTGGTCAGGGTGCTTGAAGCCATCCTGCGACTGGCACACCCGGTCATCCCGTACATTACCGAAGAATTGTGGCAAAAGGTTGCACCGCTTGCCGGCATCAAAGGCGACACCATCATGTTGCAAGCCTATCCCAAGGCCAATCTGACATTTGTCGCGCCCACCTCCATTAAAACGATCGGTCTGCTCCAGGAAATGGTCAATGCTTGCCGTAAACTGCGCAGCGAAATGAATATCTCTCCTGCGCTTCGTGTTCCACTGCTCGCCACGGGCGAGCATAAAACGCTAAAAGCCTTTGCACCTTATTTGCAGGCTTTGGCCAAATTAAGCGAAGTAAGCATACTGGATGCATTACCCGATACTGATGCTGCAGTTGCCATCGTTGGCAATTTTAAACTGATGCTTAAAGTTGAGATCGATGTCGCAACTGAACGTGAAAGACTTGACAAAGAGATTTCGAGAATATCAGCCGAGATCGCCAAAGCGGAAGGAAAACTGAATAACGAAAGTTTTGTGGCTCGCGCACCCGCCGCGGTGGTCGAACAGGAAAAGAAACGCGTGGCGGATTTTAGTTCAACGTTGGCTCAGTTGAAGGTACAGCGCAGTAAGCTGAGCTAATATTTTCGTTCGTCATTTCCGTTACCCCCTCCCCAACCCTCCCCCGGTGGGATACGGAGATGAAATCAAGATCGGAGTGGTGACGTTGCTCCGACAGGGGGAGTTCAGTAGCACGTCTTTCCCAAGAGCGCGAATTTGCTCCCTCTCCCTCCGGGGGAGGGTTGGGGAGGGGGTCTTTACGCTATCACTCTGCTGTATTTTCACAATTCACCAACACATTTTACCGATAAAAATAATATTAATCCCTTGCACACCAAGGACAAGCTCTAAAAGCTAATTGGATAAAATCACGGGGTTACCGCCTTCGCAGCATGACGACTATTTGCGCCGGCGCAGAAAAAACACGAACTCTTCACCGCTCACTTCCGAAGACAACAATTCATTTCCTGTTTGCTTGCAAAACGTCACGAAGTCTTGGGGTGATTTTTTGTCAGTCGCGACGATCTTCAACACTTGGCCGCCCTGCATGGTTGCCAGCGATTTTTTAGCGCGCAATATCGGCAACGGGCAAGCCAGTTGCCGCACATCCAATTCCACATCAAATGCATCGAAGTTCATACTACAATCTCTCCACCGTTGTGTGCCCAGGCGGTAATACCGCCCTGCAGATTGTAGACATCCGACATACCCTGAGCTGCGGCGAAAGAGGCAGCCTGCGCGGAGCGGCCTCCAACCTGACAATAAAATACAGTTGGCATTGCCGCGTCCAATTTTTTAATATTCAACGATAAAAGATGCAAAGGCATTATTTCTGCCCCTTTAATGAAACCGCGTGCCACTTCTGCTGTGGTGCGCACATCGACAAGTTTTACCTTGCCTCCAGCGAGCAAGGGTTCTAATTCAGCAACGGTTATATTTTTGAAACTGTTCATCTATTTTTACCTATTCAAACTAAAGATAATCAAATTCACTTTTGAATTCCTGCTTGCCATCCCCAATCAATTATTACTAGTCGACTCTTGCGTATTTTTAGCCGCAGGAATCATCTTCTTATAAGCCTCTTCAAGATTCAGAGTAAATCTCTTAGAATCAAACAGTGGCATCGTGTCACGATTTTCTAAAATCTTTTTTCTGACTTTCGACATTCTTTCAACATCTGTAGCAAGTTCAAGAGCAAGAGTTTGGTAATCATCAAGTGTGTAAGTTATCAACTCAGGCACGCCAAGCGTTGTTAGAAGGCTACCTGCCACTCTGGATGCGAAAGTTTCCCCAGAATAGGTAACGACCGGCAATCCCATCCACAAAGCCTCGCTACAGGTAGTGTGAGCGTTGTAAGGCATTGTGTCCAGAAAGAGATCTGCACATTGCAGTCTTGCCAAATGATCTTCATTTAGTTCCACCCTAGGAGCCATAACCAACCTCTCTTGAGCTACACCTTGTTTTTCAGCTTCGTTCCTCAGATTTGCTTCCGCAACAGAATTAGTTGCAAACAACCATAATTGACTTTTTGGGATTTCGTTCAGTAAGTTGCACCATACAATAAATAATTGAGGAGTGATCTTGAAGGTTTGGTTGAAACAACAGAACACAAATCCATTCTCGTCCAAGCCAAGAGACTTACGATCGGGAGTTGCGAGCTTTCTGGGGCGCTTGCTATCACTGGGCAGGAAGCAGTAGGGCATCCTGACAACCTTTTCTGCATAATTTTTTTCTTGCTCAGAGGCTGGATTAACAAAAGAATCTGAGATGATGTAATCAACAAATTGATTCCCCATCGTTCCTGGATATCCAAGAAAATTCACCTGAACTGGTGCTGGACGTAACGCCAGAATGGCGCTTCTAGTGTCGGCCGTATAACCTTTAAGATCGACCAAAATATCTACCTGATCTGCATATATTTTACGTGCGGCATCCTCAATGGATAAATTTCCTATATCTACAAACTGATCAAATGCTTGCATAACCCTTTGGCGAACAGAACTGCCGTCATCGGGCCCATAGGAATAGGCTGTGACCTTAAAACGGCTATGGTCATGCAGTTCGAATATTTCGACCGTCAGTTTGGAAACAGGGTGATCATGAATGTCTCCGGACAGGTAACCTATATGTATTTTCGAATTGGCTGGGCGATGGAATTCAAAACCAAGTTTCATTCTAAGCGGTAGCAACGTCTGAAAGAGTGGTTGCGAGAAATTTTCTGCACAAATCCGCTGTTCCTCTCCTGTCGTGCCAGGTAGTGCCAGAAACATAAATGGTGGGAAAATATTATAAGAGGTAGGATGTTTCTCTTTGACCACTCGGCGAATTTCACGGATACCCGATTCCAGTTCATCCCATTTGCAGATATGCAACATTTGAAATAGCAGACTCAATCTAGCTATGTTATTTCCAGGAAAACATTCCAGCGATTTCTTATACGAGTCTATGGCTTCTGTGCGCCTGCCAAGCTTATGAAAAACATTTCCCAAATTATTAAATGTTTCTGTATTGTTTGGATCGAATGAAATCGCTTCTCTATAGTTAAGTTCAGCTTCATCGAATTGGCCCTGCTCTTCCAAGATCATGCCCAAGTTGTTATACGCCGAAGCGAAATCAGGCTTAAGCTCAAGCGCCTTTTTATAACAAGTAATGGCTTCATCCAATCGTGACAATTGCTGGAGTGCTTTGCCGAGATTGTAGTGTCCTTCTGCATAATCCGGCTTTAAAACGATAACCTTTCTGAAGCTTTCATAAGCTTTCTCCCATTCCCCAGTTTCGTAGCGTGCTATGGCGAGATATTTATGCGCCATGAAATGGTTCGGAGCTAGATTTACAGCCTCTTCGCTATGGCCAAGCATCTCTCGAAAACTTCCGCTTTCCAACGCATTTTCAGCCATTTTGATATAGGCTTCTGCATCTTTCGTGTGTATTGAGAAAGACGAAGCTTGGTAACCTGACATTAGGTATGCTGAACCAGCCTGATTGCTCATTGGAATATTAAAATTCGCTTGATATATTTTCCGCTCAGACTTTTCCGGCTGAACTACTGAAACTTTTGTTGATTCGTGGCCACTCCCTTTGTTCCAGAATAGTTTCGTGAGTAACTTTTGAGTAAGATTCATAGTTTCAGAGCCAGACCTTGCGTAATTTCATCGACAAATTCCTTGTTATACCCAGACGAAAGCAACTGCCATTTAAAGGTGTTGAGAAGCTTCGCTTTTTGGTAAAAATTCATTTTGTGTTCGAGTTTGAACTGATCAATTTGCTGATGCAATTTATGAACAGCCGGAAATAATTTTTTAGTCGGCGACTTGTCTCCCAAAACTGAAGCTTCCGGGGGTATTCTTTCCATCAATAATCCAGCTAAGGATTCACCGAATTTTTCTACTTGTTTGACGTCTAAAAAACCGAACATATAATTTCCCCTGATTGCACTTTCCTCTGAATTTATTACCAATGAAGTATTTTTTTCATACTACTTTTTCATCCTGTAGTTGTTCAGCGAGTCTCCCAGAATTAGAGAATCCCTAAAATTCAGTACTTCTACTGATGATCGCTCAATAAATGCGAGATACGAATATTGGAAACCGCCAAACGCTTTGCCAGCATATGCAAAAATGCTTCACTAAACTGGTAACGGCAGCCAGATGAAGATTTTGCCAGCACTTCAGGATCAAGCGCTATCAGTGTCACCTCCGTTTTGGTGATGACATCGGTGGAGCGCTTTGCGTTTTTTTCGGAAAGGTGAGCCATCTCACCAAAGCAATCACCGGTATGCAAAAGACTTAACAGTCTTCCGTGCTTGATCACCTTGACAGTGCCGCGAGCCAAAATATAAAAGTCACGACCGTCATCGCCCTCGGTGATTATTTGCTCATCCTGCGGAATCTTGTTCCACACACTGATACGCAACACTTCCCACAACTCGACATCGCTAAAGTTTTTAAAGAAAGGCAAGGTACGCAAAGTATCGAATTTCTCCGTATCGTAGATCTTTGCCTGAGGTTCGACGCTGTCAGAAATGAACGCGACCAGGTCGCGGGCGAACTCATCCCAGTTCTGATATCGATTCTTCGTGTCCTTGCACATCGCTCGCAACACGATGGCATCCAATGCCGGCTGTATTTCGGGTCTGAAAGTGCTGGGCGGCGGCGGGTCTATATTCATGATCTGGTAAATCATGCTGTAATTGTTTGCCGCATCAAACGGCAGTCTGCCGGTCAGCAGACGATACATCGTGACTCCCAGAGAATAGATATCCGTCTGATGAGTGAGAGGCCGCTCTTCGATCTGCTCCGGTGACATATAGGCTGGCGAACCCAAGCCGCTCACTTGGGTCTCTTGCTGGCTTTCGATGACCGCCGCCCCGAAATCGGAGATCTTGATTTCACTCTCGCCACTTAATAAAATATTGGCAGGTTTGATATCGCGGTGGATCACACCCTGACTCTGTGCATATTCCAACGCCTTGCAACATTTATAGATGATCTCAGCAGCCCTGCCCAGTGGTAAAAGATGATCCACTTCCGAACTGCGTTCTAGTGTCTCGCCGTCGATGTATTCCATCACCATGTAATTGACCTCGTCGTCAATCACAGCGTCATACACTTTCACAATATGCGGATGGGATAATTTACCGGCCAATGCAGCTTCGGTTACCAGCAGCTTGCGAAAAACTTTCGCAATCGAACTGTCATGCGCGGTATCGAGCTTGAATAGCTTAAGCGCAACCTGCTGGTTGTTGAACGAATCGATGGCCAAATACACGGTACTGGTCGCGCCACGCCCCAACTCTTTTACGATCTCGTATTTTCCAATATTTTTCATTGCTGGCAATTTCACCACGAATCGGGCATTTTGCGTATTTATTTCGCTTGTGTCCAGACCGGATTTATTTTTGACAACTAAAAACCGCCTGATCAACCCCGATTTTTTGCAGGTTAAAAGTAGTAAATCACTATTTGCAAAAATTCAAAGCGGTTATCATAGGCGGCATGAAACGGATTATTTTTATTTTGCTTTGTTCCCTCACGCCGGTTTGCTATGCCGATGGGTTACCCGATTTGGGCGACTCTTCGCAGGAAATGATCTCTCCCCTGCAAGAGCGTCAAATCGGTGAACAAAGCATGTACCAGATTCGTGCTGACAAAGCTTACGTGGATGATGCTGAAATAGCCGATTACCTCAACCAGCTGGGTGGGTTACTGGTCGCCAACTCCCCCGAGCCGGCAATGGAATTCGAGTTTTTTGCCATCAACGATAATGCCGTCAATGCTTTTGCCATGCCCGGCGGTTTTGTCGGCGTCAATACCGGCTTAATACTGCTTGCGAATAATGAATCCGAACTGGCCTCTGTTTTGGGCCACGAAATCTCCCACGTCACCCAGCACCATTTTGCGCGCATGATCGCCGGCCAGAAATACGACTCACTGGCCGCGATGGCGACCATCGCTGTGGCTATCCTGGCAGCACGCAATAACCCGCAGGCAGCCACTGCCGCCATTTTGGGGGCAGAGGGCGGCGTCATCCAGCGCCAACTTAATTTCACCCGCGCAAATGAACAGGAAGCAGACCGCATCGGTATCGCCACCCTGCAAAAATCGGGCTTTGATACACGCGCCATGCCCGCCTTCTTCGAACGCATGCAAAGAGCCACCCGCCTGGTTGAAGGCAACACACCGACTTATCTGCGCACCCACCCCATCACCGCAGAGCGTATTGCCGATGTAGACAACCGCATCCAGCAGATGCAATTTCATCTGGTGCCGGATAGTCTGAATTTTCAACTGGTGCGCGCCAAATTACTGGCGATGAATAAAACACCGACTGAAGCGGTTACTTATTTCAAATCAGCCTTGGGCGAACAGAAATTCGGCAACCCGATCGCCAATCGTTACGGGCTGACGCTCGCCCTGTTGCGCAGCAAACAAATTAATTTAGCCGAACAGGAATTGGTGACGCTGCAAAGTATGGTGCCTGCCAATCCGATGATCACCACCTTATCAGGAAAAATAAAACGTGCCGACGGACAAGATAAAAATCTGGCCGGCTTCTACCGCACCGCCTTGCAAAACTTCCCCCAGCATCGCGCTTTGATTTATGACTATGCCGAAATTTTACTGGAAAGCCACAGCTACAAAGACGCGCTTAAGTTGCTCAACGAGCAGATCCAGATTCATAGTAACGATTCGCATTTGTATGAGTTGCAGGCCAAGACATTTGCCGCCTTGAATAGAACCCAGGAAGAACACCACGCACTGGCTTACAACTGTATATTGCACGGCAACCTGCGCTGCGCCATTGAGCAACTGGTGCTCGCCAAACAAACGGGAACGGATTACTACGAGTTGTCAACGATTGAAACGGAATTGAAACAATTCAGGGAAATTGCCGCAGCGCAGAGCAAAAAGAATTAACCAGTTTCGTGATTAGTGAATCAGCCATTCAACTAGGCGCGATATAACCGTAATACTTAGGGGCTGGCATAGCCAGTCCCAGTCGAATGTCAGGTCAAGCAATTAATTTATCGTAGACGGCAGGGCTTCCAATCCAAAACCATTGCACGCCTAAATCGACCGGAACACCAAGTGCCCGATAACCCAAGCTTACGCGAACACTTCAAAATGCTCCATTTTTAACGTGCTTAAACTGCAGAGACGGATGTTTTGGGTTTTTCTTGAGAAGTTCATAGCAATCTCGCGCCTGAATCTGAATATGAGCTGGCAAAGCATCAAAACATTCCCAGAACTTTGATGAGGTAAAATGCCTCAAAGCTCGCGTGCCGTACCATTATGATATTCAGCCAATGCGTCAGCAGCCATCGCATCAAGTTTTCCAGAGCCTGCATCTGTTTCGATTTGTGCATCCCACGCTGCTTCATCAAATTTTGAAAACCATTGGCGAAATTCAGCTAATTCGTTCGCAGGTAATTGCTGCACTGCCTGCTCAATCGCTTGGATAGTGGACATAATATACACTCCGCGAAAACCTCATTATAATCCTATACTTTCCCAAATTGCCTATCCTACGCAAAGGCGCTGGTTATCCGCGATAGAATCCATTACATTAAGACACCGGCTCCCCGCCTGCGCCATAGAGCAACTGGTGCTCGCCAAACAAACGGGGACGGATTACTACGAGTTACCTACGATTGAAACCGAGTTGAAACAATTCCACGAAATCGCCGCGGCACAGAGCAAAAGGAACTAGCGTTTTTTAGCCTGTTCCATATTGACTATCGCACATGCGGTCGTTTCACCCAGCGCACAACTTTTTTGCATCATACTCAACGCGCCCGCCTTGTTTTTTAGCGCATTCATTACAATGCCTTTATTGTAATAAGCTCTGGCGTTCTTTTCATCCAGTGCAATCACTTTGTCAAACGTGGCGAGTGCCTCGATATATTGCTTCGCACCATAGTAAGCTATTGCCAGTGCCGTATAAACTTGCGGGTGCGATGAATCAATTGCCAAGGATTTCCGGTAATCCTGAATAGCGGCATCCCAATCTTTTTTTGCCACCGAAGCCTGCGCCCGATTGTAATAGGTTCGTTGCGCCCCCAGGCGATCTTCGTCATGCAACAGTTGTATGGCGTCATTCCACAAACGATAGTCATCGGCAAAGACCCACAAGCGATTCCAGGACAAAGGGACGAGCAACAGCGCGACAAGCCCCCCGACCAGTACCATTTTTTTTTCCGGCAAAATACTTGCCAACAAGGGCACCAGGAGCATGAAACCCGGTAGCCACAAATAGCTTCGGTACAGCACGAAAATTTCCTGCACTCGAATACTGGAAAACTCCGTCATGAACAATAACCAGGGGTAGAGCAAGGCCAAACCCAGCAAAGCGAGACGGCCACCGCGCAGTAAACAGCCCAACGCAAACACGCCGTAACCGGCAAAGGCCAAGAGCCCTATCCAGCTCGTCCAGTCGCGCCAGGAAAGAATGAATGTTTCGCGCATGTCAACCGACATCCAGGCCGGATCAGGCAGCAGCATTAACAAACAATATTTGAAAAACAATCCGGCCTGAGTAAGCACACTCAACAAACGCTCCGCCGGAAGGGCCTGCAACATCTCTTGTTGCCCAAACAAGCTGGCAGCATCGGCCTCGTAGGCCTCACCCAGCAATCCTTTAATGCGCATGACAACCAGCAACGCCACCACGGCAAAACCTGCCCAGGTTGCCAGCAAAATGCGCGGGGAGAATTTAATTTGCTTACGCAGCACCCAAGTCAGCGGCAACAAAATGGCAGGCGCCATGATGCTGTGTTCTTTACTGAAGACAGCGAGAAAATAAGCCGCCACTGCCAACGCCATATACCTTTTATTGTTTTCCAACAGGCCGCGCAAATAAGCGAGCTGCATCACCAGCGAAAACAGCGTCGCCATCAAAATGCTGCGCTGAATCAAGTAACCCACACCATAAACAGCCAACGGATGACAGGCGAACACCAAAGCACCCAGCCACGCCCCCCAATTGGCGAGCTTATCTTTACCGGCATCCGTAATAAATAGTCTGATCCACAGTCGCATCAGCAACATTAGCAACAACACATTCATGCCATGCAGCATTAGATTCTGCACGCGAAAGGCGGGGGGGGCTTCGCCAAAGAATACCCAGGTCACGCCAAACGTAGTATTAGAAAACCACCGCAATGAGAAATCTAGATTCTTGTTGGCGTAGGTACTTATTGGGATTTTGAAAAAATACAGGTCGTCGAATACGAGAGGACTATTCAGAAAAGGCAAATAGATGACCAAAACCAGAAGCAGCAACAGAGATTTGAGCCGATCTTGCGCATAATATAGTTTCGGGTGAAAATTCATGGTTTGCTAATAACTAAATTGCCAGAAACAAAAAACCCCTCTTTGGAGGGGTTTTTTACTTCAAGCCAACTTAAAGTCTACTCAAATTAGTTCCACTTGGCAACCTGCGCCACAACAGCTGTACCAGTACAAGTTGTTCCAACAGTCCACCTAAAGGATGTTGCACCCGCGGATAATACGGCTGTTGTTGGTGGAGTGAAAGTGATATCACAAGCAGTAGGTTGCGCTACGCCAGCAGCGAGGGCAGCAGTAATTACACCATTAGCATCTGTTGTAATTGCAGTAACTTCTGTTGTTGGTGTTGGGCCAGCGGCATTGATGCCCAGAGAAGCCCAACCGTTTGCTGCAGGGAATGTACCCGCATTGTTTTGCGCATAATCAGCTTCTGCTGTTTGAACGGCGCTAACAGCAGTAGCAACTTTAGATACTTTGGCTTTGGTGATGTAGTCTTGGTAAGCAGGAATCGCTACCGCAGCCAAGATACCGATGATCGCAACAACGATCATCAATTCGATCAAGGTAAAACCTTTTTGTACTTGTTTCATGATTGTTGCTCCTTAGAATTTGAAGGGTACACACGAGGTGTGCGTCCCTGATCAAGCATCAATCATGCCAACCGCACTCTCTGGCTAAATCCTATGTACGTATAGGAAAAAGATGATTTTTAAGAGGCTAAATTAGTCACAAACTATTTTACGTCAGCCAGAGTGACAATTTTCGTCACTTTGTCGCTTATGTTGATTGTTGCCTTTTAAACTTTCAACTGCCAAGTGATAAATACAGGGTCATCGGTTTGTCACGGCAGGGTGTAAACACGTAATGCTCATAGAACGACTGGGTGTCGCCGGATCGAACGATTCCGGGCATTGTATATTGATAGTAACAATAGAAAATCTACGTGTGCCTCACTCGCCTAGACGAGCTTTTAGTGGAACGTGCTTGAATAATTTGTGCCAATGCCCTCAAAGCATCGTTAACTGCGGCTGAATCTGGAAATATAGTGGCTACGTCGCTGTCCAATACTGCAACATTTGCACCCTTGGCTAGGCGAGAGACATATTTTCCCCTGACGCCATTGGAAAAGTCATACTCTGGTTTGAGATCGTCATTTTTTGATTTCATAATATTTTCGCTCCTTGTTGGTTGCCAGGCGTGCGCTGATTATCCTGATTATATTTTCGCTGTCGGTATGGGAGACAACGAGAAGGCGAGACTGGTTCTATAGTCCCAGAAGTAGAAATCTAGCTTTGCCTTCTGAGTGATCTGAGTCTGAAAGGGTATTCGACAAAGTATCGTAGAAAGACGTTGTTGCCTCTTCAAAGCTAACTCCATGATTCTTGAAATTCGCGTTTGCTTTTTTCTTGTCCCACTGGAACTCTATCGACATTCAGTGAAATCCTGTTTATTGCGTGCATTGTACGACGTTGCGCCAGAAAGAAATATATCTTGCCGCTTGATTAGGGGTTCAATTCGCAAATCACGAGTCAATTAGACTCTTAAGGCAACACCTTCACTACCCGAAAACCCACATTACCTCGGCCGGAAGGGTCCACCCTGCCGCGATTCGCGGCTCTCGTCTCCTGCACCTTGCTATTCCACGCGCCTCCACGCAAAACGTGCCTGGTGGTTTCTCCAAGCCAGGCACTGCCATCGGCCGGGGCATTATTGTAGGTTGCATGGTAATTGTCTTCTACCCATTCCCACACGTTGCCGCTCAGGTCATACAAGCCAAAACCGTTCGCCCCCAGTGTGGCGACCGTATGTGTGCTTTTGCCGGCGTTGCCCAGTGGATTGGTATAGCCGCCATACCAGGCCACGCTGTCTGCCTGATCGCTACCGCAATATTCTTTGGGGTTACCGCCACGGCAGGCATATTCCCATTCGGCTTCAGTGGGCAGGCGATAATGTTTGCCCGTTTTTGCCACGAGTTTCTGAATATATTTTTGCGCGTCTGCCCAGCTCACCTGCTCTACCGGACATTCATCACCGCAATTTTTAAAGTAACTGGGATTATTTTCCACGACGATCTGGTTGTTGGTTGAAACAGCGCCCTCATTATCCTCAGATTCACGAATCGCTCTTCTTTGCTCTGCGGTGCAGTTATCGCCACAATTTTTCAAATCCTCGGGGCTGGTTGCTAATATTGTATTGAAGTGGCTTTCAGTTACATCTCTTCTTCTATGTTCAGGCAAAATATGCTTGATCTTCCCGACTAATTCGCCCAATCTGTTTTCAGTAGTCGCTTGCTGTGTCGAAAGAGTGGACATCAGCGCGCGCCATTGGCCTTGCGTGATTTCAGTCTTGCCGATGGCGAACATTTTGGCAAAGCGCACGCGATGAACCGGTTGCTCATCTTTATCCGCATTGTTTGAACCCATGCTGAATTCACCTGCGGGAATGATGACCATTTCCGGGCATTCCGGGCAATCGCGAAACTCGCTGCCCGGCTTGTTCTCCGTTACGGTTTTCTGGTGGCCTTCCTGAAGTTTTTTAAGACGTGCTTTGGCTTGAACGATATACAAACCCTGCGGGTAGCGATTTAAATATTCCTGATATCCGGCTTCTGTCGCCGCATTGGTCGCGTTCGTCCAGGCATTCTGGTCCTGCTGCGATAACTCTGTTCTGGCTTGCTCTTCCAGCAAGAAGATGCGGCCTTCGGCGGTGGAGGCATATTTACCTCTGGGATATTGCCCAAGGTAGGCGCGATAGTCGGAAATTTTATTGCCCCTTTGAGTTTCATCCCACAGGGAGTTTTCGGACACGATGGCACCGTTATTGGTTGGCATGGCTGGTGTTGTGCCGGTAGCTTGTTGAGTTGAGTTAGTTGTTTCGCTAGCCAGAGATTTGAGTTTTTCCACGACCTGAAATCCGTCGCAGTTTCTGCACGGCAAGGCATTGGAATAAACCGCCTTGTTGTCGAAAATATTTTGAATGTTCAGCGACAGCAAATAACCGCCTTCGATCTTGGTGACGTTGGCTGTCGCGATGAGTTCTGCCTGAAAGGCCTCTGCGATATTTTGCAAACAGCGTATCTCATTGCATTCGTTTGATGCCTTGTTGCGCGATTCTTTGAGAAAAATCTCTCTGGCCTTTTGCGCGACTTGCTCGCCCTGAAAAACCACATACTTTTGCTGAAGCCCTTGCACCAATGCAGTCTCCATCACTGATTGCATGCTTTTGTTATCTTCGGAAACGCGCAAGGGCATAAGTACCAGCCGTTCTTTATCGGGTTGTGCTGATTTACCTTTTGCATCTTGTGCAATTGCGTAATTGGCAAAAATAACCAGACAGGTGCAGGTAATTACGAAGGCAAACAGATTTTTTAGATAATAAATTCGCATATCGAATTTTATGGCTTTGTCCAAAAAGAGTTGGTCATTTTTAAAAAGACATCAGTTTGAAAGCGCAAAGCACTCCCTCCCCACCCCCCCCGTTGGACTAAAAAGCTTGTGGCCGGGCACCCGGAAGAGGGAGTTGAAATACCTGGATCTATTTCGGGATGTTGAATTTACTCCCTCTCCCAACGGGGGAGGGTTGGGGAGGGGGAGAAGTTGAATGTTATAGCCAATCATGTTTGTAAAATGACAACTTAAAGTCTCCATTAACTTTTAGGGTTACGGCACTCCCAACTTTTTTACGGACACAACCAAATTTATTCAAAGTACAACTGCGGCAAGCCCCACTTCGCATCGTAACTGATGTGACGTAAATATAAACCATCTGGCGAAAAAGTGGGGGCCGCCATGCTGCGTTGGCGTGAATCCAAAATCTGTTTCATCCACAGCGGAGGATATTTACCTTTGCCAACGTAAATCAAACAGCCGACAATATTGCGCACCATGTGATGCAGAAATGCCTCTGCTGTGAAGTCAAAGATGAAGGTATCTCCCTGTTGTTGAATATCCAATTTCGCCAGCGTCTTTACCGGAGATTTGGCTTGACACTCAGCCGCACGAAACGCACTAAAGTTGTGCTGCCCCAATAAATATCCGGCTGCTTCACTCATCGCTTCGATATCCAGCGGCGTATGGTACCACCCGACCTTGCCATGATGCACTGCACTGCGCGCGGGGCGATTGATGAGC
The DNA here is from genome assembly GCA_903876625.1 of uncultured Gallionellaceae bacterium. Classification (GTDB taxonomy): domain Bacteria; phylum Pseudomonadota; class Gammaproteobacteria; order Burkholderiales; family Gallionellaceae; genus PALSA-1006. The sequence goes on along the minus strand of CAIRAO010000200.1, from coordinate 6,550 downwards.
ACGTATTGATAACTGCGCGCCTGTGCCGAAAAACGCGCATGAAATTCTTCCTCTACAGGGTGCGCCCAGAGGATGGCAATACTTGGCGGTAGTAAGGCATTTACGCCGCGCACCCACGCGCTCAAGGGGCGCTCAGTTGCGGTATCAAAGTGGATGATTTGCTCAAGTGCGTGCACACCGGTGTCAGTGCGGCCTGCGGCGATGATGGAGGTGGATTCATTGGCGATCTGGCTGAGTGCCCGCCGGATAGTGTCCTGCACGGTGTGTCCATCCGGCTGACTTTGCCAGCCATTGAAGTCGCTACCGTTATATTCCACGCCGAGTGCTATTCTCATCGCCACACCGTCAGCAATATCACGCTAACAACTGCCAATAAAAAACCATCTGTCCATGTCAGCATTTGCATAGGCAATTCGAATTCTGAGGTATTTCCATTTTCCGGCACAAGCGCACTCTCTATGCCGGAGCGCCAATCTTTGGCAGTTTCCTGCATGGCAGTTTCGGCATATTGCAGCGTTAAGGCCAATCTGACTGCGATACGTTCGCGTGACAGACCAATATACCGCAACGGATACGCGATGACATACAGTCCACTGATCAGTCTTTCTTGCGATAGAGAGGTCAGCAGGATGGATAATCCGGCAAGTACACAGATTAAGCGGCTCAGCTGCATCAAGCCGTCCAGCAGGCCTTCTCTGGTCGGATTTGGTATGTAGGGTAATGACCACAAGGCGATTCCCGGTGTCATGAACGCATAGATAACCATCAACGAGATAAATATCCAGCGAGTGCGGCGCAACAGCGTCAGCAAACGTTTAGAGTGCGCTTTGAAGGCAAGGAATACCAATCCTGCAGCAAGTAGAGGCAAGACAGCCGTCTGAAATGTTTGAACCAGAATAGCCAAACCTATCCACAGCGCGATTTGTGTTACAGGATGCGGAACCGCAATTCTCAATTATCACCTCGTATCGGTTACAGCGATTTAGAGAGAGTTAACCACAACCATTCCCGATTGACCACTTAGTTTATCAACCAATCAATAAACCAGGACAAAATGCGGAAATAAAAAAACGGCAGCCGAAAATCAGGCTGCCGTTTTTCCATTGGATCAATTTAAGCGAGTTGCTGTAACAATCCTTGAGCTGCTGCGCGTTGTGCATCGTCACCATCGCGCAATACTTCTTCAAGAATTTCACGTGCACCCGCCTGATCACCCATTTCTTGATATGCCTTGGCCAAATCAAGCTTGGTTGCCACTTCTTGCCAATGCTCATCCTTGTTACCGCTAGACTGAGGCGTCGCAGACGCGGGGCCGTCCAGATCCAGGCTGATGTCACCCAAACCCACATCTTTAACCGGTGCTGCCGGTGTAGCCGGCTTTGTGTCGGTTGGGAAATCGAGTGTAAATTCCATGCCTTTGTTCGCCGCAGGAGCAGGTGATTTGACAGCAGGCGCTGTTTTCGGCGCCACGTCAAATACCAGGTCGTCCAGATTTAGTGCCGGTGCCTGGATTGGCGGCTGATTTGGCAACACCGAGCCACCCGTCACATCAAAATCCATCGCTGGAACATCGAGGTGTGCCTTCTCGGCGGTCGCGGAATTGACACTGGAGTGAGCTCCCGAGACATCAAAATCCATTGCATTTACATTCAATGCAGGATCTTCAGATGCTAAAGCTTTATTATCCGGATGAGCTCCCGTGATATCAAAGTCCATCGGCGTATCTTGAGAAGCACGCAAATCCTCAGCCGAAATGATTGCAGTTGATTCTCCGACAGGCGAAGATTTCGGCTCTGCAGGCTTATCAACTTCCAATTTTTGTGTTGTTACGATTTTCCGGGTATCGCCAAAACTCAAATCCAGATCGACAGAGGGCGGCGCCTCACTTTCAGTTGAAGCACCGGCAACTGCAGGTTTCGAAACAGTCGCGCCATATAATTCATTGTTAGGCTCCAGTTCGCGTCCCATCGTTGCAGCCTGGGTCCAGGCTGCCTGATCGCCGGACGCCTTGATCTCAGACGCATACACATAGAATGATTTGGTATCTTTACGATTAGCGTAGATGGACAGCAATTTCAGTTTGACCGGATTGTTGCCCGGTTCTTTTTGCAACGCCTCTTTCAAGACTTCTTCAGCCTGTACATCCCGACCAAAATTCAGGAACAAATCAGCTTCACCGATCGGATCGACTTCATCTGCATCTGACGTAGTAGCCGGAATAGCGGTGATAGTGTGGGTGAAATCGCCGGTTTCCGGTGAAGATTGAACCGGTGAAGCTATACGTCCGCTCACATCTCCCGGATCTCCGGATTTACCTTTCGGCTTTTTATTGCCGCCCTTTTTTTTTCGCATCACTGCAACACCTAACCCGGCCAAGCCTAGCAAGACCGCAACGCCGCCCCCCAGATAGATCGGATCGCCCAGCAGATCGTCCATCAATGATGGCGGAGGAGCAACCACTTTAGGTGTCACGACCTTTGGCTTTGGTTTTGTTTCAACTACGCCGCTGGCAGGCTTGACTGCTGAAGCAGGTGCCGTAACCAAAGGTAGCGCATTTGCAGGCGCCGAAGCCGCGGCTTTTTTCTCTTTATCTGCCAGCGTTTTCAATTCAACCAGCCGTTGCATTTCTTTAACGTTCTTTTCCAGCATCGCAGTTCTAACTTGCGAATCTTTCAACGCCTTGTCTTTTGAAATTGAATCCTCTACCTTGGCATTTTCTTTTTCTTGACCCGACTTTGCCTTACCACCTGTAGCCTTATCGCCAGGAGTTTCACCTTTTGAAACTTTTAACACTTCTTTGGCAGATTCATTTGCGACAGGCGTTTTTTCCGCTATCGAGGTGCTGATTTTTCCGGCAACTTCCTGTTTTGCAGAATGGTCTTCAACCGGTGTCTTCGCGGAAGCTAATTTTTGACGGTAAACATTCCAATCTGCCACCTGTGCACGTACTTCTTTAACCGCTTCTGACTGATTGATCTTTTCCACTTCTTTTGCTTCAGGTAAACGCAATATCTTCCCTGTTTTGATGCGGTTCATGTTGTGCGCTTCGAACTCGTCGGCGTTGGCGCGATACAACGCGACCAGCATTCTCTCCAGACTCACGTCCGGAGATTTTGTCTGATTCGCAATTTTGCTTAAAGTGTCGCCACGTTTGACGGTGATCGGTAAGGCAGCTACTTGATTCACTTCTTTTGGTTTGGATGCTGCAGTGTCTGCCGCAGCAGGTGGTGGTGTTTCTTTGGCGAGCGGTTCGACTTTCGGCTCTTCGCTCTTCTGTACTTCTGCGGTGACTGCGGCTTCTCCTGCCACTGCAGATGCGGCTTCTGTTGCAACCGGTTCTGCTGCAGCAACTGCCGGAGCCGCTTGCGGTGCTGACGCTGCTATCGGCTCAGTCGGAGTTGGCGCAGCAATGGCGACGGGCGCAACCTCGGCTACCGGTTCTGCCGGAGCAACCGCAGACGCGACCACTGGCTCGATCGGTTTTACCGCTACAACTGGAGGCTGTTCTGCGACAAACCCCGGGGGGTCAAGCAAGAAAGTATATTCACGCAGTAAACGTCCGGAGGACCAGGTCAATTCAAGCAACAAACTGACAAATGGTTCGTTAACAACTTGATCCGAACTTAATTTTACATAGGGTGTGCCATTGGCTCGGGTTTCAACTTGAAATTTTAATTTGGGCAGTGAATAAGGGTAATCGATGCCGGCGCCTTTAAAAGCATCAGGTGACGCCAAGTGAGCATTCAAGCTCGACTTGTCTGCCCTGTCAACCGCCACCAATTCAATTTCAGCCACCAAAGGTTGCCCCAGTGAAGAGGTTACGTTGATGCCACCAAAACCCACTGCGCAGGCCATGCTTGACCATGCAAAACAGGCAAAAAACCCGAACGCTTTCAGAAATGATTTCCGCACGTTGCCACCCTTTAAAATTTAATACCTTAATCAGAATAACATCATGGAGTTAGAGATGCAAGCTCAATTTATCTTTAAGTTCACACGTTAACCGGCAATTTATTAATCGAATTATTCGCTCACTCAGGTTTATTTGCCCAACAAAATACGTAACATTCTGCGTAACGGTTCTGCTGCACCCCACAGTAATTGGTCTCCGCAAACGAAAGCTGTCACATACTCCGGCCCCAGTTCCATTTTGCGCACGCGACCGACTGCCACCTCCAGTTTGCCTGTGACAGCAACCGGGGTAAGTTCACGCACCGAGATCTCGCGTTGGTTCGGTACGAATTTAACCCAGGGGTTGCCGCCCTTGATCAGGGTTTCTATTTCACTTAACGGCAAGTCCGCTTTCAACTTGAGCGTTAACGCCAGGCTGTGGCATCTCATCGCGCCTATGCGCACACACAAGCCATCTACGGGAATACGTTTACTCGTTCCCAGTATCTTGTTGACTTCGGCCTGTCCCTTCCATTCTTCTTTGGATTGGCCATTGTCGAGCTGTTTGTCTATCCAGGGAATCAGGCTCCCAGCCAGTGGCACACCAAAATTCTCGGTGGGCATGTCCGCAGAACGCAGGGTTTCCGCCAAGCGGCGGTCGATTTCCAAAATAGCCGACTTCGGGTCTGCCAATAGATCAGCCACGGAAGCATGCGCCACGCCCATTTGATTCAGCAGTTCACGCATATTTTGCGCGCCGGCTCCTGAGGCAGCCTGGTAGGTCATTGACGAAACCCATTCCACCAGATCGGCACGGAACAAACCGCACAAGCCCATCAGCAGAATGCTATTGGTACAGTTTCCACCGATAAAGTTTTTGCCGCCACTGGCAAGTGACTTCTTGATCAGATCAAGATTGACCGGATCAAGGATGATGACTGCGTTGTCTTGCATGCGCAGCGTGGAAGCGGCGTCGATCCAGTAACCCTGCCAACCCGCTGCGCGCAGCTTGGGGAAAATTTCGGTGGTGTAATCACCGCCCTGACAGGAGATGATGGTATCCATAGCTTGCAACGAAGCAAGATCATGCGCATCTTTCAGCGCCACTCCGCGCCCTTCAATGGGGGCTTCGCCGCCCGCATTGGAGGTGGTAAAAAACACCGCATCGATCAGATCGAAATCTTTTTCTTCGCGCATACGCTGCATGAGCACCGAACCCACCATGCCGCGCCAACCGATTAAACCAACTTTCATGTCTTTCCTTTTAATCTTAAAAACTTAATTCATGCCACGGAGAACACAGAGAGAGTGAAGGAAAATCACTCTTTCAAGGACTTGCCCAACAGGTAAATCGTGATCTCGTTGCAACCGTTTGTTTTACCTCTGTGATCTCTGTTGTACTCTGTGGCAAAATGTTTTTCTGATTTTATAGCGCCTTAACGACCGCATCACCCATCGCCGAGCAGCCGATCTTTTGCATACCTGCCTCAAAGATATCTCCCGTACGCAGACCTTGATGCAACACTTTATGGACTGCGGTTTCGATGCGCTGTGAAACATCGGCACGACCGAAGGTGTATTGCATCATCATCGCCACAGACAATATGGTCGCCAGCGGATTGGCGATGTCTTTACCGGCAATGTCTGGAGCAGAGCCATGGCTGGGCTCATACAGCCCTTTGTTGTTTGAGTCCAGAGAAGCAGATGGAAGCATACCGATAGAGCCTGTCAGCATGGATGCCTCGTCAGACAGGATATCTCCAAATATGTTCCCGGTAAGGATCACATCAAACTGTTTTGGAAAGCGCACCAGTTGCATCGCTGCATTATCCACATACATGTGCGAGGTCTCGACTTGCGGGTATTCCTTCGCCACTTCTGTCACGATCTCGCGCCAGAACATACTGGTATCCAGCACGTTGGCTTTGTCCACCGAACACAGTTTTTTGTTGCGCTTCAGCGCGATCTGGTAGCCGACATGCGCAATGCGGCGCACTTCCGACTCTGAATAGTGCATGGTATCGAAGCCTTGGCGCTCGCCGCTATCCAAAGTACGAATTCCACGCGGTTGACCAAAATAAATATCGCCGGTGAGTTCACGCAAAATCAAAATATCCAGACCGGAGACGACCTCTGCGCGCAAAGTCGAGGCGTTCACCAACTCGGGATAGACCCTCGCCGGACGCAAGTTGGCGAACAAACCCAAGCCTTTGCGAATACGCAACAAACCCTGTTCAGGGCGCAAAGGACGCGCCAAGGTATCATATTGATATCCGCCAACGGCTCCCAGTAATACGGCATCAGATTCTTTGGACAATTTCAGCGTTGCTTCCGGCAGCGGGTCGCCTGCTGCGTCATACCCTGCACCGCCGATGTGAGCATATTCCAATTCGATCTTCTCGCCATCCTTGCGCAAGGCTTCCAATACTTTAACTGCTTGGGCAACGATTTCTGTTCCGATGCCGTCTCCCGGCAAAACTGCGATTTTCATTTTAGCTTCCTATTTAAATAATAAAATACTCAAAAAACTGTTTTTCCGACCTACTACGCAAATTTTGCTTAATCAAAATGTAGGAGCGCAATTCATTGCGCGATTGTTTTAAACCTGTCGCGCAATGAATTGCGCTCCTACAGAGTGACTAACTTTACTAAACTATCC
>CAIRAO010000199.1 GCA_903876625.1 uncultured Gallionellaceae bacterium | reverse complement strand
GCTCATCGCATCCCATCAGAACGGCATCTTCCAACGCGTCTTGGCAAATCTGGCGAATCTCGACAAGATTTTCTTGCAGGACCTTGTTTTTTTCCACGCAAGCGATCACTTCTCCAGTGGGAGAACGCCAGATTATTTTCTTTCGGTGTGGCATTACATCTTTGGCAGCGTCACACCTTGCTGCCCTTGATACTTGCCACCACGGTCCTTGTAAGAAGTCTCGCACACTTCATCGCTCTCGAAGAACAACACCTGTGCAACACCTTCGTTGGCGTAAATTTTCGCGGGCAGCGGTGTAGTATTTGAAAATTCCAAGGTGACATAACCTTCCCATTCAGGCTCGAAAGGGGTCACATTAACGATGATGCCGCAACGGGCATAGGTCGATTTACCCAGACACACGGTCAGCACGCTGCGCGGAATTCGAAAATACTCTACGGTGCGAGCCAAGGCAAAGGAGTTGGGTGGAATGATGCAATAATCGGCTTCAACGTTGACGAAGGAATTGGGATCGAAATTTTTCGGGTCGACAATAGTGCTGTTGATATTCGTGAACAGCTTGAATTCTCGCGAGCAACGAATGTCATAACCATAGCTTGATGTTCCATAAGAAACGATCTTTTTCCCATCGACTTCTTTAACTTGCGTCGGCGAGTACGGCTCGATCATGCCATGCTGCTCTGCCATGCGGCGTATCCATTTATCCGATTTGATGCTCATAAATTCACATCCTCAAAAATTACTACTCCATCCTCTCCCTCGGGGGTAACCAGCAATCTGAACGGTTTTATCGTGCTTAGTCGAATGGCTAGTTGTTTCACCTAGAGGGCTTGGGTGAAGGAGATCATGTATTTTGTACAACAATTTTCGGGAAAGACGCACTGTGATCCTGTGCCATTTCCGCAACTCTGATCGCTACTCGCCGTGCGATTTGTTTATACACTTTTGCGATAGCCCCATCCGGATCAGCAACCACAGTAGGTGTCCCCGAATCCGCCTGTTCCCGTATTTGAATATCCAGCGGTAGCGAGCCCAATAATTCTGTACCATAATCCGCACACATTTTTGCGCCACCGCCAGCACCGAAAATATGTTCCTCATGACCACACTTGGAACAAATATGCGTACTCATATTTTCGACCAGGCCGATGATCTTTACATCGACTTTTTCGAACATCTTCAGCCCTTTTCTTGCATCGAGCAAGGCAATGTCCTGAGGAGTGGTAACAATCACCGCACCTGTCACCGGAACTTTTTGCGACAAGGAAAGTTGAATATCGCCCGTACCCGGAGGTAGATCGATAACCAAATAATCCAAATTATCCCAAGAAGTTTGGCGCAACAATTGTTCCATGGCTTGTGTTGCCATTGGTCCCCGCCAGATCATCGGCGCATCGTCGCCCTGTATCATAAATCCGATAGACATGGCCTGAATGCCGTGACCAGACATCGGCTCCATCGACTTCCCGTCTTTAGACACCGGTTGCCCGGTAATGCCGAGCATCATGGGTTGCGAGGGTCCGTAGATATCAGCATCCAACATACCGACGCGAGCACCTTCTGCCGATAATGCCAAAGCCAGATTCACTGCGGTAGTCGATTTGCCAACTCCGCCCTTGCCAGAAGCGACTGCAATGATGTTCTTCACACCATCGACCAGTTTCACGCCTCGCTGCACTGCGTGCGGCACGACTTTACTGGTGACGGTTGCATCAATCTTGCCCGCTCCTGTCAATGCGCCTCGCAGGTGTGTCTCAACCAACGTTTTGATCTCTGCCCACACGCTTTTCGCCGGATAGCCCAATTGAATATCCAGTGTCACATCGTTGCCAACGACCTTCACATTTTTCACCGACTTGCCCGCCACAAAATCTTTTTTGGTATTAGGATCGGTCAATTGTTTAAGCGCGGTTTGTACATCTGATTCAGTAAAACTCATATTTATTTCCCATTCATGCGTGAACCAACAAGGGCGTAATTTTACCCAATTCCGCAGACGTGTGCGGGTTTTGCTACAATCGGGTCTTACTTAAGGATACAAGCAACATGCCCCGCAAAATATTAGTCACCTCAGCCTTGCCTTACGCAAACGGCAGTATCCACCTCGGCCATCTGGTTGAATATATCCAGACCGACATTTGGGTACGCTTCCAAAAAATGCGTGGCAACACTTGCCATTACGTCTGCGCGGATGACACACACGGCACGCCCATCATGCTGCGCGCTGAAAAAGAAGGAATTACGCCAGAGCAATTGATTGCTCGTGTGTGGCAGGAACACTATAACGATTTCGCCTCCTTCCATGTCGAATTCGACAACTACGGCTCGACCAATTCTGACGAGAACAGGGTTTGCTCTGAAACCATTTATAAGTCCCTCAAGGCCAAAGGGTTGATCGAAGTTCGCTCCATTGAGCAATTTTATGACCCTGTCAAAAATATGTTTTTGCCCGACCGCTTCATCAAGGGCGAATGTCCGAAATGCCATGCCAAAGATCAGTACGGTGACAATTGCGAAGTTTGCGGCGCTGCCTATGCGCCTACTGATTTAATCAATCCCTATTCAGCTGTGTCGGGGGCCAAACCCGAACTGCGAAACTCTGACCATTACTTTTTCAAACTATCTGCCGCCAGCTGTCAGCAATTTTTGCGCGAGTGGACACGCAGCGGTTCTCTGCAACCCGAGGCTGCCAACAAGATGCAAGAATGGCTGGGCACCGAAGGCGAGAATAAACTGAGCGACTGGGATATCTCCCGGGATGCGCCCTATTTCGGCTTTGAAATACCCGATGCACCTGGGAAATATTTTTACGTTTGGCTTGATGCGCCTGTGGGGTACATGGGAAGTTTCAGGCAGTTGTGCAATATCAAGGGTTTCAGCTACGACGAGTACTGGAAGCAAGGGTCTGACACCGAGTTGTACCACTTCATTGGCAAGGACATTTTATATTTCCACGCGCTTTTCTGGCCCGCCATGTTGCATCATGCTGGATTTCGCACCCCGACAAAATTGTTCTCCCACGGATTCCTCACCGTCAACGGCGAGAAAATGAGCAAGTCGCGTGGCACTTTCATAACCGCACGCAGCTATGTCGACCACATCAAGAATACGGAATATCTGCGTTACTACTACGCGGCAAAACTCAATGGCACGATGGAAGATATCGACCTGAACCTTGATGACTTTGTAGCAAAGGTGAACAGTGATCTGATCGGAAAATATATCAATATCGCAAGTCGTTGTGCTGGCTTTATCAGCAAACGTTTTGACGGAAAATTGGGCCATACGAATTCAGTAGCCACTGCCGAATTTCAATCCGCATTTCAAAATGGCGAGATCGCTCATTGCTTTGAACAACGCGACTTCAGTCGTGCCCTGCGCGAAATTATGCGTCTTGCCGATGTTGCAAACCAATATATTGCAGAGAAAAAGCCTTGGGAACTGGCAAAGCAGGAAGGTAAAGATAATGAACTACGTGAAGTATGTTCAACTGCATTGACCCAGTTTCGCGATTTAACACTATATTTAAAACCTGTGCTTCCCGAACTGGCAAAACAAGTCGAAAGTTTTCTGAATATACCGTCCCTGACATGGAGTGAAGAATGGCTACCATTACCGACTGGACACAATATTAATAACTATCAACACTTAGCCGTCCGCCTCGATCCCAAACTGATCGACGCGATGGTCATTGCCAATCAGGAAAGTCTGCAACCCATGAATGAACCGACAACCACTCAACTACCAATTACTCCTATCGCCGAAACCATCAGCATCGATGAATTCAGCAAAGTCGATTTGCGCGTAGCAAATATCGTCAACGCCGAACTTGTGGAAGGTGCTGAGAAATTGTTGAAACTCACATTGGACATTGGTGAAGCGCAACCGCGTACAGTGTTCGCCGGAATCAAATCAGCTTATGATCCTGAAAAACTTAAAGGACGCATGACCGTCATGGTTGCCAATCTCGCCCCGCGCAAGATGAAATTCGGATTGTCTGAGGGCATGGTGCTGGCAGCTTCCGGTGAAACCCCGGGATTGTTTATTTTAAGCCCTGATGAAGGCGCACAATTGGGAATGCGCATCAAATAGATTGTTATACCAACTTACAAACGTGGGGATTCTTTTCACTCCCCAACAGGTCTATAATCCGCGCCCATCGGGGGTCTGAGAATCAGTGTTCGATCAATTTGGTGTATTGCCCATTGATGTTGCCTTGGGCGTGGTGGTAACTTGGCTGATGCTCGGCATTGCCGGGTTGTTGCTGCGAAATACCAAGATCATCACGCAGTTTATTTTTCCTGCAGGAGCTATTGCTTCTCTCTTACTGGCGCTATCTGGACTTGGAGGCTTAACCGAAACAAGTGTTGCGATTCTGCCACTAGGTCTGCCTGACCTTCCTTTCCACTTGCGCATGGATGCGCTCTCCTCTTTTTTCCTGCTGTTGCTCGGCGGAGCCAGTATCGGTATTTCTCTTTTTTCAGCAGGCTATTTTCTTCACATGGAACGTGGCAACTTGGCGTTGCTGAGTCTCGAATACCATATTTTTCTGGCTGCCATGGCGCTGGTGTTCATTGCTGACGATGCCTATCTATTTATGGTGGCATGGGAGAGTATGGCGTTATCATCTTACTTTCTTGTCACAACTGACCACGACCAACCTGAAGTGCGCCGTGCCGGATTCCTCTATCTGCTCATCGCGCATATCGGCGCCATCGCCATATTGATGAGCTTCGGGGTATTGCAAGGCGGTCATGGGGATTACTCCTTTGACACGATGCGCCATTCGCACTTGTCCTCTTTCTGGGCAAGCATCACTTTCCTGCTGGCACTTTTCGGATTCGGTGCCAAAGCAGGTATCCTCCCAATGCATGCATGGTTACCAGAGGCACATCCGGCAGCGCCTTCGCCAGTTTCAGCGATGATGAGCGGCATCATGTTGAAGACTGCCATCTACGGCATTCTGCGCATCACCTTTGATTTGCTGGGTACTCAATTGTGGTGGTGGGGAGTGGTCGCACTTACGTTAGGATTGATCACCGCTTTGTTCGGCGTTTTTTTTGCGTCCGTGCAGGTGGACATGAAAAGATTACTTGCTTATTCCTCCATAGAAAACATCGGCATTATTCTGGTCGGGATCGGCCTCACGCAGATATTCTATGCATTCAACAAAGATGCACTGGCGGCACTGGCTCTCACCGCGACTTTGTATCACTCACTGAATCATGCCTTTATGAAAGGTCTTCTTTTTCTCGGTACTGGCTCGGTACTCCACGCCACCGGCGAACGCCGTATCGGTAAACTGGGGGGCCTGATTCACAAAATGCCCAAACTCGCTTTGCTGATGTTGGTGGGTACGCTGGCTGCAGCAGGTCTACCGCCACTGAATGGGTTCGTCTCGGAATGGCTGCTGTTGCAGGCTTTTTTGTTGTCCCCCGGATTGCCGCAGCCCTATCTCAACATGCTGGTGCCAATTGCCGCTGCTGCACTAGTGCTGGCGGCTGCCTTGTCCGGCTATGTGATGGTCAAATTTTACGGTGTGATTTTTCTGGGCCGACCACGCGACGAAAATCTGGCACATCTTCAAGACACTGAAATCCATGATGCAGGTATCTGGGAACGCATCGGTATGATATGCATGGTTGTCGCTTGTATTGCGCTCGGCATTTTCCCCACACTCGTTATCCTGCAACTGGACTATGTAACCGAAATGCTGGTTCATCACTCGCTTGGTATCAGCGCGGTAAAAACCGGATGGTTGCTACTCACTCCGATCAATGCTGAACGAGCCAGTTACGGGCCCCTGATTTTGCTGTTTCTCATGGTAACGGGCGGTGTACTCACCATGTTGATAGTGAAAAAGTATTATCACGGACGCCTGCGGCGGGGCCCCGCATGGGATTGCGGCTACCCCGCGCAAACCACGCGCATGCAAGATAGTGCTGAAGGTTTTAGTCAGCCTATACGGAAAATATTCGAATGGTTTATGGGATTTATCAAAGAAGTGCCAACTCCCTTCGACCTGCATCCGCATTACCATTCAGAAACGCAAGACCTTTTATGGAAGCTGTTCTATGTCCCTATCAAAGTGCTAAACGAGAAGATTGGCAATCAGGTGGGCAAGCTTCAGCATGGCCGCATTCATGTTTACTTGCTTTATAGCTTTGTTACCTTGTTGGCCTTGCTGGCATTTGTACAATAGGCCTACCTAGAAAATATTTTAATGATCAAGAATATGCCTATTTCCCTCACCTCAATCCTCTCCCAGCGGGCGAGGAGGCGAACGAACGCTGCGCGAGGCCTTCGTTAAATATGAATATCACAGCGATACTATTTCAGCTTGTGCAAAATATGCTGCTTCTACTGGCTGCTCCGCTTTTGCTCGGATGGATCAATCAGTGCCGCGCGATGCTGCAAAACCGCAGCGGTGCAGGGGTGCTGCAGCCCTTTCGCAATCTGATTAAATTGTTCTACAAGGATGCGGTGTTGGCTCACAACGCCTCGCCCCTGTTTCGCGCGACACCTTATATTTTGTTCTCCAGCATGTGGCTTGCAGCAGCATTGGTACCCGTATTGGCCACTGACTTACCTCTATCTCCTGCAGTCGATGTGATTGCGCTGGTTGGAATTTTCGCACTGGCACGCGTGTTTATCTCGCTGGCAGCAATGGATATTGGTACTGCCTTCGGTTCGCTGGGTGCGCGGCGCGAAATGCTGGTTGGATTCCTTGCCGAACCTGCACTTCTGATGGTACTTTTTACAGCTTCCACGATCAGCCACTCGACTTCTCTCATCACCATCGTGGAAACACTGGCACATAAACAGTTCGTGTTGTATCCCAGCATGACTTTTGCCGGCGTCGCTTTCATTATGGTGCTACTTGCAGAAAACGCCCGCGTGCCAGTGGACAATCCCACTACTCACCTTGAACTCACCATGATCCACGAGGCCATGATTCTGGAATATTCCGCACGCCATCTGGCACTGGTGGAATGGGCCAGCGCGCTAAAACTGCTCGCCTATATGACAATAGGTATCGCTCTGTTTTTCCCTTGGGGTATCGCAGAAAGCGGTGACTGGGGAGCCTTGCCACTCGCATCGTTGTTAGTATTTATAAAGCTTCTGATCGGCGGTGCCGGTTTGGCATTGCTGGAAACTTTAACAGCAAAGATGCGCATTTTTCGCGTACCGGAATTCATGGGCACAGCCTTCCTGTTGGCCGTGTTGGGCCTGTTGACCCATTTCCTGTTGGAGATGGGAATATGAATCCCATTGTAAACATTCCGTTCACTTCACAAATTATCAACATGTGTGCAGCATTGTTGCTGCTCGTCGCCTTCTCCATGCTGTCGCAACGCCGCATCCTGACTTTGATCAATTTGTTTGCCTTGCAGGGTGTGGTACTCAGCATCAGTACTGCAGTAGTCGCGTATTCCTCTAATCAAGATCATCTTTACTACTCCGCAGGACTCACGCTACTGTTAAAGGTAATATTATTACCATGGATATTGCATCGCTTGATACATAAGTTAAATATCAAATGGGATGTGGAGACCATGTTCAACATTCCGACCATTATGCTCATCGGCTTGGCATTGGTCGTATTCGCGTTTAATCTGGCCGCACCCATTTCGCAAATGGCAGGCACCATCACCAAAAGCACACTGGGTATCGCCATGGCCAGCGTATTACTTTCTTTTCTAATGATGATTACTCGCAGCAAGGCGGTGCCTCAGGTGGTGGGTTTTCTCGCCATGGAAAACGGCCTGTTCTTTGCCGCAACTTCCGCCACCTACGGTATGCCGATGGTGGTGGAACTGGGCATCGCGCTGGACGTGCTGGTGGGGATGTTCATCCTGGGTATTTTCTTCTTCCAGATCCGCGTCGCCTTTGACAGCCTGGATTTAAAGCATATGGAAAAGTTGAAAGAAGACTGACGTGGAAATATTCTGGGTATTGGGCATTCCGCTGCTGGGCGGCTTACTTCTGGCACTTTTCGGCACCCGTAAGGATGCGCCGGAAATAAATTCGGCAATGAGCTTTTGTACCTTGGTCGCAGCGGTTGCACTTACAGTACGTGTAATCTCTAGTGGCTCCTTTAGCGTTTGGGACGAGCAATTTTTCGTTGATGCTTTCAATGTGTTTCTGGTCGCATTAACGGCCTTCGTCGGCTTTACAACTTCGCTGTTTTCTCGTCCTTACATGCGCATCGAACAACATCACGGTAAACTTACTGTGAACATGTTGCGTCTGTATTACAGCATGTATCAGTTGTTCAGTTTCACCATGCTGCTGGCGTTGCTGACAAACAATATGGGTATCCTGTGGGTGGCAATGGAAGCGGCCACGCTTACCACTGTTTTGCTGGTGTCGCTGTATCGCACGCCAGCCAGCATCGAAGCGGCCTGGAAGTATTTCATCCTGTGTGGCGTTGGCCTTGCGCAAGCACTTTTCGGCACGATCTTGCTGTATTTCGCCGCAGAGAAAATTCTCGGTGCTGGCGGCACTGCGCTTCTGTGGACGCATCTCAACGGGGTAAAGACACAACTCGAGCCAACTGTTCTATCCTTGTCTTTTGTTTTCTTGCTGGTTGGTTACGGCACCAAGGTCGGACTGGCACCGCTTCACAACTGGCTACCGGATGCTCACGCCGAAGGTCCTACACCGGTGTCGGCTGTACTTTCCGGCCTGCTGTTGAATGTTGCTCTGTATGCAGTGGTACGTTCCAAAGTATTGGTCGATGGTGCACTCGGTTCACATTTTGCGGGTAATTTGATGATGGGCTTCGGACTACTAAGTGTGGTGATGGCTGCCTTCTTTCTATCCCGCCAAAAAGATGTGAAGCGCATGTTTGCCTATTCCTCAATTGAACATATGGGACTGATGACTTTCGCCTTCGGCATGGGCGGACCAGTGGCGACCTTTGCAGGTATGTTGCATATGACCGTGCACAGCCTGACCAAGTCTGCGATCTTCTTTACTGTTGGTCATGCCGCGCAAAAATCAGGCACTCAATTAATGGATAACATACGCGGCCTCATCAAAACCAGCCCCACGGTCGGCTGGGGTCTGGCGCTGGGTACGTTGGCGATTCTCGGCATGCCGCCGTTCGGTGTGTTCACCAGCGAATTCATGATACTCACCACCGCGATGCATGCTTATCCTTGGACTATGCCCTTCCTGCTTATTGCGTTGGGTGTTGCCTTTGCTGCAATTTTCGGGCGCATGCAATTAATGGTATTTGGTGAAACCACCGGTGAACGTTTACCGCATCCACCTGCACTGATCCCGGTGTTTTTGCATTTGCTGCTTGTGTTGCTACTTGGCCTGTATATTCCGCCTTATCTTGCCGCGTGGTATCGTCAAGCGACGGCGTTGATTGGATAATGTGATGGATACCTCAAAAACTCAAATTTCATCCCAACTGCTGTGTTGCTCAAAAATTTTCTTGCTTACATATCGTCCTTACGCGCGCCGCGAAAATTTACTCGCGCCTTGCATTTGGGCAAACTTCGAATTTGTTAAGGCACCCATATGAAACTGGACGCCTTCACTTCGACCTTTCCAAAATTGCCTGGCGCAATGCCTATTTGGCACGGCGCCATCAATGCACAAGAACTGTGCTCTCTAGGCGAGCAAGTAAAAAAGGCCGGCGGCAAATTGGTCGCACTTTGGGGTAGCGACGAAACAGAAAAGGATAGCAGTTACGCTCTTCATGTCGCACTATTGTGCGCAGACGGTATGCTGGTACTAACTCTGCCGGTCGACCAGACAAAACCCGCCTTCCCGGATATGAGTGTATTGTTTCCCGCGGCCAACCGCATGCAGCGCAGCGTAGCTGATATGCTGGGACTGCATTCAACCGAAGGTGGTGACCATCGCAAATGGTTACGCCATGCGGCGTGGCCTGGCGATGTTCATCCTTTACGCAAATCGTTCAACATGAATTCCCGCTTTCCACCTAAGGATGACAACTATCCTTTCGTCACAGTCACAGGCAAGGGTGTGCACGAAATCGCAGTCGGCCCTGTTCATGCCGGGATTATCGAACCCGGACACTTCAGATTTTCCGTGGTTGGAGAACGCGTTTTAAAACTAGAAGAACATCTGGGTTACAAACATAAGGGCATCGAAAAGCGCTTCGAGAACATGAACCTGCAGCAAGGCGCGAAACTGGCAGGACGTATTTCCGGTGATACCACGGTTGGATATGCCTGGGCTTACGCGCAAGCCGTGGAGAGCGTAACTCTCACCACGCCTCCACTGCGCGCACTTTGGCTTCGTGCACTTTTTCTCGAATTGGAGCGTTTGCTCAATCATCTTGGCGATCTCGGCTATCTTGGAAATGATGCCGCATTGACTTTCGGTTTTTCTCAATTTTGGATACTCAAGGAAGATTTGTTGCGCATGAACGGCGAACTATTTGGCCATCGTTACCTGATGGATCGTATCTTGCCAGGAGGTGTAGCATGCGATATAGACAAAAGCGGGTTACTACGAATTGCGGAAACCTTAAACCACATCAAGCACGAAACGATTATTTTAAAAGAAATTTACGACGAACATGCCGGTATGCAAGATCGCTTCCTGACGACAGGCCACGTTGCACCCGATCTCGCCGCGCAACTTGGACTGACCGGTTTGGCCGGACGCGCCAGTGGGCAAGCTTGGGATGCACGCGCGCAGTTCCCTTGCGTTCCTTACGATCAGCTTGATGTGAATATGGTCACCCACCGCAATGGCGATGTGGCTGCACGTGTCACGATGCGCTTTGAAGAAATCTTCGAATCGATCCGCCTGATTCTTGTGATGATAGAAAAACTCCCGGCAAGTGAATTGTTAACTGTTATTGGAAGTGCAAAGGAAGGAACGCTTGGTATCGGCTGGGTTGAGGGTTGGAGAGGAGAAATTATGATCGCCTTGCATGTGGGTGAAAACAATCGCATTCACCGGCTTCATCCGCACGATCCTTCATGGCAAAACTGGCCGGTATTGGAGCACGCCATCATGGATAACATCGTGCCCGATTTCCCGCTCATTAACAAATCGTTCAACTTGAGTTACAGCGGAGTGGACCTTTAGCCATGCTGCAGATCATCAAACAGATTCTACGCACCGGCAACAAAACCGAAGCCCCACCCCAGCGGGATGATGCTTTACGCAGTGAAATACAGCAGATCAACGCAAAAATTCTGCATCACGTCGGACGCGCACTGGCGATACGCCATGTTGATGCCGGTTCCTGCAACGGTTGTGAACTTGAAATTCACTGCCTCAATAATGCCTATTACAATATTGAAGGATTGGGCATACATTTCGTCGCCAGTCCGCGCCATGCAGACATGTTGTTGGTTACCGGCCCTGTGTCGCGGCACATGGAAATTGCACTCAAGCGAACCTACGATGCCACGCCTGATCCCAAGTTGGTGGTCGCCATTGGCGATTGCGGTTGCGATGGCGGAATTTTCGGTGAGAACTACGCAAGTTGCGGCAAAATTGCCAACGTCATTCCTGTGGATGTCACGGTACCCGGTTGCCCTCCGCCGCCAACTGCAATTTTGCAGGGGATACTTACAGCAGTCAGCCAAATATCCGTCTAGGTCATTCGATAATCTAGTTAGGTTGTGCCCTATATTCTTAGTTCAGGGTTGCAATCGAAATATTGCAAAATTTCATCTACCCAACAAGCCCATTTGCAATCACTTTCTCAAATTACAAGAATGGTGTATTGCAAGTCACTTCAACTTTTTTTAATTGCAGAACCAGCATCAGTCTTCCAGGCAGTTTTTACAATCGGAACAAGGTCTGTTGTCAGTGCGGTTTTAATCATAGGAGTCATATCAGTTGTAAATGCGGTCTTTACTAGCGGAACCAAATCTGCAG
>CAIRAO010000198.1 GCA_903876625.1 uncultured Gallionellaceae bacterium | reverse complement strand
GCTTGTGCCCACATCTCTTCAGTTTTCAATTGTCTCTCCACACCTAAATCCTCTCGATTTTTAGGCGCTGAAAATGTCTCAATAATGGGTAATTTGAAGTTTGATATCGAACCACCTCATGCCATGATTGAGTTGGGTAAACATCTGAGAACTTTTTTCGGCGTTGAACGCAAAATTTTTCTGGCTGCCAGCACGCGCGAGGGTGAAGAAATTCTAATTCTTTCCGAGCTCAAAGAAATTCAAATTCCCAATTTGCTTACTATTATTGTCCCGCGCCATCCCCAACGCTTTAATGAAGTCGCTTCACTGATCGAGAATGGTGGTTTCAAATTTCAACGTCGCAGTAGCAATGAAACTATTCATCCTGACACTCAAATTGTTTTGGGTGATTCAATGGGTGAAATGTTTGCCTACTACGCTTCCTGCGATGCTGCCTTCATTGGAGGCAGTCTGCTAGCGTTTGGTGGGCAAAATTTGATAGAGGCTTCTGCCGTCGGCAAACCTGTATTGATAGGGCCTCACACTTATAATTTTGATCTAGCCAGCCAGCTGGCTACAGAATGTGGGGCAGCTAGAAGAGTGACTGATGCTCAAGAACTTGTGGTGGCAGTTAAAGATTTATTTTCTGCGCCGGAAAAGATGAAAGCTATGTCTGCGGCAGGGTTGAACTTCGTGAAATCAAATCAGGGCGCGACTGAAAAGGCTCTGCTTCTGGTGATCAATACTATTCAATAACTTACCCCCTCCCCAACCTTCCCCCGGAGGGCGAGGGAGTAAATTCGCAACTCCGAAACAGTATGTGCCTGTCGCTTCCCTCTCCCTCCGGGGGAATAAGGGAGGGGGTTATCCTAAAACTAACTTGCTGAGAAATAAGAAAATTAAGAAAAACAATATTTCTAATGCTTTAATGTAACGTGATATTTACAGCGCTCAGATCTTCTTCACCTAACGTTCCGACTGCATCTTTTAGATGCAGTCTGCTGAGCAAATAGTTGTATTCTGCCTGATACAAATCACGGCGAGTTGAATAAAGTTGTTGTTGGGCATTCAAAACGTCCAGATTGGTTTTAACTCCAACGCTCTGACCAAGTTTGCTTGACTCCAGCAAACTCTCACTCGATTTCAAAGCCTGTCGCAACGCTTTAACTTGCGCTATTCCACTTACCACTCCAAGGTAGGCTTGGCGAGTTTGCACAGCTACAGTTCGTCGCGCATTTTCCAAATCTTGCTTGGCTTTCTCACGACCGGCCTCTGCTTCACGATATTTCGACTGCGTTACCCCACCCTGAAAAAGTGGCATGTTGAATTGCAACCCGACTGACGCGATTGTCGTATCTGAAGTACTATTTATTGGTGCACCACCCGATACAATCGTTGGGTTAGACAGATTTTTTGTATAATTGGCCACCAGATCGAGCGTTGGCAAATGACCACCCATAGTTCGTGTCATTTCTTTATCAGATATTTCTTCAGCCGCTTGAGCAATCGAGATTTGAATGTTGTGCTGCAATGCATCTGCTACCCATTTCTCTACATCTGCGGGTTGGGGGTCTTCCAATTTAAGTTCACTACCCAATTTGCGCAACTCGCCGGGCACCGCGTTGGTAATTTGTTGCAATGCGCGGTTTTTTACTTCGAGATTGCTTGCCGCTGTAATTTCCTGATACCCCGTAAGATCGAAGCGAGCCTGTGCTTCATAGGTATCCGTAATCGTGGCGGTACCGACTTCAAAATTTCTCTTGGCTTGATTGAGTTGCTCGGCAATCGCCTGTTTTTGGGCTCCGGCAAGCTCCACCGTATCTTGCGCTATCAACACATCAAAATAACTTTGAGCAACTCGCAAAATCAAATCATGTTGTGCTTGATTGTATTGGGCGTCTGAAATTGCAACTTGAATTTCAGATTCTGAATAGCTCTCCCAGTTCTGTTGTCTGAACAGGGGCTGAGAAAGGCTTACCGTTCCACTGGAAGTTTGGTAATTCGTTGTTGGAAATGCTACAGGAAGTCCTGAAATCGACATCTGGTTTTGCATCACGTTTGCGCTCAAATTGATGCTAGGTAATAGTGTGGATCGACCTTGTGTAAGCTTTTCTTTTCCCGCTTGTTGAGAAGCCCGTGCGGAAGCGATTGTCGGATCCTGGCTTAATGCAGCACGATACGTTTCAAGTAAATCTGCTGCGAGCAAAGGAGTAGCAGTAAAGGTGGTGATTACAAATAGTGCTATTTTTGATAATTTCATTTTCTGTACACCTGGCAAAGCAAATTAGATTTTCAGTATTACAGCAAGTTTCTAATTAATTATTGAAGGACAAAGTTTGTCCAACCTGGGCAATTTCAACCCTTATTCAAAAAACAAATCGTTGGGGTTGTTGCGCGTTCTTCAAAGGTTCCACGCTGAATTCGAACAAAGTGGCCGTATCGAATTTATCTGCAGATACTTTCTTGATCAAGCAAGCTTTCATCGCTGGCGCATCGCCAATCACTGCAAACAAACGCCCGCCCACTTTCACATTTTTAAGCAGCCCAATTGGTTGCAACGGCACAGATCCGGTTAAAACCACCGCATCATACTCTGTAGTGCCCCAACCATTGGCCGCATCGCCCACGGCGAGCGTCACGTTATCATTATGAAGTGACGCCAAGTTACGTTCCGCGAAGGCGCTTAATTCCGGCACGATTTCTACACTTGTTACATGGTTGGCAAGGTTTGCAATCAATGCTGTTAAATAACCGCTACCCGTACCCACTTCCAATACTTTATCGCTATGTTTCAAAGCCAAGGCTTGTATGGCGCGGGCTTCCATTTTCGGTTGCCACATCTTGGCACCATGCCCCAGTGGTATATCCAGATCCATAAATGCCAGCGCGCGCTGTGTGATTGGTACAAAATGTTCACGTTTAATTTTTTTCAGCAAATCCAATACTTCCCCATCCAGTACATCCCAAGGGCGAATCTGCTGCTCAACCATATTAAAGCGGGCTTGTTCCATATCGTTTATCCTCCGCTCGAAATGAGCATAGTTGTTTGTTTGTGTCCCTCAGTATAGCAAGCGTGACCTCGATGCTCAACGTCTGTTCTTCACTTGCTTTTAAAAAGGCTTTCCAGTAACTTGCGTGACTCGCTAGGGGTCTCCGCTTGACGGAGTGAGACATACCCTCTGAACCTGTACGGGTAATGCCGTCGTAGGGAAGCATCAGCTGATGCTCCCCACTTAATGGAGCACCAAATAATGAACGCCAATTCTCAGTTTTTAGCCAGTTCCGCACATGTAGATGAGGCGGCAATCAAGCCTTTACCAAATTCACGCAAGGTCTACGCACAAGGTTCGCGCCCAGACATCCTGGTGCCGATGCGTGAAATTAGCCAAACTTCTACTCATACAAACACGGGTGAAGAAACCAATGCTCCCATCTACGTTTACGACTGTTCGGGGCCCTACACCGACCCTTCGGTAAAAGTCGACATTCGCTCTGGCTTGGCTGAAATGCGCGCCGCATGGATCGCCGAACGCAATGATACTGAACCGTTGGCACAACTTACTTCTGAGTATGGTCGTCAACGGTTGATCGACCCTGCTTTGGCTGAGATGCGTTTTGATCTGCAACACACTCCGCGCAAGGCAAAACCCGGCAAAAATGTGACACAAATGCATTATGCCCGCCAAGGCATTATCACACCGGAAATGGAATTTATAGCGATTCGCGAAAATCAAAAACGCGAAGGGCTTTCGGCCATGCTGTTGCAGCAACATCCCGGTGAGAATTTTGGCGCACCTATGCCCAAACAAATTACACCTGAATTTGTACGCTCTGAAGTTGCTGCCGGCCGCGCTGTTATCACCGCCAACATCAATCATCCCGAGATCGAACCTATGATCATCGGGCGTAATTTCCTGGTGAAGATCAATGCCAACATCGGCAACTCTGCTCTCGGTTCCAGCATTCAGGAAGAAGTGGAAAAGATGACTTGGGCGATTCGCTGGGGCGGAGATACCGTGATGGACCTTTCCACCGGCAAACACATCCACGAAACACGAGAATGGATTATTCGTAACTCGCCTGTCCCAATCGGTACTGTGCCAATATATCAAGCGCTGGAAAAAGTGAACGGCAAAGCCGAAGACCTGACCTGGGAAATTTACCGCGACACGTTAATTGAGCAGGCGGAACAAGGTGTGGACTATTTCACCATTCACGCCGGTGTCTTGTTGCGATACATCCCGATGACCGCCAATCGCATGACTGGCATCGTATCGCGCGGCGGTTCTATCTTGGCAAAGTGGTGTCTCGCGCACCACAAAGAGAATTTTCTCTATACGCATTTCGAAGAAATTTGTGAAATCATGAAAGCTTATGATGTCACTTTTTCACTTGGTGATGGTTTGCGTCCCGGTTCAATCTACGACGCCAATGATGAAGCTCAATTAGGTGAATTAAAGACGCTGGGAGAACTCACACAAATCGCCTGGAAACATGACGTACAAGTAATGATTGAAGGGCCCGGACATGTGCAGATGCATATGATCAAAGAGAACATGGATCTGCAACTAAAGCTTTGTCACGAGGCGCCGTTTTATACGCTTGGACCATTGACAATGGACATTGCACCCGGTTACGACCATATTACTTCAGCCATCGGCGCGGCGATGATCGGCTGGTTCGGCACAGCAATGCTGTGTTACGTCACCCCTAAAGAACATTTAGGCTTGCCGAACAAGGCGGATGTCAAAGAAGGCATCATCGCTTACAAGATTGCTGCCCACGCGGCTGACCTGGCAAAAGGTCATCCGGGAGCGCAAGTACGCGACAATGCCATGAGTAAGGCTCGTTTCGAATTCCGTTGGGAAGACCAATTCAATCTTGGCCTCGACCCGGACCGTGCGCGCGAATTTCACGATGAAACACTGCCAAAAGAATCTGCCAAGATTGCTCATTTCTGTTCAATGTGCGGACCGCATTTCTGTTCGATGAAAATCTCTCAGGACGTTCGCGACTTTGCCGAGAAAGAAGGTATCGCTGAAGCAGAAGCGCTGGCGAAGGGTATGGAAGTTAAATCCATCGAATTTGTAAAGCAGGGTGCGCAGGTTTATCACAAGGCCTAACAGTGTGGTAATGAAAATTCCCGCAAAATACGGCAATCTGTTATTCGCCTGCATATTGTCCATCATCATGGTGACGATTATTTCTGGGGCTGTCGTTATCATCAATCAGGGGTTGACCCCCGAAATGCCCCGACAATGGTTGAAAGGTTTTATGACTGCCTGGCCAATTGCTTTCCCGTCATTATTTGTGATCGCACCCCGTGTGCGCAAACTTGTAAATCGATTGACCGAACCCGAGAATTAAGCTGCGGGTATAATTACACGCATGCAAAATAGCCTCACATCGTCTTCATTCGCAGATATTTCTTCCGAAACACCTTGCACTGGACATTGCACCACCGTTTTGGGTGACGATGTATGTCGCAGTTGTTTGCGTACTTTTGAGGAAATCACTCGCTGGGTAGAAATGAATGACGAGGAACGGTGCGTGGTAAACCGGCGCATTGCCTTGGAAAAATGGGAAGATTCTTTCAGGCATCAACTATAAATTTTAGACTTAGGATTAATATTAATGACTTTATTGCAAATACTGATACTCGCGATCATTCAAGGCGCTGCGGAGCTCTTGCCGGTTTCCAGCTCCGCTCACGTTATTGTGGCAGAGAAATTAATGGGTCTTGATCCAACCGCGCCAGCAATGACTCTTTTACTGGTAATGCTACATACTGGCACTATGTTTGCAGTTATTTTCTACTTCTGGAAATCGTGGAAAGAAAATTTCTTTTCTTCAAAAGAGATATTTATTGATTCTGTAAAACTCATAGCGGGTGCCACCCTGATAACTGGAGTAGTTGGTCTGACATTGAAGTATTTGATCGAAAAACTTTTTATGAAAGATATTCCTCATGCTGAAATAGAGCAACTTTTCGGAAACATGAATCTGATCGCCACTTCTCTTGCTGTTGTTGGTATGTTGATATTATTTGCCGGCATAAAAAATCGTTCTATATCTGACAACGAAAGTAAATTGGGCTTAAAGGAATCATGCATTGTGGGTGCCGTGCAAGGGATATGTCTTCCCTTCCGCGGTTTCTCACGCTCGGGTGCCACGATATCTGCCGGTTTGCTATTGGGTATTTCCAGAATAAAAATAGAAGCATTCAGTTTTGCCCTTGCTGTTGTGCTGACTCCGCCCATTATTGTGCGCGAAGTGATGAGGTTATTGCATGAACAACATGAAGTACCGGCAACCACTACTGACTTAACTCAAATATTTATGCCCAGTCTGTTAGGTATGGT
Source organism: uncultured Gallionellaceae bacterium (assembly GCA_903876625.1). GTDB lineage: Bacteria > Pseudomonadota > Gammaproteobacteria > Burkholderiales > Gallionellaceae > PALSA-1006. The sequence continues at coordinate 3,991 of CAIRAO010000198.1, read as the reverse complement.
GTTTAGCTTTGCCGCCGGTCTTTTGGCTTTGAAATGGCTTTCAAATTGGCTGGAGAATGGACGCTGGTCTTTTTTTGGAATTTACTGCCTGGTCGCATCAGGCGTTGTATTTGTTCTTCACCAGAACGGTTTTTAAAAACCTGCGACGTTGTGTAAACGAATTATTCCGAATATCCGCTCGTCATATGCTCTTCGCGGGAACGACGAGCCTTATGGAATATTTCCGCTTAGCTTTGCTTCCAGGATAGTCCGTTTGCACGCCAGCCATTCAATTTATTGCGCTGTTCATTCAGATCCTTGTCGCCTTCGAAACCCTCAAGAACATTGTATACCTCGTTATAGCCTGCTTGTTCAGCCACCATGGCGGCAAAGTGAGAACGAGTTCCGCTTCGGCAGATGAACATCACCAGCGCTTCTTTATCGACTTGCTGCTGAAGTGAGGCGAGAAAATGCGGGTTGACTTTCATTCCGGGATAGGTCGCCCATTCAATCTCGACCGCATTGGGAATTCGCCCCACAAATTCAAGCTCCGCGTGAGATCGCACATCGATCAATTTTGCTCCCGGTGCCAATTGCAAAATCCGATTGGCTTCTTCAGGCAACAAGGCGCCAGAATAAGATAAATTGATTTGCTTGCCTCGTTCTTCTGCCTTTTCCAATATTGCAGAAATATTACCCATATCAATCTCCCGATTCAGTTCATAAATAGCCGCACTAATGCTATCCTGCACAGCAGAGTACTCACTATACCCAAAGCTTATGAATAAACATAATCAGCCTCAAAACAACGAAATCCCTACTGTGTTCGAGCCGGCAAATCCTGAACGCTATGCTGCCGCCAAGAAAAGCACCTGGATCAGTATTTTCATCAACTTACTATTGTCTTTCATGCAAGTGCTGGCTGGGTATTTCGGGAAATCACAATCGTTGATGGCTGATGGTCTGCATTCATTTGCCGATTTGCTGTCAGATGTTCTAGTGCTGTTCGCGAATCGTCATGGCAATCGTCATGCCGATGCCGAGCATCCTTATGGACACGCTCGCATTGAAACCGCAGCTTCACTTATTCTGGGCGTCAGCCTTTCTGCACTCGGTGTTGGATTGCTGATTGCTGCAGGCATTCGTTTGCAGCACCCTGATCAGGTTCAAGCCGTGCAACCCTTTACGCTATGGTTCGCCCTTATTGCTCTTGCGGCAAAGGAAGGAATGTTTCGTTATATGTTGGCCGTGGCACAGCGCGTGCGCTCACAAATGCTCACAGCCAATGCCTGGCATGCACGTTCTGATGCCGCTTCATCTCTGGTTGTTATTGTGGGTATCATCGGCAATCTTTTAGGCTACACCTTTCTTGACCTTGTTGCAGCAGCTGTAGTCGGAATTATGATTGCCCACATGGGATTAAGTTTCGCGCGTGATGCGATGGCAGAGTTGGTTGATACAGGCTTAGATGAAGCCACGGTACAGTCAATACGCAATACTCTGAAGTCAACCCCCGGGGTAATGGGTTTGCATGAGTTGCGCACACGCAAAATGGCTGACAATGCCCTGGTTGATGCGCACATCATCGTTGATCCTAAAATAAGCGTGTCCGAAGGTCATTACATTGCCGAATCTGCGCGCGCAGCGGTGGTTAAAGAACATCACGTAATGGATGTAATGGTCCATATCGATTCGGAAGATGATATGCAAGCCAAGCCCACTGCCTATCTTCCGCAACGTCATCTTCTTCTCGCCCATCTTGCAAGTCGCCTTGGAATGGCGAGTCCCCCGTCCGCTCGAATTGTTTTGCATTATTTGGGCGGCAAAGTGGATGCAGAGATATTATTTGATGACGCGACTGACACCGTGAGACTGCAACAAATATGTTCGCGGATTGCCGCAGACGACAAATACTTTCGTAGTATTCAGCTCTATCAAAAGAGCGCCCCAAATTAGTGCAACAACAGATAAATGTGCCCAATTCAAGGGCACGCAATGACCGCCCATCCATTCGGCAAATATGGCACAATGCCTCCCCTACAAGGTTCCGGATGTTGGCACAGTTACTGCTTTAATCGGGCTTGTTTCTGTAATATAAATTTTTGTCGTAAAAATTGCTTTGTCTTAAATATTTTTCTTGGGAGATTCGAGTATGTCTAAATCAGCCGCCGACGTTCTTAAAATGATTAAAGAACAGGGCATCAAGTTTGTCGATCTACGCTTCACCGACACAAAGGGTAAGGAACAGCACGTTGGCGTGCCTATTTCCCATTTCGACGCCGATAAATTCGAAGGCGGACACGCATTCGACGGTTCTTCGATTTCAGGTTGGAAAGGCATTCAGGCTTCTGATATGTTGCTTTTGCCGGATCCGGATTCTGTCTACCTCGACCCATTCTTCGACGAACCAACCCTCGTTTTGACCTGCGATGTGATCGAACCTACCGACGGCAAAGGTTATGACCGTGACCCACGCTCCATTGCCAAACGCGCTGAAGCTTATTTGAAGTCTTCCGGTGTCGGTGACACAGCTTATTTCGGCCCGGAACCAGAGTTCTTCATTTTTGATTCCGTTGAATGGAAGATCGACATGTCCGGCTGTTACCTTAAGGTCAATTCGGAAGAAGGCGCTTGGGCTACCGGTGAAAAATTTGAAGGTGGTAACACGGGTCACCGTCCTTCCGTTAAAGGTGGATATTTCCCCGTTCCTCCGGTTGATAGCCTGAACGATATCCGCGCTGCAATGTGCCTGGCCTTGGAAGAGATCGGCATCCCGGTTGAAGTTCATCACCATGAAGTTGCCAATGCGGGTCAATGCGAACTGGGTACCAGATTCAATACCCTGACCAAGCGTGCTGACTGGACTCAAACGTTGAAATACGTGGTACTGAATGTTGCACATCAATACGGCAAGACTGCAACGTTTATGCCCAAGCCTATTGTCGGTGACAACGGTTCCGGTATGCACGTTCACCAATCAATCTGGAAAGATGGCAAAAACCTGTTCGCAGGTAACGGTTATGCGGGTCTGTCTGAAACTGCTTTGTACTACATCGGCGGCATTATCAAGCACGCCAAGGCATTGAACGCAATTACCAATCCTGGCACCAACTCTTACAAACGTCTGGTTCCTCATTATGAGGCGCCCGTCAAGTTGGCCTATTCGTCAAAGAATCGTTCTGCTTCGATCCGTATACCTCACGTTCTGAGCGACAAAGCACGCCGTATCGAAACTCGTTTCCCGGATCCGCTGGCTAACCCATACCTGGCTTTCGCAGCCCTGTTGATGGCCGGTCTGGATGGTATCCAGAACAAGATCCACCCTGGCGATCCAGCAGACAAGAACCTGTACGACTTGCCTCCTGAAGAAGATGCAAAGATCCCAACCGTTTGCGCATCACTCGATGAAGCTTTGGAACATCTGAGAAAAGATCACGCTTTCCTGACTCGTGGTGGTGTGTTTTCTGAAGACTTCATTGAAGCTTATATCGACTTGAAGTATGAAGAGGTCAATCGTATCCGGATGACGACTCATCCGGTTGAGTTCGATATGTACTATAGCCTCTAAGCAATATCTGATGCTGATAGAACGGAGCCCGGGTGGCTCCGTTTTTTTATGGCCCGCGGTTTTGCCCAACTTCCCCCTCCCTCAGTCCCTCCACCGGTGGGAGAGGGAAGCAAAGCGGCGACCGGAGTTGTGAATAAGCACCCTCTTCCACCGGGGGAGGATTGGGGAGGGGTGTATTTGGCGTAGTGTCTTTGCGTTTGTCTCCCTGATAACCTTCGCCTATACTCACAATATTGTCATCACCTCATGAATTATGAAGCTACGTCTTTTTTTCGCTATTTGGAGTTTGTTTTTCATCGGCTACGCGCAATCCGAAATTTACAAGCGAGTTGATGCAGATGGACACGTCACCTATTCCAGCACTCCGCTCAAGGGTGGAAAAAAACTTCATTTAGCGCCGTTGCCCACTTTATCGCACGATAAAGTAATCAAGGCCAATTCTGC
>CAIRAO010000197.1 GCA_903876625.1 uncultured Gallionellaceae bacterium | reverse complement strand
TCACCATGTGCTACAACGATAGGCATACGACTTCCTGCCATGCCGTCAAACAATATAGAAGGTGTTGCTTGCACTTCAACCATGACAAAGCGCGCTTCGAACTGTTCCGATTGGTTGCGCGCAAAATGTGGCCAGGATTCTGCACCGGGTATGATCTCGTGCAAGTTGCTCATCATCTGGCAACCGTTACATACACCAAGCGCGAAGGTGTCGCTGCGTTTGAAAAACGCTTCAAATTCATCGCGTGCTCTGGGATTGAACAGAATTGATTTGGCCCAGCCTTCACCGGCTCCCAACACGTCGCCATATGAGAACCCACCGCATGCTGCCACGCCTTTGAAATCAGTCAGCTTTACTCGGCCACTGATAATGTCGCTCATGTGGACATCGACAGCTGAAAATCCTGCACGATCAAAAGCCGCAGCCATTTCCACTTGGCCGTTAACACCTTGCTCGCGCAGGATGGCGATTTTGGGACGAGAATGAATTAGGGATGGAGCATTTGGGACGGACACGCCCCCTCCCAGCCCTCCCCCGGTGGGAGAGGGTTCTAGATTTTCTCCCTCTCTCACCGGGGGAGGGCTGGGGAGGTGGTTTTCGTTTATATCGTAAGTCAACTTCACATGCAGCCCGACATCCTTGGCATCAAGTATGCAATCAAACTCTTGCTGCGCACACTCAGGATTGTCACGAAGTTTCTGCATCTGATAAGTTGTTTCAGACCAAACTCGACGCAGAGTGATTGCATTCTCACAGAATAACTTCTTGCCACCGCGAGATATTTCTATCATTCCACTCTTATTGAGCCGTGCTACTTCATGCACACTGGTCAAACCCGCTTCGTCACATTGCACAAAGATATCTGCCAAGTCAGCACGACGAACTTGTACTAGCGCACCAAGTTCTTCATTGAAAAGTGCGCCCAGATCATCACCTTTGCATTCATCCAAACGAATATCCAAACCGATGTGAGATACGAAAGACATCTCGCACAGCGCAGCCAGCATGCCACCATCGGAGCGGTCATGGTAGGCCAGTGATTTACCTTCTCGATTGAAACGCTGGATAAGATAAAAAAAAGCTTTCAGTTTATTTGCATCATCCACATCCGGCGTAACATCACCTATTTGTTTGTAAACCTGCGCCAGTGCTGAACCGCCCAAACGATTCTTGCCTGCTCCCAGATCAAACAGAAGTATGACAGTGTCAGTGTCGGCAACGAGTTGCGGAGTAAGTGTCTTGCGCGCATCACTGCAGGGTGCGAAAGCCGTGACGATCAGTGACAACGGCGCTATAACGGCTTTATTCTGATCGCCGTCTTTCCAAGTCGTCTTCATGCTCATCGAATCTTTGCCAACCGGGATACTGATACCCAACTTAGGGCACAGCTCCATACCCACTGCAGCGACTGTATCAAATAGAGCAGCGTCTTCTCCGTGGTGTCCGGCTGCTGCCATCCAGTTCGCGGAAAGTTTGATATCACCGATTTTTTCGATACTTGCAGCGGCGATATTGGTGATTGCCTCACCAATCGCCATACGGCCTGATGCAGGTGCATTGAGCACCGCAATCGGAGTACGTTCACCCATCGCGAATGCTTCAGCTTGATAGGTGTTAAACCCCATCAGCGTAACGGCCACGTCAGCCACTGGCACTTGCCAAGGACCCACCATCTGGTCGCGTGCAGTCATCCCCCCCACGGTACGGTCGCCGATGCTGATCAGGAAAGTTTTATCTGCCACCGAAGGCAAACTCAGCACACGGGTAATGGCTTCCTTCAGTTTGATTTTGCTTGTATCAAATTTCGGCAGATCCACTTTCTCGCGTTTCACTTTGCGTGTCATCTTGGGCGGTTTGCCCAACAACACGGAAAGCGGCATGTTCACGGGATGATTGTTAAATTCTGCATCGTGCACGCTCAACTGATCGCCTACGGTTGCTCTGCCAATTACGGCGAATGGGCAACGCTCACGCTCGCACATCGCTTTGAATTCTTCCAACCGCTCCGGAGGAATCGCCAACACATATCGTTCTTGCGCTTCGTTGCTCCATATCTGCATGGGCGACATGCCGTGTTCTTCACTCGGCACTTCACGCAATTCGAATTTCGCACCCTTGCCTCCACCATGTACCAGTTCAGGCAATGCATTTGAAATGCCTCCTGCGCCGACATCATGAATAGAAAGAATAGGATTCTTGTCGCCCAACTGCCAACAGCGGTCAATGACTTCCTGAGCGCGACGTTGCATTTCAGGATTGCCTCGTTGTACCGAATCGAAATCCAAATTCTCTGCGTTTGAGCCGGTATCCATACTGGACGCAGCACCGCCGCCAAGCCCGATCAACATTCCGGGGCCGCCAATTTGTATAAGCAGCGCACCATCGGGTAGATCATGTTTATGCGTATGCTGTGCAGAAATGTTACCTACACCACCGGCTAACATGATGGGCTTGTGGTATCCGCGCATTTCGCCGTTTACTTGTTCTTCTAAAGTACGGAAATAACCAGTGAGATTGGGACGACCGAATTCGTTGTTGAAGGCAGCACCACCGAGTGGGCCGTCAATCATGATTTGCAATGCGGAGGCAATTCGAGAGGGTTTTCCGTAGGTCGTTCCCCCTCCCTGCCCTCCCCCGTTGGGAGAGGGTTCGGCTCCCTGAACTACCGACTTAGTCGATTTGCTAGAGGTTTTTGCTCCCTCTCCCCTCGGGGGAGGGTTGGGGAGGGGGTTGTATTGCTCCCAAGGCTGCACAAAACCCGGGATATTCAAATTGGAAACCGAGAATCCGGTCAACCCCGCCTTGGGCTTGGAACCAGATCCCGTCGCACCTTCGTCGCGAATCTCGCCACCCGAACCTGTCGCCGCACCGGCAAACGGCGCAATCGCAGTGGGATGATTATGCGTCTCCACCTTCATCAAGGTATGCGTGAGTTCTTTACTAAATTCGTAAGCATTATCGGAACGAGGGTAGAAACGATCTGTTTCTACGCCTTCGATCACCGATGAATTATCGGAATATGCCACGACGGTACCTTCTGGATGCAGCTTGTGCGTGTTACGGATCATGCCGAACAACGAAATCGCCTGCTGCTCATCGTCAATGATCCAGTCGGCATTGAATATTTTATGTCGGCAATGTTCCGAGTTAGCTTGCGCGAACATCATCAATTCGACGTCGGTTGGATTGCGCTGCAACTTGGCAAAATTTTCCACAAGGTAGTCGATTTCATCGATAGAAAGTGCCAGGCCCATTTCCCGATTTGCAGCTTCCAAGTTCGCTTTTCCACCGTTGAGAATATCTACTGTTGAAAGCGGCTGCGGCGTGCCATGCTGAAATATTCTATTTTCAATACCGGCCATTTCCTCAACTACTGATTCTGTCATGCGGTCATGCAACAGCGGCAGCAAGGCTTTCTTTTCCACTTCACTAAGTATGCCGTGCTTGCTCTTAAGGTAATACACTACGCCGCGTTCTATTCGAGTAATAGTTGGTAGCGCGCAGTGTTGAGCAATATCGGTTGCTTTGGACGACCAAGGTGAAATCGTTCCAAGCCGAGGTACAACCAATAACTTTTGCAGTTTCGCGGCAGGTTGTTTCAAAGCCGCATTCAGATTTAACAATCGATCCAGCAATGTGTTTTCAGTATCATTCAGCGGTGCTTTGAGTGCAGTGAAATACCAATAGCGCGTGTCTTCGATAGCGATATCCGGTGCCACTTCCTTAAGTGTTGCACGAAGTTTTTTTATGCGAAATACAGAAAGTGCTTGATTACCGACAGAGATTTTGCTGCTTGTGGGGCGGGACATAGTTCGATCTCATGAAAGCGTTTTGGATAGGATTGCAATTATAATGCAGCCAACAACACAAACTCAGGAAAACGATATGTCCGCTACCCGCCCGATCACGATCACTGAACAGCAAGTTTCAATGTTCCTCAAACCGCGCCCGAAGAAAAGTCACAAAGGCATGTTCGGCACAGTAACCGTCATTGGTGGAGAGCGCGGCATGGTTGGAGCAGCACTCTTGGCCGGGCGTGCTGCATTAAAACTGGGCGCGGGCTGTGTGCACATCGGTCTGTTGGCAGATAACGCCCCCTCTGTAGATGTGCAGATGCCCGAACTGATGATGAATAATGCCCATGCAGCATTAAAGATTGCAAAACCTGATGTGTTGGTCATCGGCTGCGGGTTAGGACAGAGTCTTGCTGCCCATAAACTGCTATACGATGCGCTCATACTTGATGTTCCGACCGTGCTGGACGCCGATGCCCTGAATATCATCGCCAAGCGTCCCGATCTGCGAGGTGTTCTGCACTCACGCAAAGCTGCTTCCGTATTCACGCCCCACCCCGGTGAAGCTGCACATCTATTAGGTAGCAGTGTGGCAGATGTTCAGACTGATCGAATAGCAGCAATCCGCAATTTGACCAAGAAACTAAATGGCAATGTAGTGCTGAAAGGCGCAGGAAGCCTTTGCTCTACAAGTAATGGTCAACTGTATATAAACAAGACCGGCAACCCTGGCATGAGTAGTGCGGGAATGGGAGATGTCTTAAGTGGAATGATCGGAGCTTTTATTGGTCAAGGTTTGGAGGCTGATAAAGCGTTACTCCTTGCGGTATACCTACATGGCGCTGCGGGCGATGCATTAGCACAACAGCAAGCAACCATCGGCATGAGTGCTACTGAATTAACCGAATGGGCACGGTGGCTGCTGAACCGCATGGTTTCTAATTAAGAAATGACCAGCATTCTCTACCGCTATTTCATCGTCATCGTCGCCTGTATTTCCTTATTGATCGGATTGCAGATCCCCAATTTTGTCGACCAATATCAAAAACGTGTAGATGCGCACCTGCGCGAAGTGACGACCAACCTCGAACCCTTTTTGGATATCGCCATAAAATATTTCGGCGGCGACATGGACAAATTGATTGAGTTACACCGGGCCAGCGCCGAGAAACCTTTTCAAGAAGAAGGTGCGGCGATCGAAAAGATGGTCGCACGCAAGTTACGTTTTGAGACTGAGTTGGCTGCTTTGAATACCAGTTTGCCAATTAAAGCGCAACATGTTCTATTCCACGGCGACCGCGAAATGCTGGACGAAGTGATTAATCAATACAGCTATGCAGTGCCACTGAATCAGGATGCGCTGGAATTCGGGGCCAGTGCTGCACTTGCTATCCTGCTTCTGTTGGAATTTCTAATTGCAATGGCTCGAATAGGATATAAAAAACTTTTCCATTCTGCTTCACCGCCTGTAGTTCAATGAGTTGCCAAATCGATATCAGCGAATCTGCCGGAGTGCGCTACCTTCACTTCGGATCCACATGGATACAAGGAGCGATGCGAATCGCGCGCCCTTGGAATCTTGAACTCGAATACACCAAGGAAATGATGGCGAGCCTTTTATTGCGCGAAGACGCTCACTTCCCGCGTAATGTATTACTCATCGGCTTGGGTGCTGCCTCTCTGACAAAATTTTTGTATCGTAATTTTCCCTTGGCTAAACTCACCGTTGTCGAGATCGAACCTGATGTCGTCGCCGCAGCAAAGCATTTTTTTAAACTACCGGAAGACCCGTTGCGCTTGAAAATCGTGCTTGGTGATGGTGCCGAATTCATATTGAATAGCAACCGAACTTTTGATTTGATACTCATAGACGGATTCGATGCCGATGCCCGCGCGGGTGCTCTCGATACAACTCCGTTTTATCTAAACGTCCGCGCTCATCTTAATGACAACGGCATCATGGCGGTCAATCTGCTGGGACGCAGCAAAGGCTTCGAGGCAAGTGTAGAACGCGTTTGTAAAGCGTTCGACGATCGCGCTATTGCCTTCCCTTCCTGCGATAGTGGCAATACTATTTGCTTCGCTGCAGCAGGTGAAGCCATCAATGTGGCACTGGACGATCTCAAAGATCAGGCTATCCAATTAAAAGAAAAAACGAGTTTGAATTTATTGCCTACATTGACTCGATTGGAACAAGCTCAGACCTGTCTGGGCGGGATACTTGTTCTCTAGACAACCAATACTGGATAGTAGTGGAATTATTACTCCTCACCTCGACTCCAGTCTAATTGTCCAGAAATCTGACTTAGATCAGGCATTTCCGGTAACCGGCCATGGAGGTGATCGGCATTAGCTATTTTCGTCAATTTTTCCCTTCAAATTAAACTGTAAATGCATTAGAGAAGCGTCCCTTGTCGTACAACGAAACTACTTGATCTGCTGACACCGCGGGACTCACCAGAAAACCTTGCCCTTGGTGACAACCGAGTTCCAGCAGCTTACTTAGTTGCGCTTCATTTTCAATTCCTTCAGCAATGATGCGCATCTCCATACTTGTTCCTAAAGCAATGATGGCTTTTGCGATTGCCTGATCTTCAGAATCAAAGCTGATATCTGTTACGAATGACCGATCAATCTTTAATTTACTGATCGGATAGCGCTTTAAATAACTCATGGAACTGGAGCCGGTACCAAAATCATCAATCGAAAGTTTAAATCCGAGTGCCGTAAGCGCATTTAATTTATCGATGGTTGGTTCTGTTGATTCCATCAAAGAGCTTTCTGTCAGTTCAAGTTCT
>CAIRAO010000196.1 GCA_903876625.1 uncultured Gallionellaceae bacterium | reverse complement strand
TGAGACAGGTTGTAGGCTTTCATTAGACAGGGCTGTACCGAATGCAATTTTATATTGACACGCTGAAACAGTTCACGCAGTTGATCAATCAAACCGCGATCTACCGCACTCGCAATATAAGGGGCGCCAGGATATTCCTGATCTATTCTTATGTCCCATGTGTTCGCTGTTTCTCCGTACAACTGTCCGAAACGGTGCTTTACAAAAGCAATTTGTTCAGCTTCACTTTTAAGTGCTTTATCTCCTACTACCACTGCATAACGCAAGAAATGGTTGGCTAAAACGATATCGGCGAAATCAGTTTTTTTCTCGATGGAAGTCAAGACTGATTCAAGCTTTTTCAGCGCATCAGTCCATAGCGGCGTCGAATCAGGATCGGTTTCGAAAGAAATTTTTTTCTTCTCCGATAGCGTATATAACCGCCCTCTAAGCGTAATCTTGCTTGCCAGCCGAACCAGTTGCAATTCGTCCCGGCACAATACCACTCGCAATTCTTCACGCGATAAAAGTGACACGATTGACCTCATGTAATGTTGACTCACCCTGAAAAACCAGATCCAGTGCCCCTTCTCTAAGCAAACGCGTTCCATTTCTCTTGGCCGCTTCACGGACCAAGCGAACGGGTTGCTTGCCAATAATCAGTTCACGCAGTTCATCGTTCAGATTCAAAATTTCAGCGATTGCTTTTCTGCCCTTAAAACCAGTTCCGCGGCAATGTCCGCAACCGGTTCCGCGACGGAAACGAATCGTCTTTGCTTGTTCGAGACTAATTCCCGATTCAAGTATCTCAGATTCTTCCGGAGTGTAATCGGTAATACATTCGGTGCAATTGACACGTACCAGACGTTGCGCGACGATACCATTCAAAGCAGAAACAAAACTATAGGGATCAACTCCCATGTGTATGAAACGACCCAACACATCGAAAACATTATTTGCGTGGACTGTGGTAAACACCAGGTGACCTGTCAGCGCTGATTGAACCGCTATTTGGGCAGTTTCAGGATCGCGTATTTCCCCCACCATTATTTTGTCCGGGTCGTGCCGTAAGATGGAGCGCAAGCCCCGCTCAAAGGTCAGTCCCTTCTTCTCATTGACAGGTATTTGCAAAACACCCGGCAACTGATATTCGACCGGATCTTCGATCGTGATGATTTTATCTTCACCGTGATTAATTTCAGTCAGCGCGGCATAAAGAGTTGTAGTTTTACCGCTACCGGTCGGACCGGTTACCAATACCATCCCGTAAGGCTCGTTGGATAAGCGGCGTATAAACGCCATCGATTTTTCATCAAAACCCAAATGATCCAGACGCAAGCCTTTCATGTGATCGGATAAAGCGCGTTTATCCAGCACCCGCAAAACTGCACATTCACCAAACACACTGGGCATGATGGAAACGCGCAGGTCAACTTCATGCCGCTGCACTGATACTTTAAAACGACCGTCCTGCGGAGTACGCCGTTCTGTAATATCCAATCCGGAGATGACTTTAATCCGGGAAATTACCTGCTCCGCCATTTCCAATCCGTCTAGCGAACTTACGGCAACCAATACTCCATCAATCCGATATTTAATGGCAAGTCCGGTGGGTGTGGTTTCCAGATGAATATCGCTTGCTTCGGCTTTCAATGCGTCATACACGGTTGAATGAACCAGTTTAACAATGACGCTCGATTCTTCGCTGATGGTTTTGAAAGACAAATCCTCAACATCATCTTCGTCTTCAGAGCTCGATTCATCCACGACATCCTGCATGCTGTCCATGGCGACAAGCGACTTTTCGTGATGCGCGAGGTAGGCCGCCACATCTGCACGGTGTGCCAGCCCCCAGGTGAAAGCCTTGGGGATGTGCTGCTCGATCCATGTCTGCGCTTCAAGATTGAACGGATCGCTCAAGATCACAATCAGGTTATCATTTTCATCATTAAGCGCGACGCATAACCATTCGGCAGATTTTGAAAAGGACAAATTCTCAAATGCCGGCTGCAAATGATTGATGTTGTCCATATTGAAAATGGGATAGTGCAATAAACCGCCCAGGGCGGTCATAAAATCTTTATGACTGGCGCCCATCTGGTCTTCCAAGACTTCAGAGACACTGCGTTTAGTCTGTGCTGCCATTGCACGAGCCTCGCGTAGTTGCCTGGGTGTAAAAGTGCCAGATTCACGAATATCTACTGCGGCGGTAACGATGCTCACTTGAGACTCCCTGCCAACTCAAAGATTGGAAAGTACATCAGAACGACGATAACTCCAACTAAAAGACCGACGAATACCATTAACAGCGGCTCGAACAGTTTAACAAATCGCTCGATCCAGCGTATTGTTTCCTCTTCGTAAAAAAGCGCGATTCGTTCCATCATCTCACCCATTTGCCCTGTTCGCTCTCCGACCCGCAGCAACTTCAGTCCAAGCGGTGTAGAAAGATCATATTTCTCCATTGCTGTTGAAATAGAATTCCCTTCTTGAATACTTAACGAAGCCAGTCTCAAATTCTCTTTTCTTGTTTCTTGCAGCAATCCAGAAACCAACTTAAGGGCAACAAGGATAGGCATACCCCCTTGCAACAACATTCCCAGAGACCGATAAAATCTTGCCATTTCATACAGCCTGAGCCGCTGACCAATCGCCGGCAATTCCCACATTTTTTGTTTCAGCCACACCTGGCTGGTTGGTTGCAAAATCGCAACCACCAATACCGCGGGAACGATCACAACAAATCCCAACACTGCTTTTGAGTGGGCATCCAAAAACTGACCCCATTTCATCAGCATACGTGACATGAAGGGCAGATCACCACCCATATCCTCGTAAATATGACTAAAACTTGGAACAACAAATAGCATGAGGAACATTATCACCAATGTTCCAACCACAAACAAGAGGACCGGATAAATCGATGAAGTAACGATCTTCTTCTTGATCCCTTCCATTTGTGATTCATAAACAACGTATCGGGACAAAACTTCAGCTAAAGAACCGGTTTTTTCACTAGACCTGACCGTTGCCACATAAAGTGCCGGAAAATCGTTGGGCAATTGCTCCAACGCATAAGACAAATTATGGCCTTCGTAAAGATGTTTGATCACCTCACTCAGCGTTTTCTTGACTTCGGGTTGATCTTCCTTCTCGGTGAGTGTTTCCAACACTTCAATCAGAGACAAACCCGATTCGAGCAATGCAATTAATTCCTGACTGAACAACACCAAGGGGAATTTATTTTTTCGAACAAGACTTTTTATTGACCATTGCTGCTTGACCTTGGCGGAGATCACAGAATAGCCGCGCAGTTCCGCCTGCGCAACCGCCTCGACAGCATCGATAGCATCCAGCGTTAGCGTTGCAATTCCTTCATTACCGCGCAATGCCTTCAACTCAAACTGCATAGTGACCCCATATAATGGAAGAAACGTACTAGTTGATTATCTGAGCGCAGAATACTCATTACCAGTTGGTAATATCAGCGTTTTCTCCATCGCCACCTGTACGTCCGTCCTTGCCATAAGAAATCAGATCGTAATCGCCATGAGTTCCCGGCGCTTTATAAACGTAGGGATTACCCCACGGGTCAACCGGAACATTTTTAGTCAAATATGGCCCATCCCATTTAGGAAGATTAACCGGTTTGCTAATCAATATCGCCAGCCCTTCTTCCGTAGTCGGATAACGCCCCACATCCAGACGAAACTGATCGATCGCTTTTCCCAACGCATCAATCTGGGCACGTGCCGCTTTGACTTCCGACTTTCCAATCTGTGAAAAATATTTCGGCCCTACATATCCTGCCAGTAAGCCGATAATAACCATAACCACCAGCAACTCGAGCAGGGTAAAGCCTCGGTACTTGTGCGGCAAACTGCACTTTCTCTCAAAATATGCTTTATGTGTAGTCATATGATTCGTTCATCCTAATTGGAAAAATTCAATCAGTCATTTTCGTATTAGTGAGATATCTTATCCCCGCTTATTTTTTCGA
>CAIRAO010000195.1 GCA_903876625.1 uncultured Gallionellaceae bacterium | reverse complement strand
TTGGCGGTAAATTAATCAATGACATCTATAATAAACACGAATGCTAATGGGAGCCATCCGAATTATTACTGAGCTTTATTTCAACTTTTCAATACCAAGCATTTTGAGAATACTTCCTTCGTAAAATGGTTCAGAAGTTCCTTTTTTCATCTTACGTATGAAATATTTCTCAAAAGCAACCTTGGCTAGGTGTACCCATTTACCTTCAGAAAACCAATTTACATTGCGCGGAGGAATCTGAGGAATGGCAACGAAAGCAACACCGCTATCTCCGAAGTCGGCGAGACATACAGCATTCCAAGTCGCTTCGGTGTCAGCCGGGGCCCCGGTCAGATCGGCGTGTATATTACGCACGGCAGCCGTCACCATTGATTCGATCATGTAACCAGTCTTGGGAGTGCCGACAGGAACAGGTGTTGGCTCAACAGGTGGAATGGCAACACACACCCCTACTGCAAATACGTTCTTGTATTTTGCATTTCGTTGATGTTTGTCTACAGTGATAAAGCCACGAGGATTAGTCAATCCTTCGATTCCGAATACCGCATCTACTCCCTTAAAGGCAGGAAGCATCATGCTGTAATTGAATGGCAACTCATGTTTCTTTTTTTCTACGCCCATGTCGTCATGCTCGGTTACATACATCTTGCCAGCTTCGACTTTGGTTACTTTGGCATTACAAATCCACTTGATGTGTTTATCCCTCATTCCAGATTCCAAAATGCCTTTTGAATCTCCAACACCACCCAAACCCAGATGGCCAATATAAGGTTCAGCGGTGACGAATGTCATCGGAACCTTGGTGCGTATTTTGCGTCTGCGCAAATCAGTATCCATGATGAACGCATACTCGTAAGCGGGTCCGTAGCAAGAGGCACCTTGCACAGCGCCTACCACTATTGGGCCAGGATTTTTGCAAAAGTTTTCCCATTCGTCATGCGATTTCATCGCGTGATCAACATGGCAAACTGAGTATGTATGCCCACCGTGTGGACCCAGTCCTTCAACCTCATCGAAGGCAAGTTTTGGTCCGGTCGCGATTAACAGATAATCGTAGTCCATGGTACTACCATCACCGAGTGCTATTTGATTTTTTTCCGGATGGACACGCGTCACACCGCTGGAATTAAAATTGATTCCCTTACGTTCCAAATAACTACGAATAGGGAATTCAATTTGATTGCGATCACGCCATTTCACACCGACCCAAGGATTTGAGGGGACGAAATGAAAATTCTCGTTATTAGATACAACGGTGATCTTGTGTTTACTATCTAGCATTTTACGAAATTCGTAAGCCGCAGGCATACCGCCAATTCCCGCTCCCATAATTACAATATGTGCCATTTTGCCCCCCGTTAGTAAAATTTGGTTGATAAACGTCTGACTAGCCGATATGGTTTTTGAGTTTGATGTACATATTTTTCAGCTACGGTATTAAGCTAAATTGTTCAGTATTGTGTCTATAGCTATTTTGGGGGGGCGAGAACATAACCCTATTGGTGAAGTGTATAAATGATAGGCAATATATTTTTACTTCCAGGGAGGAGATTTTGGAACGAAAACTGAGTATTTATCTAGCGAGTAGAAACATCTTCACCGTTAGGAGATTCCTGTTCTTTTGCAAAAAGAACAGCTGCTTTGACGCGCGATGATAAATTTAGTTTATTCAAGATATGACGTACATGCTGCTTTACCGTGTCATAACTGATTTTCAATGTGTTGGCAATTGCCTTGTTGCTTTCTCCGCGAGCAAGCAATTGCAGAATTTCACGTTCACGTTCAGTGAGAAGCTTGAGTGAATTTTTGGGATCTTGTCCGGACTGTTCACCCCGTAGCATGTCGATCATAATCATGGTCATGCTGGGCGCAACGACCAATTCGCCGGCGGCAACACGCCGAATGGCATCAACTACATCGTCCGGTGCCATATCTTTCAGCAGATACCCTCTGACACCTGCCCGTATGGCGTTAGTCAGGTCTGTGCCCGAATCACTCATGGTCAACATCACTGCTGGGGTCGTACAACCTTCGCTACGCAGTAATTGCAATAGGGATATACCATCAAGAGGTTTCATACGCAGATCTAGAATTAGGAGATCAGGTTCACCTTTTAGTAACTTGCGCAATTCAACTACGTTGTCGGTTGAACCAAGTACTGTGAAGTCATAACAATTCGACAACAGTTCACTTAATCCACGTCGACATAGACCTTGGTCATCTACCAAAACTAACTTCAACTTATCACTCATTTACTGCGCTCCAGTCCGACGATGGTTCGGGAAAATACAATTGAACTTGCGTGCCCAATCCCTCAGCACTATCGACCTTTATTCTACCTCCAATCCGCTGAGCGCGCTCTCGCATAATAGTAATGCCATAGTGGCCTTCCAATGGAGAAAAGGTTCGAGCGCCACTACCGTTGTCTTCAATCGTAAAAACGAGATACCCAAAGTTTGCATCAACAAACAGGCGAGCATGCGTCGCTCCTGAATGTCGAGAGATATTTGTCAAAGCCTCTCGAATGATGTGAAATACTTGTATTTCGTACTCCAAAGGTAATTCCAAATCAACCAAGCGATTGTGGTAATCCAAATTGATGTTGTTGCGTTTACGAAATTCTGAAGTAATTTCGCTTAAACCTGCCAATAGTCCACCGGGGTTCATTTCACTGCGGAAGTCAGTGATCAATTTCCTAGCACTCTTTTGGCCGATCTCCAAGGCTTCATCTAATTCGCCAGCAAGCTTAGTTGCTAATTCTTCATTGCCACTTCGGATAGCTTCGCTTAACAAGTTCACTCGCGTCCGAGAAAATATCAGCGTCTGCGCAAGCGAATCGTGGATATCATTTGCAATACCCAGTCGTGCAGCCAATCTTTCACCTCGTCTAAGTTCACGATTGATGCGTGAATGCTCGATCGCGGCAGTGATCATTTGGGCAAAGGAAACGATTATTTTCATGTGCCCACTAACTGACTTGTTGGGAACATCGAAGAAGACCGTCAAAAATCCAAGTGTATTTTCATTAGAATTGGGCGCTAGCGGAACGGCGATCAAAGACTGGAAACGGCAATTTGCATAGCGACAATTAGGCCTTGAGATACATTCGCTAATGTCCGAAGCATGGACATTTTGACCCAGTGTGGCAATATCGGTGACCTCGCAATCCAGCTCGGAAAAATTTTCTGCTTCTTCTTGTAACTCGGATGAAAGACCGCTGGAGCTAATAAGCTCAAGTGTGAGTCCGTCTGGAGATAGCAAGCGAACCACACCTGCGGTTGCATCAACAGATCTGATAATACTTTCCAGAAATGAAATCAATAACGTTCTCAGTTCACCTGCACGTGGCACAGAGAATTCCTGCGTCACGCAGACATCCATGCCACCATCTTTGCCTGGAGGTGTAAAACTCGGCTCACTTACCCACGAAAAACCGCTGGGCTTTGTTTCAAAAATGGGTATTATTTTGTTTTGCATTGACAGTCCTACCTAAAACTTAACTTAGACTAAAGTGAATAAGCTAAAACATAACGTAGCTAAAATTTATAATTACGCTTAATAACCCCAATAGGGCTATAGCATAACCTACCCGATTTGGTTATAGACAAAATAATTGCAAATTTGGCCTAATGTATGGTGTCTGCGCAAGAATATCTAATGTAATAACATTATGAAAATATGCATTGTTTCCGATAGTCATGATCGGTCCAAACCTCTTGAAGCTGCAATCACGGAAGCTAAAATTTACGGAGCCCAAGCTGTTATTCATTGCGGTGATCTGATCGGGGTAAACACCCTTCGCTCCTCCTTAAAACTGGGTATTCCTATCCATGCGGTACATGGCAACAATATCGGAGATGTCGCAGCGCTATATCGAATGATGGTAAAGAGCGCCGGACAATTTTACTATCATGGACAGGAAGCTATCCTCGAACTAGGAGGTCGCAAAATATTTGCCACTCACATGCCGCACCACGGACAGGCGTTCGCTTGTACAGGCGATTATGATCTGGTCTGTCATGGTCACAGTCATACAGCGCATATTGAATCGCAATCCAATATTAAAGGCGGGTATACATGGCTTGTCAACCCTGGTTCAGTTGCGGGTATAGATACCCCCGGCGTTGATGCCGTAGCCACCTGGATACTGGGTGATTTGGAACGAATGACTTTTGATATACGTACTATGCAGCATACTTTATTGGAGGCTTGAGTTGACTGTTCTATCGCAACAATCAACTATGCGTGGTGGTGGCATCTGCGGAAAGTGGCCAGCAGTGATACTGGCTGTCTCCTTTGTTATTTACTCACTCCAGATGTGTGTAGCCTATGGAGGAAATGTCAAATAGGCCAGATTGTATGAGCACGTTATCCAGCCGAAAAAATGCAGGAAATTTTAGAGAATTGATTGGGCTATAATACTATTAAGCAAATAACCATTTCACGAGGAGAGTGTCATGCAACACCTAACACCCAAAGAGGCTTACGATTTTTTGGAAGCTAATCCTGAAGCTGTATTTATCGACGTACGCAGCGAGATGGAATACATGTTTGTCGGTCATCCGCGCGGTTCTATTCATGTACCTTGGGTTGATGGCCCAGAGTGGGAAGTTAATCCTATGTTCGTTTCGCACGTGCGCAAAGCTGCGAGCGTCAATCGGCCAGTTGTATTAATTTGTCGTTCGGGTCGGCGCTCCTCCGATGCTGGCTTGGCTTTGGAAAATGCCGGGCTGAAGGATGTCTACAATGTGACACATGGTTTTGAAGGTGATCTGGATGATACTCATCACCGTAATTCGCACAATGGTTGGCGCTTTGAGGGCTTGCCTTGGGCCCAGACTTAATACTTGCCACTTTTCAACTCGGCTTCAAGTTTTTCGTGAGTTTGAGTTGAATGAGTGGTATGACCGAAATTCCTGATTTCTTCGAAGAAGAACCTAAACGCGTTAACGGGCTATTGTTTGAAATATAGATTTTTCATTCGGAGAAATTTACCCATTGCAATCCGGACCGCGTGAAATATTAACTCCTTTCAGACCCATTCCTCTAATTGTCCCGGAAGGAATGAAGCACAACGAGTTTTTTAACAGCACGGAAAACCTGAATGATCTGGTGAACAACAATGGCTTGCTGATGAATGCAGAAAACCTGTTGCTTTACCGCAAGGCATTGGGTCACAGTACCGAGTTTGACTGTTCCATCATTTATAACACCTCCAAAACCATTTTAAATCCGCTTGGTCGCCCGGTGCGCCGCACGCAGGTTGCGGAAAATGTCAAACATGTGTGGAATCGCATGAATCAAATCATCATCGATTACATGCTGGAGCAATATCCTGATCCCAATGAAGCCCTGATACTGGCAGGCGAAGCGAGTTTGGACGCGACTTGGCCGCTGACATCCCCTGGCGTGCCCAGTATTAGAATGCTGCATAACCACTTTGTGGTTTTTCGCAAAGAAGAATTGCGCAACGCTAAACTGGCGGATGCCGATAATCCTAATCTCACCGACGGCGGACAGCACAGCCTGTTTCAAGCCTATATGCGCGATGTTTATCGGGAGTTTTTTAACAAAGCGCTTAATCTGAAAATCCTCAAGCCGGCAAGTGATGCGGATACTCGTATTGGGTTGACAGGCTATCCGCAAGGATTACCCAGCTGGGAAATACAAGGTGGAGCAAAAGCACTTAAGAATGTGCATTTTTGGAAAGAATACGATGAAGTCTTGAAAGGATTTATCGACTTTTATCGTACTTTTTTCTCGCAGGTTTCTACTCACAATGCACCTATATTGCCGGACGTCTATTTTCCTGAACAAGTTGAGAGCATTCTACTATTTAACAACGACTTTATGAAGACAGCAAAGAAGGTGCGCGATCATTGCATCGTAGATGCAAAGTATGCCAATGCCATTCGATGGCAACCTGCGTTCAAGCAACTTATATACCGAAATGACGCTGGCAAATTAATCGTGACTATAAGTCAAAATTCCATTGGAAATGCGATTACTGAGTTGCTTGGTGTCGTGGTAAATCGTGCACCTGATGCAGAAATATATGCCAAGCGTGAACCGCTATTGATTGGTAGATTGCTAGAAGTGCGCCGTCGTCTGATTGAAGCTGATCTGGGCGAGGGGATCGCTACCTCATATTGGACGAAAGAATAAATCTGCTATACATTAAACGCATTCAAATGATGTCGTTCGCAAAATAATAGCAAGTTTTAACTTGCAATATTAAACGTGGTTTGACTGTATATCTTAGGTATTTTAATACCAGCATTTTTGTTTTGCCTTTATAAATTCTTATCAATGGGGAGAACAGCATGACAAATAATACAACGGAAAATGGAGTTCCATATTCACACATGGGTCTAAAAGCGCTTTGGCTTAGGGAAGATTGGTGGGCGATCTGGATAGGACTTGGGATCGTTTTGCTTGGCATTGTTCTTTATTTAAATGGCAGTTCAGAACTTAAATCTCTTGCCATCAATCCCGGTGGTGTCAAGTGGGTAACGATCGATCAACTCTTCAACCATTTTGCAACCAATGCTGGTAATTATGTAATTCAATTCGCAGTCTTTGCGACCGTTCTGGGTATCACTTGCGCAATCATGGGAATCAACCTCGGGCGCTTTCTCGTTGGTTTTACTTTCCTCTACATGTTGTCAGTTTGCATTTTCTCAGTAGGTGGATGGGCTAATGCTGCAAAGTATAATCTTGAGCCGCCACTTGTCGCGTTATTAGTGGGATTGGTGCTGGCGAATGCAATATCGTTGCCGAAAATTTTCGACGAGGCACTACGTGTGGAATATTATGTGAAGCTAGGTATTGTCCTCTTGGGCGCAACATTCCCAATCACTTTGGTCGTAACAGCTGGCCCAGTGGCAATCGGCCAGGCAACGATTATTTCTCTGTTGACTGCACTTACTATCTATTTTTTCGCTACTCGTGTGTTTGGCCTTGATCGCCGATTAGGTGCGGTACTAAGTGTGGGTGGTGCTGTCTGCGGCGTGTCGGGTTCGATGGCGATTGCGGCCTCTGTTGGTGCCAAACGCGAGCACATTTACACATCGGTGACGTTGGTCGTGGTGTGGGCGTTGATCATGATTGTGGTACTTCCGTTTGTGTCGCAGGCTATGGGATTGTCTGCGGGCGTTGCCGGAGCATGGATAGGGACTTCGGAATTTGCCGATGCTGCCGGATTTGCCGCAGCGTCGACCTATGGCAAGATGGCAGGAAACGAAGATACCGCGATTAAAGCATTCACTCTGATGAAGGTGATTGGGCGAGATCTCTGGATCGGTATCTGGTCTCTGGTTTGGGCGTTTATCGCGACCACACAATGGGAGAAGAAAGAAACCGGTTCACGGCCTGGTGTCGGCGAGATTTGGCGTCGATTTCCCAAGTTTGTCATTGGATTCTTCGTCGCATCAATCATCGTTACCTTCTTCACTCAGGACTTCGATGTAACTACCCTCAAGAAAGTGGTTAAACCAGCTCTAATGGATCCAATGGGAGCGCTTCGAGGCTGGGCCTTTATCTTCTGTTTTCTTTCAATCGGCCTAACCACAAGATTCAAAGAGTTGAAAGCAGTCAGTCGTGGAGCGTTACTGGCATTTTCAATCGGTGTCGCTGTTAACGTGGTTGCCGGTTGGTTCTTGTCAGTGCATGTTTTTGGCGACTACTGGTCGAAACTCTAATGTCAGCTGTGTGCTGTAGCGGCTGCCTTTACTTTACGGTAGCCGCTGAAGAATTTGAGCGAGAGATACCCGGTTTCAAGGTATTGAGTTCTGCCTTTGGCTCAGTTCGAGGAGATACAGGATTGTGCAGAAGACATGATTATTTTTGTACACCCGAACAAAGTTGCCCAGATTATCTTGCGCATACAAACCTTAATCCATCTGAATTGTCAATAAATAATAATTTGTGAGATTTGCTATCCCGATTTTGTATATTAAAGTTTGTATTGGATTTCGCTATCGCTTGCAATCATTGCTTCAGCATTGGCAGGATTGTTCATCCACGTGTTTAGCATATCTCTAGCTGCTTTCAACCAGTATTCTCGTCCTGCCGCAGTCGCACTAAGCAATAGTGTGAAATCACCACTCGAAATCCAATGTTTGTAGGCTTGTGACAAGGTAGGAAACAAACTTTGCCGCATTCCTTCAAAATTTGAAAAGTAGAAATGTAACGAGCATGAGTCGCCGCGAGAAATTAATTCTGGAAGCGTTGAAAGACAATCTGCAAGATTGTCACGCACTGCGCGGGAAATCAATTCGCAACGCCGCAAATTAAACGAGGAAAGCATTTCATTCCAATCGTCTCCTAAGAGCGGATCTGCCATTGCTTCCCCGACTTCGTGCAAAATCAGGGTCTCGCTTTCATGCTCTGCAATAGTTGCCAATTTGGATTCGACACTATCAGTAGCTCCGTAACAGTCGAGCATTGATTTGAGAGCACTTTCCGTTTTATTCGTGCCCCATATTTCTACTTTACCAAATAGCCATCGTTGCATGATATCCATGCGAATAAATATCGTGTTATGGTTTTGTGCCGCGGGTGGAGCAGCAATATTTCGCGCAAATTCTTGCCCAGCTTTGTAAATTTCAAGTCCGGAACGATGCTCGCAACTGATTAGATTGGCCAAAAAAAATTGTGGTTTACCCCAATATCCGTAACCACTCCCATAGACAAAGCCATGATCCGTTAACCTAAGGTTGATCGAGGCGTAATCGAAAGGGTCATGATCGTGCCCATCAATTTGAATGGAACGGAAATCGTCATTTTCTATTTCATTCCATCTGGTTTCTCGTTGAGATAGCCAATTTCCAATTTCACTCTTCTTCATCTGATGACCAAGAGGTACTCCAAGTTCCCATCTGTAAAAGTCGCGCATGGCCAGCAGATAATTGCACATTCCCATTTCACGGGCATGACGCGCGTCTGCGATGTCACAGTTATTTTGTACCGCAGTTATGATGGGGTTGGGGTTAAACATAATCGATTCCACTTTCGTCTTTTAAGGATCTGGCATCACTTAATCGATTGCTCATTGTGAGAGTAGGGCATCAAGATTTTTTTTGAAATCTTTGTTGGTTACATGATGCAGGTGCCAAAGAACTAAGTCAATTTCGTTTTGAATTTGGAATAGGAAAAGTGGGAGTGGCTTAGTTTTGGGAAGATACAATATATCGGCAGACTTAGCGACGGTAGAAGTCCTCCACCTAGGTAAACCCGTTATGATAAATCTGAGCAGAATCAGTCGGCGACTAAGCTTCCAGACCAATATGAACCCAGTATTATCGTCAAATAATTTACAACCGAGAGTTAATGAATCTTTATCGCTAATTTATCAGGCAATTCACGATTTGTTGCTTGGCTAATGGCATTGGCTTCCATCACTGCAGTGACCATGACAGCAATTAAAGTAGGAAGCAGTCCGATGCGCGTCAGAGCGGTCCACAAAATTTGCTTCATACTGGCGTCATGTGCTGTCAGACTTACCAGCCAGGCAATGCCAACCAGCATTGATGTCACTGTATAGCCAATGAACAGCCATTTACTATTCAAGAGTGATAACCGCCAATGCGCAGCGACAAAGGAGCTTGCTACTTTTTTGCTCTTAAAGTGAATGTAGCTAACAAGTGCTGAGGAACAAACAAACGGAATCAGTAGACCCAACATACCAATATGAAATGCTATTACTAACGGAACAGCAAATAAGTTGAAGATAAACATCCCTGATATTAGCAAATTATGCGGATATTTTGCCTGAATTATTTCTGATTCTGTGACTTCGAATTGCATTTGTTTTGTAATACCGAAAATTTAATGATGCTTATAAATATACATTGGGATCCACAGTTCTTCCGCAGGGAGGAGGGAATGACACAGCTGGCATTTCGTCAAGTGATTAGGAAGCAAGATCATTAGATTGTTCCCTCTCGGTCTCACTACTTAGTGCTGAAATCCGGTTCATTGTCTTGCCCCAATAGTCAATCAAGGCTGTGGAGAACGTTTAACAGGAAAGGTTTAACTCAGTTCCGGTTTTTACACACTTTCGTCAAACGCTCACTTACATTTGAACGTAAAAAGGAGAACTTTCCTAAATACTAGTTTCTAAAAATCCAAAAACAGTTGTATCTATCTTTCTTTCTTTCTTTCTTTATTATCTTCCATGTCTTCCGTCGTTGGAAACTTTTCGTTGCAATGTTTCAATTGCGGCAATAGTTTTTTTGGAATAATTTGAGAAATCTGCGCCCAGTTTTATTCGTGCTTCATTCACATTGTTGTCATGGACACATTGAACTATTTCGCCAACACTTTTATGAAACCTGGCGTGTTGCGCTTTTAGGTCACTATATTCCGGCAATCTATCGTACATAGTAGCATGGCCGTAGATCCAAGTTCCTAACAGACATTGGTCGTCACGTGACACTTTTGCCACGTCAAGTCGTTCAGTGCTAGTACCTTTGACATAATTGATCAAACGAAATTTCCATTTATTATGCGCTTCAATTGCGTCATCAAAAGAAAAATTGTCCTCCTTTATATCTTTTTTGGGCATGGCGAGTAATCGTGTGGTGGGTCCAGCGATTTTAAGGTTCTGCTGTCCCTGTTCAAGCTTAAATACGCTCACAGAATGAGTTAGACTCTGTGCTTCTTCTTCTAAAGATTCGGCTGCAGCGGCAGCTTCTTCCACCAACGCCGCGTTTTGTTGTGTAACTTCGTCCATCTGAGTGATAGCCTGATTGACCTGTTCGATACCTTTGCTTTGTTCTCCAGATGCCGCACTGATCTCACTCATGATGTCCGTCACACGTTTGACCGCATTTACAATCTCTTCCATGGTCTTGCCAGCCTCATCAACCAATCTGGTGCCGACATCTACTTTTTCCACTGAGTCGCCTATCAGCGTTTTGATTTCCTTTGCCGCTGCAGCACTGCGTTGAGCCAAGTTACGCACTTCAGAGGCGACCACAGCAAAGCCACGACCTTGTTCACCTGCTCGTGCAGCTTCAACAGCTGCATTCAGCGCAAGAATGTTTGTCTGGAAGGCGATGCCATCGATCACCGAGATAATGTCCACGATCTTTCGGGAAGACTCGTTGATGGAACTCATGGTGCCTACGACTTGCTGCACAACGACACCACCTTTTTCGGCAATACTGCTGGCACTACCCGCTAACTGGTTCGCCTGTCTTGAGTTCTCAGCATTTTGTTTAACTGTCGCAGTGAGCTCTTCCATGCTTGCTGCGGTCTCTTCCAAACTGGACGCTTGCTCTTCGGTACGTTGTGAAAGGTCTGTGTTACCAGAAGCTATTTCTTTTGAAGCAGTGGCGATAGAATCAACCGAAACTCTAATCTCATCAACCAATTTCTGTAGATTTATCACGGTGGTATTTACACCATCTTTGGTTTGTCCAAACAGACCATGATATTCCTTGTCGATAGTTTGAGTCAGATCAGCATCAGCCAATGCAACCGCCACGCGCAACACATCTTTCAATCCAGTTTCTGTGACTTCGGAAAGTTTGTTAATACCTTCACTTAGCAAGCGCATGAAACCTTCCTTACTATGTACATCCAAACGCTTACTAAAATCACCTTCTACTGCGGCGGCAACCAATCCTTCGACCTCTTTTTGAGTTGCTACCTCATCGGTTGCATCAAACCATTCGACTGATGTACCTAAGCGCTCACCCTGTTCATTAAAAACCGGGTTGGCTGTCAATTTAAATATACGAACCCCTACGTTAATCGTGGCATTGTGTGTTCCAGTTAGTGCCGCTAGCATATTCCGTTGACGCGAAGGATCATTATGGAATGCATCAAAATGCCCCCCCACCACCTTGGAGGCAGAGAAATTCGGCAACTGCTTGCGTATGTCTGATTCTGCTACTTGCATCATTTCCAGAACTGATTTATTGGCATAAATAATATTGCCATCAATATCGGCGATCATAATTCGGGTCGTGGCACCATCCAGAGAAACCTTGATGCGTGCTATTTCATTAGCAAGTTTGCGATCTTTCTCAATCTGAACAGAAAGTTTTTCATGCATCATTTTCATCGATGCCATCAGGCTGGTGGTATCGCCCTTCTTGGCTTCTACAGAGATCTCCAAATCACCCTCGGCAATCTTGCCCGCAACCTCGGCTGCGTATGCGGGCTCGCCGCCCAGTTGCTTCATCAGGCCGCGCATGATCAAGTAGGCTACAACACCCCCCAAGATAGTCGCAAGCAACGACATGATAATAATAAAAGTCAAGGAAGTTTGCGCTTGTTTGTCAGCGTCATCACCAGCTTTGGTCATTTGCTCGCTGAGGTATTTAATTAGGTTTTCAATGCTGGATAAGTATGCTGATTGAAGACCTCTTAATTCTCCAAGCAGATAAGTTTTAGCTTCTTCCTGCTTGCCATCCTTTGCCAGTTTCATGAATTGGGTTTGAGCATCGACATATTTGCTCCGTGCCTCCACAACCTTGGCCAATACAGCTTTGCCTTCATCGGACTTGATCTTATCTTGCAGTTTTTCCAGATTCTCTTTGATAAGAGCACGAGCGTCTTCGATGCGCTTCAACTCTTTTGCGATTGAATCTTTATCAGACAAAAGTAAAGTGTTACGCATAGCTCTAGCAATGACATTGATGTTGTCAACCATATTATTCGCCCAAACAGTTTTGGGGAATTTGTCATGCACTACGTCTGTTAGGTCACCTTGGATGCTGCGCATGCTGGTGATGCCAACGATGGAAACGGCAATCAGCATAAAAATTATGACGGCAAAACCGAGCCCTAATTTTGTAGCGACTTTCATAACTGCTCTCCCTTATGCGTTATTTGTAAGTTAGCTTCAACTTTATCAGATTGTTTGATTTGAGATTGTAGCAATTCATCTTGGACAATTCTAATTCAATCTGGTGAACCGGTAGATCGTGCAGAAACTTTTCTGGAGGATCAATGCTCATCAATCCATCTACCATGCAATTTGAATGAAGAATCTAAGTCTTTGATGAGCTAGGTAAATTCCATTCTTCATCTTAGTGAATTCCGTCCGCATCTGCGGAGAATTTTGCACGAGCCTGTTCTTTTAGTTGCTGAAGTTTTTTCTGTGTATTGGACAATCGCTGATCTTTGATTACCTAGTACATTTCAATTGTATTTGCACTAAACAAAACTTGTTTAAGAAACCGGAAGACAAACGGTATACGCTATAATATTCCGTACTATACGCAAAAATTGATGAGGATAATAACTTGGCATCGAATAAAGCACGCGCCCATTTCACACTCAGTGGTTATCATTTCAATCCTGATGACATCACGTGTCTGATTGGCATTGAACCAACCTCGGTTGATGCATCCGGCGCTCAAAGTGCCCTCGATAAACCTGTGATCAGTTCATGGGAGCTATCAACGGAAATGATGGCGGACAATATTGACGTTTATAAAATGACGGACATCCTCATAAAAAAAATAGAACCGGCCAAGGATAAAATCCTGCAAGTAATTAAAAGCCATAACTTATCGCCTAGAATCAATGTAGTACTGGTGCTGTCTGTTGATAAAAGTGAAACTCGTCCGGATGTGGGTTTCGGTGCCAGAACGATTCGCTTTCTGGCCGATATTGGTGCTTTTATAAATGTGGACTATCAGCTTTCTAAGTGAATTAAAGGTTTAAATAGTAAATGTAAAAAGCTCTTATGCGAATAAAAGATATTGTAATTTCATATATGCAGCACATAGCACCAGTTTCACTTACCGAAAAAATACGAAGTGGACTGGCAGGAGGCATAGCAATCTTTCTGCTTGCTCTGGCGCTCAACTATCTGCCACTAGGTGCTTACCCGGTATCAATGCTTGGATCGATGGCTGCGTCAGCGGTGCTTCTGTTTGCAATTCCACATAGCCCTCTGTCACAACCGTGGAATCTGATCTTCGGGCATATGATCTCTGCCCTTGCAGCTTGGGTTTGCATCATGTTCATTCGGGACCCATTTGTTGCAGCGGGTGTGGGAGTAGGGGCCGCGATATTTCTGATGCATTTTTTTCGCTGTTTGCATCCACCCGGAGCTGCAACGGCACTTACTATAGTTCTCAACAGCGAACAATTTCATAGCATGGGATTAAAATGGGTGATGCTCGTGGTGCTTATAAACGCAGGTATTTCTCTGCTTCTGGCGCTGCTGATCAATAACATGATACCCGGAAGACAATATCCGATACGGCACATACCCCAACAACTGCCGAAGCCAGAGACGTTCATATCGCTCGAACAGCAAGATCTGGAAATGGCACTTTTGCAGATGGAAGGTGTGATAGATGTCAGTGAAGAAGATCTCGCCAAAATATATGAGTTTGCGCTACGCAACGCTCAGGGACGTTTAAAACGACCTGTTTAAGACAACCTCGAAATTTAAAATTCTCAATCGTGCGATCTCGACTGATTTGCTTATGAAAAGGCCAATGCAATTTGATAAAAAACCTATGTTCTGTAGCATCCCGGTTGATGTCCTTGGCGAAATGTGATTTGTTGCTTCGAATTCTGAAAGATCAAAGTCCGGTAAGTTAGAGATGTGAGCGTTTGAGAAAATTGATATAGAACTGTGCTTGCACAAAATAATCAAAATTTATAGTGTAGGCCATTGTTTCTATTTAAGACTTTTAGTGTGCAATTGCGAAGGGTCTCTTCCTGTTAAACGAAAGTCTTCATTCGTCCAAAGTGAATTTTCGTGTTGGTCTGTTTACTGGCGGGCAATTTGATTCGATGTAGTTCGGTTCAGTGCCAATAACTGAATTTCGTGTGTTACCTAATGGAACTGCTTTGGCGGCTACTTCTAATCTTAAAACTAACAGCGTATATTGGGCTAGGGTAAATGATGCAAATCGTTCCCAAATCTCACTATT
>CAIRAO010000194.1 GCA_903876625.1 uncultured Gallionellaceae bacterium | reverse complement strand
CCCCTCGCCAGATTGTCCAGACTGGAAACTCAAAAACAAGGCGAACGCGTAGGGGATGTTGGCGATGAAATGCGCAAAGTGATGCAAGCACACTGCGGCGTTTTTCGTTTCCCCGATCTTTTGGCAGATGGAGTGAAAAGAATACGTGAAGTTGCTGAACGCGCCAAAAATACGGTCATCAATGATCAAAGCAAAGTCTTTAATACTGCTCGCGTCGAAGCATTAGAATTGGATAATCTGATTGAAGTAGCACAAGCCACAATGACGGCTGCAGCCGCAAGACAAGAGAGCCGGGGGGCGCATGCTCGTGATGACTTTCCTGATCGTGACGACAAAAACTGGTTGAAGCATTCTCTATACTACAGTGCAGATAGGCGTTTGGACTATAAACCAGTACGCCTGAAACCGCTGACGGTGGAATCGTTCCCGCTGAAGGCGCGGGTGTACTAAACATTTATCAAATAATTCATTTTAAACAAAACCAAGTAACGGGATAAAAAGACTTTAAGGTTCAACCATGAAATTTAAAATATACCGCTACAACCCCGACACCGATGCTGCTCCCTATATGCAGGAATTCGACCTTAAATTTGAGGCGGGCGATGCGATGTTATTGGACGCACTGATGATGCTGCGCCAGCAAGACGATAGTATCGGCTTTCGTAAATCCTGCCGAGAAGGGGTATGCGGTTCGGATGCGATGAATATAAACGGGCGTAATGGACTGGCCTGTGTCACTCCATTATCTTCGCTCAAACAACCTATCGAGATTCGTCCCCTGCCCGGTTTGCCGGTCATTCGTGATTTGATCGTGGATATGTCACAATTCTTCAAACAATACCACTCCATCAAACCATATTTGGTCAATAACGAGCCCCCTCCTGAAACCGAGCGTCTGCAATCGCCCAAGGATAGAGCCGAATTGGATGGCTTGTATGAATGTATCCTATGCGGATGCTGCACTACGTCGTGCCCTTCGTTCTGGTGGAATCCGGATAAATTTGTCGGCCCTGCAGGATTGTTGCAGGCTTACCGTTTTATCGCCGACACGCGCGACCAGGCAACCGCAGAGCGATTGGATAATTTGGAAGATCCCTATCGCTTGTTTCGCTGCCACACCATTATGAATTGTGCAGATGTGTGTCCAAAAGAATTGAACCCGACAGAGGCCATAGGAAAAATAAAAGATATGATGGTGAAACGCATCGTATGAAGGAGCTGGAACGCGTGCGCTGGCGTTGCCGTCGCGGGCTGCTGGAATTGGATATCGTGCTTGGCCGTTTTGTCGAAAAATATTATGCCGGTCTGAATGATGAGCAACAGGTTGCATTTGATGTATTGCTCGATCTGCCTGACAACGTGCTGTGGGACATGATTACTGGCAGAGAAGCACCTCCGCAAGAAACACAGCAACTGGCATTACTGGAATATCTGAAAGTAGTTTAATTGTCGCAATAAACTTAGGGGTTGAATATGGAAAAGCAGCGTATCGCAACACTCACATTAGACGATGGACGTAAACTCGAAATGCCAATTTTGTCCGGTACACTGGGCCCGGATGTGATCGATATCCGCAACCTGAGCAAGCTCGGCGTATTCACATACGATCCTGCATTTTTTGCGACGGCGAGTTGTACTTCTACGATTACTTTTATTGACGGTGATGCTGGTCTGCTTTACTACCGCGGCTACCCTATCGAGCAATTGGCAGAAAAATCGAGTTTTCTGGAAGTATGCTATTTGCTGCTAAACGGTGAATTGCCCAGTGACGAACAACGAACGAAGTTTGTTAAAAGAGTAACAGAACACACAATGGTGCATGAGCAACTGGCGCGCTTCTTCAGCGGCTTTCGTCGTGATGCTCACCCGATGGCCGTGATGGTCGGCGTGGTTGGCGCTCTCTCTGCGTTCTACCATGATTCACTGGATATCACGGATCCCGATCATCGCGATATTTCTGCGATGCGCTTGATCGCAAAGGTGCCAACTATCGCCGCTATGGCTCACAAATATTATACCGGCGCGCCATTCATGTATCCAAAGAACAAATTCAGCTACGTGGAAAATTTCTTGTACATGATGTTTGCCACTCCGGCAGATGAATATGTGCCGAACCCGATATTGGTACGTGCACTTGAGCGGATATTTATCCTGCATGCCGACCATGAACAAAATGCGTCCACTTCAACGGTGCGTCTCGCAGGCTCGAGCGGTGCAAATCCATTTGCATGTATTGCTTCAGGTATCGCCACATTGTGGGGACCTGCCCACGGCGGAGCAAATGAAGCTGCATTGATGATGCTTGAAGAGATCGGTGATATTTCACGCGTGCCTGAATATGTGCAAGGCGTTAAAGACAAGAAATATAAGCTGATGGGCTTTGGTCACCGCGTTTACAAAAATATGGACCCGCGTGCGAGTGTGATGCGCGAAACCTGTTATGAGGTGTTAAAAGAACTCAAGCTGGAAAACAATAAATTATTCGAACTGGCGATGGCACTTGAAAAAACTGCATTGAGCGATCCCTATTTCATTGAACGCAAGCTTTATCCGAATGTGGATTTCTATTCTGGCATTGTGTTGCGAGCTCTTGGAATCCCGACCAACATGTTCACTGTGATTTTTGCCGTAGCCCGCACCATTGGCTGGATATCGCAATGGAATGAAATGATGGGTGAAGCTGATCACAAAATCGGTCGTCCCCGCCAGTTGTATCAAGGCTCAGTAAAGCGTGATTACCCTGCTAAAGGAAAACGTTGACATAAAATGGCTTCACAAAATAATAACGAAATGCAAGCGCTGTGGGATTCGTCGCAGCTTTCCGGTGGTAATAATGCTTTTGTAGAGAGTTTGTACGAGGATTACCTTGTTGATCCAGCCAGGTTGACACCAGCCTGGCGTGCGTACTTTGACTCTCTTCAATCCACTTCCGGTGCGATAAGTGAAGTCGCGCACACTCCTATTCAGCGTTGTTTTGCTGCATTGCCAACTCATAGCGTTCAATCGCAATCATCATCTCAAGGCGATGATGCGCGCAAGCAGGCTTCGGTTCTGCAACTCATCAATGCTCATCGTTTTCTAGGTGTACGGGTTGCAGATCTTGACCCGCTAAAACGTTATGCCAAACCACAGATCGCCGAACTCAATCCGTCTTATTACAACTTGCTCGAAGCTGATCTGGATAGCGTTTTCAACACGGGATCGCTAGTTGGCGGCACTCGTATGACGTTGAGAGATATACTCCAGCGCCTGCGTCGCATTTATTGCGGAACAGTAGGCGCCGAGTACATGTATATCAGCGATATCTCGCAAAAGCGCTGGATACAGGCAAGACTGGAAGGGCCTAGTGGCGAAAATGATTATCCGCTCGAAACCAAGAAACGCATTCTTGAACGACTCACGGCTGCAGAGGGATTAGAGCGTTATCTTCACACCAAATACGTCGGTCAAAAACGCTTTTCACTGGAAGGCGGAGAGACCCTAATCCCGTTGTTGCACCACTTGTTGCAACGCGCAGGCGAACAGGGAGTTAAAGAATCAGTCATCGGTATGGCACACCGTGGTCGTCTGAATGTGCTGGTGAATACACTGGGCAAGCTTCCGGCGATCTTGTTTGCCGAATTTGAAGGCATTCATCATGAACACCTCACTGCGGGAGATGTGAAATACCATCAGGGGTTTTCTTCCGACATCTCTACACCGGCAGGTCCGATGCACGTCACACTGGCATTCAACCCGTCGCATCTGGAAATCGTTAATCCGGTTGTGGAAGGCTCGGTACGAGCACGTCAGCATAGGCGCAAAGATTTTGAGGGTAAGCAAGTGTTGCCTATCCTGCTGCATGGCGATGCTGCTTTCCCCGGGCAAGGTGTGAATCAGGAAACGTTCAATCTTTCTCAAACCCGCGGTTACCGTACCGGCGGGACGGTACACATCGTCGTAAATAATCAAATCGGATTTACCACCTCGGATGCGCGTGATACGCGTTCTTCGGTTTATTGCACCGATGTCGCCAAGATGGTCGATGCGCCGATTTTCCACGTAAACGCGGATGATCCGGAGGCAGTCCTGCGGGTCACCGAAATTGCTCTCGATTTTCGCATGCAATTTGGCAAGGACGTCGTCATCGATATGGTGTGCTTCCGCAAACTCGGTCATAACGAGCAAGACGAACCGTTGGTCACGCAACCCTTCATGTATCGTTTTATCAATCAGCATCCCGGTACGCGTGCATTGTATGGAAAACGTCTGGTGGACCAAGGATTGCTCTCCATTGAAGAACCGGATGCGATGGTGGCAAACTATCGCCGGGCAATGGATGAAGGTCGTGATCCCCTGCAATCTGCGATGAAGGGACTGAAACATGAATTTGGCGTAAGTTGGTCAAAGTATCGAGCAAATGTTGCATGGAATGTTGCCGCCAAGACTGCTGTTCCGCGTGCACGTTTGCAGCAATTGGCAGAACGCTTGACCGCAATACCTGAAAACTTTAAGTTGCATTCCCGTGTCGAGAAGATCATTGCAGACCGCATCTTGATGGGCAAGGGCGAATTGCCGCTGGACTGGGGTATGGCTGAAAATCTGGCCTATGCCAGCCTGGTAACAGAAGGTTGGCCAATTCGTTTGTCCGGAGAGGACTGTGGCCGTGGCACGTTCTTCCATCGCCATGCTGTGTTACACGATCAAAATCGCGTGCAGTTCGATCAGGGATATCAAATTCCGCTGCAACACATCGCGCCCGATCAGTCAGACTTTATTGTCATTGATTCAATCTTGTCTGAGGAAGCTGTATTAGCATTCGAATACGGCTACGCCACTGCCGAACCGGACTCATTAACCATCTGGGAAGCTCAGTTCGGCGACTTCGTCAACGGTGCTCAAGTCGTCGTCGACCAGTTTATCGCATCCGGCGAAGCCAAATGGGGCAGACTGTGCGGCCTCACCATGTTGCTGCCTCATGGTTACGAAGGCCAAGGTCCGGAACACTCCTCAGGACGTATCGAGCGTTATTTACAATTGTGTGCAGATCACAACATACAGGTCTGCGTTCCTTCCAATGCGGCACAGATATTTCATCTATTGCGCCGCCAGATGGTGCGTCCGCAACGCAAACCGCTGATTGTTTTTACACCCAAGAGCCTACTGCGCAGCAAAGATGCATCTTCACCGTTGGACGATCTCGCCCAAGGAGGTTTCCAGGCTGTCATTGGCGAGGTGGATAAATTAGTTGCCAAGCAAGTACGCCGCATTATCGCGTGCAGCGGTAAGGTTTATTACGACCTGCTGAAAGCACGTCGCGAACGCGATATTAAGGATATGGTCATCATTCGACTGGAACAACTTTATCCTTTCCCACATGAAGAGTTTACCGCGCAAATTGCAGCCTATCCAAACGCAAAAGAAGTGGTTTGGTGTCAAGAAGAACCTGGTAACCAAGGAGCTTGGCATCGCATTCAGCATTATCTGTTGCGTTGCATGCGCAAAGAAATGCGTCTGGACTATGCGTTGCGCCCTACCTCTGCCTCCCCTGCAGCCGGATATCTTGCCGTGCATACCGAACAGCAGAAAGCAGTCGTCGATGCTGCCTTCCGCCCCGATCTAGATGTGAAGAATAAACCAGGAGCAAACCATGAGCATCATTGAAATCAAAGTCCCGCAGTTATCAGAATCAGTTACCGAAGCAACTTTACTCACATGGCATAAAAAAGAGGGCGAAGCCGTCAATGAAAGTGAAAATCTGATCGATATCGAGACAGATAAAGTAGTACTGGAATTACCGGCCATCAAACGCGGCGTGATCACAAAGATCATTAAACACGATGGCGAAAAAGTTGTGGCTGGCGAAGTGATCGGATTGCTTGATACTGATGCTGTCTCAGCGGCACCCAAAGCAAAAATTGAAGCTGTAGCGCCAGTGGTTACACCTTCAGCACGCAAATTGGCAAACGCACAGGATGTTGATGCTGCCAGCTTACAGGGCAGTGGGCGCAAAGGTGCTGTGACCAAAGAAGACGTGCAGGCAGCCGCAGCAAAAACGGGCAATGTCTCAAGCGCCGAACCGGCTCAGGAAAAACCGGCAGCTTATATTCCTCCTCCGGTTTCCGGCAGTCGCATTGAACAGCGCGTGCCAATGACGCGCATTCGGCAGCGCATCGCCGAACGACTACTGCAATCGCAGCAGAATGCTGCAATACTAACGACGTTCAATGAAGTCAATATGCAGGCAGTGATCGATCTGCGCACAAAGTACAAAGATGTGTTCGAGAAAAAGCATGGCGTGAAACTGGGCTTCTCATCTTTCTTTGTTAAAGCAGCTGTGCAAGCTTTAAAGAAGTTCCCTATTGTCAACGCCTCTGTTGATGGAACAGATGTTGTTTACCACGGATATTTTGACGTAGGCATGGCAATCGGCAGCGAGCGCGGCTTGGTTGTTCCTATCATTCGTGATGCTGACAAATTATCAATTGCTGACATTGAAAAGCAAATCGCTGAATTTGCCGCACGTGCCAAAGAAGGCAAGCTGACCCTGGAAGAATTGACCGGTGGAACTTTCTCGATCACCAATGGAGGTGTATTCGGATCGATGCTTTCTACACCAATCATCAATCCGCCACAAAGCGCGATTTTGGGTATTCACGCGACCAAAGACCGCCCCGTCGCCGAAAATGGTCAAGTCGTGATCCGCCCGATGAACTACCTCGCACTATCCTACGACCACCGCATTATCGATGGACGCGAAGCTGTGCAATTCCTCGTAACGATTAAAGAAGCGCTGGAGTTTCCAGAGCGCGTTCTGCTGGATTTATAAATGAGTAATTTTCGCGCATACAGGATATTTGAAGAAAACGGCAAGTCTGCCGGTAGATTCGTTGATTTGTCTATAGACGATCTCGCTCTCGGCGAAGTCGTTATTCAGACGAATTATTCCAGTGTTAATTTCAAAGATGCGCTTGCCGCGACAGGTACAGGCAAAGTGATCCGTCGTTTTCCATGCGTGGGCGGTATAGATGTATCGGGCGTAGTGTCCAGCTCATCAGATGCTCGCTTCAAGGCAGGTGATAAGGTTCTTGTCACCGGCTACGATTTGGGTGTAGCGCATGATGGTGGTTATGCAGAGTACGTGCGCGTTCCAGCGGATTGGGTCGTTCTTTTACCTATCGGATTAACACTATTCGAAGCGATGGCACTCGGTACAGCTGGCTTTACTGCCGCACTCGCGATTCATCGTTTGGAACAAAACGAACTTTCACCGGATAAAGGCAAGGTAATAGTAACGGGTGCTACTGGTGGCGTGGGAAGTCTTGCCATCAACATGTTGTCGCAACTAGGTTACCACGTCGTTGCAGTAACTGGAAAAGACAGCGAACACGAATTCCTGAAATCCATCGGCGCTAATGAAATATTGCCGCGAAGCAGCATAGACCTGACGAGCAAACGTCCCTTGGAAAAAGCAATGTGGGCTGGCGCCTTGGATTCAGTGGGAGGCGAAACCTTGGCTTGGCTCGCCCGCACCATGCAGAACGAAGGTGGAATCGCCAGTTTTGGCAATGCGGCAGGCGTTGAGTTACACACGACGGTGTTTCCGTTCATCTTGCGCGGAGTCAAATTACTTGGCGTAGATTCTGCAGCAACAACAATGCCGTTGCGCAAACAATTATGGCAACGCTTGGCAACAGATCTTCGCCCGCAAGCATTTGATCTAATCGCACATTCAACATCTTTTGCCCAACTACCCGAGGTTTTTCCGAAAATGCTGCGTGGTGAAACGCGTGGCCGCACAGTGGTAGAAATTGGTGTAACTCGCTAAAAAGTCAGTGCTATAATGCGCGCCCTTCTCAGCCTGTTCCAATAATTACAGGTTAAAGATTTGCCCCGGTGGCGGAATTGGTAGACGCACCAGATTTAGGTTCTGGCGCCGAGAGGCGTGAATGTTCGAGTCATTTCCGGGGCACCAAATTAAATCAGTAACTCAGGTGTATTCAAAGTATAAGCGAGTATATCTAAACTCAATCGTATTAATTGTCGGTGTGATGGAAGTGTGACAGTCGTGACTGAAATTAATTGGCCATCGTCTTACACTCAGCCACGAGACGATCAGCATTTGTTACAAGCCGGCAAAGTTGCAAACATTGGAAACATATTTCATGCTCAAAGGTAATAACTTTGATTGGCTAACCATCGGTGCGCTCAACACGGTTTCCGCACTGGCGCAAATCGGACAATTCGGTATTGCTTTTGTGGTACTCCCAGTGTGGCTTGCACAGCAGGGACTCGATCCTACACAGTTGGGAATGTTTGCAGCATCTCTCTGGCTGGGTCAATTGCCCGGCCTTGCTCTCGCGCCCTGGCTAAGCAAACACTTTGGTCCAAGAAAGGTCATAACAGCGGGTCTTCTTTGTACTGTCATTGCTTTACTTTGGATTTCAATATCGGTATGGCCTTTTTGGCTAATCGGCGGCACGCTGGCCGGATTTGGTCTTGGTCTGCGTTGGATCGGGTTGGAACCCTGGCTTTACAACATCGCACCCGCCCATGCCCGTGGCAGACTGGTAGGATTTCAGGAAACGATGATTGCCATAGCGCCTATCGTGGCACCTCTTTTGGCTGCATATTTTGGCCTGCATGGATTAGCTGTTTTCTGGATTGGCACGGTGTTTACTTTGGCGGCTTTGGTACCACTGGCGTTTACGCGCAAACCTGTTGTCGAAGTTTCCGTTCAACCTTTCGAAATTCCAAATGTGAATCCATTAATTCCATTTAGGGACGGCATCTTTAAACAAGGCGTGGTGATCGCCCTGCTCGGGGGCATGATGGAAGCTGCTGTTTCTGGTCTTTTTGCACCCTTTTCCCAGGGTCACGGAATGTCTGTGAGCCAAACCGCCGATTTGCTCGCCGTGTTTGGTCTGGGTGGTTTGCTCTTGCAGTATTGTGTGGGCTGGCTTGCCGACCACCATAGTGTTGGAACGGCCGCACTTTCTTGCGCTATTGGAACAATAATTGTTGCTACAGTATTGACTCTGCAGCTAAGCTTTACCCTTGTTGTGATAGCCATATTTCTTTTGGGTGGTTTTATTACAGCGTTTCTTACGCTCGCACTCATTGCCGGCACGACGACAAAATCGGGCAGCATAGCCAAGAATTTAAGCATGCTTGCCATGCTCTACACCGTCAGCGCAATTGCAGGGCCGCTAATTGCCGGGGCAGCAATGAAAGCCATTCATAGTGACGCTCTCATGTGGTTCACCGCCACCGTTGCTATGATTATGTTAAGTACATTGAGTTTTACAGCTTCTCCAAAGTCGCAACGCTCAATTTAAACTCCAATCAACTTTCGGGTCGATTGGAGTGTTCACGCAAAAGTAAATTTGATGCTATGTTGATGCTTGTTCTTTATATCACAAGCAAAACCCTTTGACCAATCAGGAAACGTCGTGGATACTTCAATCAACTGATTTGCTGAGCTCATCGTATGAAACCTAAACTCAAGCGTTCGACCAAGCGTCTTCTTTCGCTTCTTGCCATTCTACCGGCAACAGTGCTCGTTCTCGGCACGCTTTACATGCTCGGCATGGATCATTTAGAAGGCGAGCCACGAACTTTCATGCAGGGCCTTCAGTGGGCATCCGAAACACTAACCAACACGGGTTACGGAGCCGACAATAGCTGGAGCCACCCTGTCATGGCGCTGTTCGTCATCGTCAGCCCCTTTATCGGTCAGTTCCTGATCTTTATGATCTTTCCGGTACTGGTTCTGCCCTATTTTGAAGAGAAATTCGAAGTTCGCCTACCGCATGTTCTGCCAACGATGACAGGAAAGGTACTTTTTTACCGCTACAGTCCGGCGATTGAATCCTTACTCGAAGATTTCAATAACGTCTCCAGCCCTTTTGTCATTTTAGAAGAGGACATGGCACTGGCACGCAGTCTGCGAGATCGCGGTTACAGCGTAGTCTTTGGAAACCTGGCAGACGATTCTTCGGTCCTCGCGGGGGTTGCTCAGGCACGGGCGGTGGTTACAAATTCGGGCGATCACGCCAATGCGACCTGCACGCTGATTGTTCGCGAAGCCGGTTTTGCGGGTCCTATCTATGCATTGGCGGACGACCCGGTTTATCGCGCGCCGATGATCCAGATTGGCGCGACTGAGGTATTCACCCCTGCCCATGTGCTCGGTGCTGCCCTTGCGTCCCGAGCCAGCACTCGAATCAGTCCGCCGGCTGAAGGCATGCATCTGCTCGGCAGCAAAGTGGGAATGGCAGAATTCCGGGTGCGGGCGGAAAGCCCGTTGGCCGGCCAGCAGCTCGGTGATTTGCACCTTCGCGAACAACACGGCGTTTCGGTGATCGGACAATGGCATGGCGGTATTTTCACGACAGCCAAGGGGCCGGAAACACGTATTGAGCCGGGTGCAATTCTCGTGGCTGTCGGTGCCCATGCCAGTCTGGAAAAAGTCGAAAGGATGGCCATGCCTATCCATCGCACCGGCCCGATTGTACTAGCCGGCTTTGGTGTTGTCGGACGCAAGGTCGTAGAAATGCTGCATGACGCGGGTGAAACTTGTGTCGTGATTGACCTCGAATCTGCACCGGGAGTCGATGTCATCGGCAGCGTACTTGAACGGGCAAACCTCGACAAGGCAAAAGTTCGTGAAGCAAGTGCAGTCGTACTCGCCTTGAGCGATGACAGCGAATCGGTATTTGCCACAGCCGTGGTGCGGGACTACGCACCGGAGGTGCCGCTGGTCGTTCGCGTACTGCGCACGCACAATACGGCGCGGCTTTACCGTTCTGGTGCAGACTTTGCCATCTCGGTAGGGCAGGTTGCCGGACAGATTCTTTCCTACCACCTGTTAGGTGAACAAAACATTCCTGTTGAAAACCGTATTAAGTTTATCCGCCTGAACGTTGGAAGCCTGGCTGGCGAACACCCTTGGAAAATCGAAGCCCTTGACTGGACCGGAGTGAAGGTGGTTGCTGTGGAACGTGAGCACGAAGTTCTGGTTGAATTCGACGCTGACTTTGTACTTCGCCCAGACGACACAATTTTCGTCTGCGGATCCATCCACAGCCTGGAATTGTTTCAGCGAGAGTTGCAGAACAAAGCTGCAGCGCAGATATGAAAAATTGGCTAACTTGGGACGGGGGTGAATAAATTATAAAACGATTGACTTTGAATGAGCATGGAAGCACCGTATGGTTAAAACCCCATCAGCAAGTTCTAGACTGGCAAATGTTCAGGGTTGATGAAACTTGTGACAGCTATCACAAGTACTCTTGATTTTTCCTTTGACAGAATGATCGCCGACATGGCATTCACGGCACTTCTCTATGATCGGCATGGAAATATCCTCATTCGTTTTTGAATTCTTCTTGTCATGACATTCTGTGCAGTTAACTGTGTCATGTTTAGAGTGCAGAAACACCGCACCCGGCTGCCAATCACGATTGATATGAAGCCGTGCGACCTTCCAAGGTACATCACTATCACCACTCGGCTCAATTTCATGGCATTCACCACACTCAAGATTATCACCGCTTTCCTTGAATAGCGTAGCAGCGGCATTCTTGAGGGCAAGATCGTTGGCGCATGCCAAAACACGTTTGGCAATGTTGCCAATCTCTCCCGATTTCGTACAAACCGTCATGTTATTGGCCGGGGAATCAGCCAACCATTTTTCGTAAAATTCACGAATTTTATTCATTGCCTGGCTCTCTGAGCCATGGGGAACAATCCCCTCGACAGGTTCCTTAAAATACCATACGTGGCAACGCGACTGCTGACAGGTTTTTTGCATGGATATGGCTGCAAAATGTACCCCGGACTCTTCGATTTTGTGACAATCGCGACACAACATTACGGTATTGCCTTCAGGGCTGGATACTCCATCCTTGACCAGGTGAACTTGATGAGAAAACTTTAGCCCGGGTTTTTCAACCGGTTTCTCCTTTTCGTCTTGCCGGAGGCGAACGACATTCTTACCATACTGTAAAGGAATATGGAACGACGGATGATCTGTGCCAAAATCATGTATGTCGGGAAGCGCTGTGCCCGCATTTTTTCTCTTGATATCACCGTGACACGTAACGCATTCTTGCGAATTATGCGGCACTAGTCCCTCATTTCCTTTGTGCTCGGAGTGACAGTTGGTACAGCGTGCATCTTTAAATGCACTTGCATTTAACTCGTCATTTCTTAAGTGCTTGGCAACCTGCTTGTGACACTCCAGGCACGCCTGATCAGAAACAGCCCGAAAAGGGCGTTGATGGCAGGTTGAACATTTCGCTCCTAACAAACTATGCCCCCCGGATAACGGTCCGGGGTTCCACGATTCAGTCAAGGTAACGGGAAGTTTTGCCTGCCATTTGTCAAATGCCGATGAAGCGCCAGGCAGCAAAGGCAACAACAAGAATGCAAACAGAATGAATGCGGCCAATCCGAAGCCAAGCCTGCGTTTACTCAATCCCAAAACAGCCAATGTCACCGGGGTGGTTTGAGAACCTTTCACTATATCCTGTTCGGGCAGTGGTTGGGTCATCTCCACCGACAACGCTATATCGTGCCCGTGCGGTGCAGGTTCGACAACAAGTAAATATGGGCCCATTTCAATCCGGGTGCCGGGCGAGATCGCGGCACTTTGCTCGATGAAGCCATTGATGCTGAAGGTTACATCATGTTGTCCCTCAATGTACAACGTCCCGTCTTCCGCTTGTCTAACAGTGGCATGAAGCAAGCTGACACGATGGTCAAGCAGATGAATCTTGCAGGCAGCACCCCGTCCGATCTGAATCGATTCACCAACAATGACCCTCTCCTTGCGAACCGGCAACCCGTGCTGGTTGCGTGAGACTTGAATCAATAGACATGAGATCATTTGTGCTACCAGTAGAAAAATATAGCCATAATATGCGCAAAGAGCGCGGCCAATAATGCGATGGATAGAGGCACATGCAAATACAGCCAGCCCGCCAATCTGGCTTTGAGCATAATTTCATTCCGTGCTCGCAGCACCAATTTTTCTTTATGCAATAACACGGAAAACAAATCACGCATTAATTTCGGCTGCTCATCAACGGTATATTTTTTTCCCAGTTGCAGTATCTGTTGAGCGGCCAGCGAGGTTGGACAATCCCCCTGGCTCCCGCTAATTTGCTGAAAGAAATTGCCGCCCACTCGTGTTTTCTGGCGAGCTTTTAGTACGATCACATTCACCTCGTCGGGCAATCCAAGTGCCCTTATCCTTGCCAATTCGTCAAGGTCTGCAATTTTAAGCAAAAGATCATCCAGCGAATCATTCGTCAAATTGTGAGTGATCTGCCGGGGAAAGTTCAGGTAGGCATACATCCCATAAAAGCCGCTCGCTATGACCAGCAACATTAAAATATAGGACAAGGTGTGAATATTCCAACCGAACTGAAAACTTGAATGTAGCGTGGCTAACACGATCAGCGATACGCCCAGATATACGTGCGCGGAAAGCCATCCTTGCATCGAACCCCCATAACGCCAGCTTTCATTAGCATGGCGCTTTCTGCGATCCGACTTGCGTGCCGCGTTAAATTCAGACTGGGTTTCGGAAAAATTTTGATGGTTTTGTTTTAGATCCAGCCGCCTATCCGACATCCTGAGCGTGCGCCGCTTCTTGACGCCAAACCACATCAGCAAAAGCACAATCCCGGTTGAAATTATACCCAACACATAACCCAGCCAAGTTCCGCCGTATGTTTTACCGCCAGTAGGTTGAATCAAGACATACGCCGCAATAGCTAACGCCATCAGCAAACTTGTTACTTTGAAATATCGATAATTTTCGTATTTCAGCAAGCCAGGGCGATGCATCATATTCATTTAAACTCCGTCCGCGAATTTTCCAGGTTTATCTACCCGACATAGCCCAAGAAAACTTCAGGACTCACCCGCAACGCAGCCCCGGTAGGGCATGCCCGAACGCAGGCCGAACCACCGACTATGCCTTTGCACATATCGCACTTCACCGCTTTATTTGTGGCTGCCTCATTCACCTCGTCCTGTCCATTT
Organism: uncultured Gallionellaceae bacterium; assembly: GCA_903876625.1. Classification (GTDB taxonomy): domain Bacteria; phylum Pseudomonadota; class Gammaproteobacteria; order Burkholderiales; family Gallionellaceae; genus PALSA-1006. The sequence goes on along the minus strand of CAIRAO010000194.1, from coordinate 6,392 downwards.
AAAGCCCTGCCCGTACCCAATATTATCTGCCACACGCTTCGCTGCGTGTACTCCCTTTTAGCTGCCATTTGAATGACCCCATAAGGGCAATTGTGCTGGCAATTACCACAGCCAATGCAGCTTTCGCCGATAAAAACCTCTCCATTTACCGAACGATGAATCGCATCGGGCGGACAATCTTTCATGCAATGCGGATGCTCACAATGCCGGCATGAAGCGGGGATATGAATTTGTTCATGCGTCGCACCCGCTTCGAGGCTTAACAGCGAAGTCCCATCATGCACATCTGCACAAGCCGTTTCGCAGTTGTTGCAACGAATACACTTCGAATAATCAATCAGCAAGACATCTGTCGCTTCACCCACACCCTGATCAATCAAGAACTGGATGAGCCCGCTGGATTTCCCTGACGAATTGGATTCGGCATTTCGAATGTGATCCAGATAACGGCTATCAATTTTGCCGCGTATCGAGGAATTTCGCTTCATTACTTCGTTGACCCGTTCACCCTCGAGCATGACCGCCTCGGTCGGTGATGCGGCACGAACTGTCGCGGAGCGCGGTTGGTTGGAAACTAAAGCCATCTCTCCCACATAGTTGCCCGCTGAGACATAGGCTAATACGACCTCTTTGCCAGCGACCAAATGAGACACCGTGACTGACCCGCGCCTGATCATATACAGGCCGTCCGCTTTGTCGCCCTCATTAAATAGCACCTCACCCACCGCATACTGTTTGAATTTGGATTCATGCACGAGATGCTCAAGCTCGCTATCCGAAAGCGACGAATCCAGATAATTCTGTATGATGCGTTTAAGCGACAACTCATCCAATTTGCGCCGCACGCCGCTCGCCGAATTCAACAACTTGAGCATGGAACGGCGCGGCGTTTCGACAAGAACGCAATTGTCTCCTGCTATCACAGTACCTGAGCGGCGGCGGCCAGACAACAATCCCATCTCACCAAAGCACTCACCCTCGCGCACCGAGAAAACCACTTCCGCCCCGTCCTTGGCGACAACTTGAATCTTGACCGAGCCTTCCAAGATCGAGAAAAAACTATTGCTGTAGTCATTACGTTTAAAAATCACCTCACCGCGCCGAGGCACCAAAACCGCGCTGTCCAGCATGAATTCACGCAATTGCAAGGTAGTGAGCGATGCCAATAATGGCTGGTGATCCCGGATGAGTGCAATGCCATCGTTCACCGAATGAATGTTCGAGACGCTGGCAAATTTCTCACGCAGTAATCCTTCGTCAGCCGGCTCGACAGGATGCCCCAGTATGTATTCAACGACCTCATAACCCTGATTCATAGCCTGCTTGATGAGAGGATAACCGGCCAAGGCACCCACGATGTAAAGCCCTTTGACGTTGGTCTCATACTGGTCGGACAGCTGTGGTACGCAAGTCGGGTCGTTGTTGGGAAAAATCACACCAAAACTTTCCACTAATTTGCGCGGCGGATTTGCGCCAATACGTGCAATGATGCGATGACATTTAATCTGCTCCAGCCCCTGTGGAGTGTGCACCACAAAATCCAGAGGCAGCTCACCTAACGGAAGCATATCGATACGCTCTGCCAAAGTACTAACACGCGTTTCGATTTTTCCACCGGTGACCGCAGCCATCACCAAATCGTAATTGGCCTCTTTGCAATTACTAAATTCTTCCTGGTTATTGATTAGGATCACCCGATTATTTTTGGAAAGCGCAAGCGCATTTTCCACGGCGGAATCGCCTCCACCGACGACCACAATCGTTTCGTTATTAAATTCATCCGGGTCGTCCAATTGATATTGGACCTGAGGCAGTTCTTCGCCCGTCACGCCCAGTTTGCGTATATTTCCTTGCAATCCGATGGCGAGCACCACAAATTCTGCCGTTATAGATTTGCCGGTTTCCAATTTAATCTCAAATGCTCCGCATTTACCCGAGATAGAGGAAACTGTGGCGCCCACTTGCACGTTGACACCATATTTATCGAGCTCATTCTGCCAAGTTGCTAAAACTTTTTCACGACTTCCCGCGCCGAAACTCATGGTACTACGCAAAGGCAATTGCGTTGGCTCAGCCATTACCAGCTTGCCTTTTTGGTAGCGGTGTATAGTATTGGCTACGTGTGGTGCTGCCTCCAAGAGGATATGGGAAATGCCAAGGTCTGCTGCTCGTGCAGCAGCAGATACACCCGCAGGCCCTGCGCCAATGATCACTATTTTGAAATTCTCAGGCATACATAAAACGTACCACGCCATTTGACAAGCAGAAATAAAAGACTGGTTGCGAATGATCCAATGTGACTAGATGCATTGAATTAATACCAGATTTCATTTAAACGGTCTTCAGCGACAGAAAGAATGTTTACATATTCCATTTGCCGTCTTCGGCGTCTCCGGGAAGAGAGCTTTTTAATCAGGAATGATCGAGAAATCATCGATCCGGCGCAAAATAGTCCGATGTGAAGATCTTATGCAAGTTCAGCAATAACTGCCCCACAAATCAAGGGGCAGTTTCGCTAGAGTTGGGACAGTATTACTTGAATGTCAGCAAGTAGGCAATGAAGTTACCCTTGTCCTTGGCAGAGCAATCTTTACCATATAAATCTTTACAATGCTTTGCAAAACCTTTTTCTGACTCGTTGAGTACAGCAAAACGCTTAGGATTCACCGCAGGTGACATAGGCTGAATTTCTTTTCCAGATTCGCTATGCTTGCCCTTGTTAGTAGGGTTGTCAGTATGGCAGGAATTGCATGCAATATTCTTGCCGTTGACCATTTGTTTGCTAGTATAGAATGCCTTGCCGTCATCAGCCGACAGCGTCGATTTTGCAAAGAGCGCGTAATTTTTTGCAGCTTGTTCAGCGGTAGCAACATCAGCTTGCGCATAAAAACTAATACTCCCCAAAAGTGCTATCAGCACATATGATAATTTCTTCATCTTTGGAATTCCTTTTATATTGAACAAAGTTTGGCTTAGTAGATAGTAAACATGATTTCTTTAGACACCCTTATTAATTATATTTAAGGCTTACTATCAATAACAAGCGACTGTCTACTAAAGCTATTTATACAGCACCCCTGCTCAATCTGTCAATAAAATACATTCAAATTGGCCGGTAATTGAGTCGCCAACAGATCTCGCTATAAGCATAATCTATTTGTGGCGTTATTATTTTGGACAGGATAAAACAGGCAACTGGCGGAGGCTGTGAGATTCGAACTCACGGAACATTTCTGTTCGGCAGTTTTCAAGACTGCTGGTTTAAACCACTCACCCAAACCTCCTATGTTGAATTTCGGACTAGACTCTACCTGACCGAAGGCGCGCATGATAACCGAAGTCCCACCTTTAGATAAAGTGGCTTTGAAAAAAATTATTTACATAATTGCAACTTTTTCTCTAATTCTGTAGTCTAACGCCCGCATTCAGGATGAATGCCGATTATTTAGCTCGGCTTGTTGTCTTTATTTGTTAAACGCAATACTTGGAGAAAAAACAATGCAATATCAAATCATTTCGCAAACAGGTCCTTTAGCACAGGAACAAAATAGAGTACTGCGCAATACTTATTTGATGCTGGCGCTAACCATGGTTCCGACGATCATAGGAGCCTTTGTAGGTTTGGCTACCAATTTTTCTTTCATGGCACAGCACCCGATTATGGCTCCGTTGCTGATGTTTGGAGCGATGATGGGTTTGTTGTTTGCCGTTACCGGCCTGCGCAATAGCGTGTGGGGTATCGTGGCACTGCTTGGCTTTACGTTCGTAGCCGGCTGGTTCCTCGGCCCGATTTTGCAATATGCCCTGCACTTGAAAAATGGCGCGCAATTGATCGGCATAGCAGCCGGTGGTACAAGCGTTATTTTCTTTAGTCTTGCCACTATCGCTACTGTCACCAAAAAAGATTTCAGTTTTATGGGCAAATTTCTGTTCATTGGACTGGTTTTGCTTGTGATTGCCTCTCTGGCAAATATCTTCTTTCAAATACCTGCGCTGTCACTCACTATTTCGGCAATCGCCATTCTCATTTTCTCGGCTTATATCCTGTTCGACATAAGCCAGATCATTCATGGCGGTGAAACGAACTATGTGATGGCTACGATGACGCTGTATCTGGACATCTACAATATTTTCGTGAATCTGTTGAGTATCCTGATGGCATTAGCTGGCGAGAAGGATTAAGACTGCTTCTGAAGTAAATTAAAGGCGACTTCGGTCGCCTTTATATTTTCTCAAACACAGCAATTGACTCTACATGAGAGGTATGTGGAAACATATTCATCACCCCTGCCGCTTTGATCGCATAACCTTTTGAATGTACTAAAACCTCGGCATCGCGAGCCAGAGTGGCGGGGTTACAACTGACGTAGACAATGCGTTGCGGGGCAGTCTCGGGGGAGATGGCTTTCATCAGCTCGATTGCGCCATCGCGCGGAGGGTCTACTAACCATTTGTCGAATTTGCCTAGTTGCCGCAGGGTGGTTTCGGTCATTTCGAATAGGTTCATTGTGCGGAAAGTTACTCCCTCTCCAAGCCTCCCCCGTTGTCCGAAAACCTTTTGGTCGGGCACCCGGGAGAGGGAGCTAACGACAACACCGTTATAGGTGGCATTTTGTTCGGCGCGTTTCACCAGTGCTTCACTGCCTTCGAAGCCTAGAACTTGTGCACCGCTTCGTGCGATGGGCAGGGTGAAGTTTCCCAGACCACAGAAAAAATCGGCGATACGTTCATCCGGTTGCGGGTCGAGCAAACGGAGTGCGCGACTCACCATCAGGCGATTCATGGTGCTGTTCACCTGCGTAAATTCAGTCGGGGCATACGGCATGATGATGCCAAATTCCGGCATGCTGTAAGTTAGCGCAGGGGAATCCAAAGGATAATATCGTTGTACCGTTTCAGGTCCTTTGGTCTGCGTCCAAAATTGCACTTGGTGAGAGTCTGCAAATTGCTTTAGCAACGTTTCATCAGCAGGCGTAAGCGCCTGCATAATGCGCAGCACCAGCACATCAACGTTATCGCCAACCGCCACCTCGATTTGAGGCAACTGGTCACGAATGGAAAGTTGTTCATTCAGACTGGCCAATAACGGCAGCAATTTGGAAATTTTTGGGGGAAGTATTTCACAATGCTGCATGTCCGCAATAAAGCTGCTGCGTTTCTCGTGAAAGCCGACCAGTGTCTTACCTTTTTTCAATACATGCCGCACTGACAGTCGAGCACGCTGACGATAACCCCAGGCTTCGCCGTAAATGGGTGCCAGCATAACTTCGGGTTTTGCCTTGCCGATACGTTGCAAGTTGTCTTCCAGAATGCGTTGCTTGACTGCAACTTGCGCATGTACATCCAGATGCTGCATCGAGCAACCACCGCAGAGATCAAAGTGAATGCACTTGGGCTGTACGCGCATGAACGACGATTTAAGGATCTTCGTCGCCACGGCATTTTCGAAACTCGATTTTTTGCGGAAAGAGGAATAGGTGACGCGTTCGCCAATTAGTGCGCCTTCAATAAAAATCACTTTCCCTTCATGGTGCGCTACTCCGCGACCATCCTGATCAAGCGATTCAATAATAACTGAACTCATGCAGATTTTTTCTCCGGCCAAGCGGCAAGATATTCTGCCCAATGGGGTTCGGTTGATTTAGCCAAAGTGCTGCGAATCAGTTCGCACTCTTGCTCATAGCGAGTTGGAGTGAATTGTCCACGCATCAATTGAAATCGCGCAAATACCAAATAAGTATTCACCACGTCCGTTTCGCAATAGTTGCGTATTTCATTCAGTTTGCCTTGCTGATAGGCATCCCACACTTTGCTGCCATCCATTCCCAACTTGCCGGGGAAACCGATCAGCTTTGCCAGTTCGTCCAACGGAGCATTGGCTCGGCCGGTATACATTGCCAGCAAGTCCATCAGATCAAGATGGCGCGTATGGTATCGACTGATGTAGTTGTTCCATTTAAAGTCGCGGTCGTCTTCACCCATATTCCAATAGCGCGGACATTGAATACCGTGGATCAAGCCGCGATAATGCAACACTGGCAAATCAAAGCCGCTGCCGTTCCAGCTCACCAATTGCGGGGTATATTTTTCGATGCCGTCAAAAAAACGTTTGATGAGACCGCCTTCATCTTCGCCAATTTCGCCCAGCGACCATACTTTGAAGTTGTCACCTTCGCGCAACACACAAGAAATTGCTGCGACACGCTGCAAATGATGCTGGATAAAATCACTGCCGGTTTTCTGGCGACGCATTTGAAAAGCCATATCGGCTACAATTTTGTCACTCACTGCGCTATCAAGCTCATATAACTTGCGTAACCCGTCAATATCGGGAATCGTTTCTATATCAAATACCAGAGGCAGCTCACAAAAGAACTTGGACGTACAAATTT
>CAIRAO010000193.1 GCA_903876625.1 uncultured Gallionellaceae bacterium | reverse complement strand
GTATGCAGCGGCATGTGTTTTATCTGTTTGCAAGCATCAATCCCGTTCATGCCCGGCATATGCCAATCCATGAAAACCATCTCATACGGATGTTCTTCCCGACTTGCTTTTTCCACTACTCTCAGAGCGTCTCTTCCGGATGAAACCACATCCACATCGAAACTCATGTTTCTCAGCATTTCTTTCATCACTATGCGTGCGTTATCATTATCGTCAACGACTAACACGTGGCGACCTTTCAAATCCTGAGTCATAACCATCTCGCGTCTGGGCTTATGTCCTATACCCAATCTGGCAGTGAACCAAAAAGTACTTCCTTGCCCCTGTGTACTTTCAACGCCCACTTCACCATCCATCATTTCAGCCAATCGCTTCGAAATGGCTAAACCTAATCCTGTTCCGCCATATTTGCGTGTTGTCGAGGTATCGCCCTGGTTAAAGGCAGTAAACAGGCTGTCGATCTGCTCCTTGGCTATTCCTATACCAGTGTCACGAACGGCAAACCATAATAAAACTTCATCGTCTTTTTTCTCGCGCACGCGAACGATTACATCGATCTCGCCTTGTTCAGTAAATTTCAACGCATTATTTACATAGTTGATCAATATCTGACCCAAGCGCAATGAGTCTCCAACCAATTCAACCGGCACGTCATTGGAGACATCCAAAAGCAATTCCAGGCCCTTCTCATTCGCCTTATCTGCGATCAGATTCATCACATTCGCTAGTGCGGTTTCAAGTTCAAATTCTGATTGTTCGATCGAAAGTTTACCGGCCTCGATCTTGGAAATATCAAGAATGTCATTGATGATGCGAAGCAAGTGCTGACCCGAAGTTTGAATCTTTTTTACATAATCCCGCTGGCGAGGGGTCAATTCTGTATTGAGAGCCAAATGTGCCATACCGATAATGCCATTCATCGGAGTGCGGATCTCATGGCTCATGTTTGCAAGAAACTCCGATTTCATCTTGAGAATTTCTTCTGCTACATTTCGAGCAGTGATCAAATCATCCTCGGTCTTTCGACGCGCGGTGATATCTTGAATGATCGCAAGATATCCGGAAGGGATACCATTTTCGGTTTTGATCACGCTTATAAGCAGCATTCCGACAAACTCAGAACCATCTTTGTGCAAGAACTTAAATTCTCTATTGACTCTCTCATCAATTTCCAGATCCTTTAATATCGAATTAAATGAAACTGATGTCGTTCTCGCCTCTGCAACACCAGATACCTCCTCTGAAATGCTAATAAAATCAGGCATGGAATGACCGATCATTTCACCCGGTTCCCAACCGAGCAACAGTTCAGTACCTTTATTGACATGGGTGATCAACCCCTCAAGATTAGTGCCGATGATTCCGATTTCTGTTGCGGCTGAAAGAATATCGTTCAGCATGGCATTGGTCGTTCTCATCTCATTTGCTGTTTCCTTAAGTTCCTCAGTCTGTGCCTCGAGTTCTACCGCCTGGGATTGGATTTGTTCAGATTGTTCTTGATTACGCAGATTGCGACGCAGAACGTCGAGAATTGGCGAGATGGCTAAAGGCAATTCATCCAGCAGCATTTGTTCTTTTTTATTTGGAGGCGCTATTAGCGCCAGTTCGAGGATGCCTATCGTGTCTTGTCTGAAAATCAAGGGAATGACTATAATTTGTGCTGCTGGAACCGAAATCAAACCCGACTCCAAGCGCAAAATAGATCCTGATGCATCTTCTACGGTGATGACAGCTTGATTCAAGGCACACTGACCCACCAAACCTTCACCCAGTCCAAAAGAGATTTCATCGCGACTAGCTCGCCCGTAACTTCCGACAGAATGTTGCACTCCGTATCCATCCATATCCGCATAAAAGATCGCCTGCACTGAACGTGTAGCAGGGCATAGATAGTCAAGCACCTTATTTGCAAAAATATCTATTTCATTGGCAGATTGAGCCGCGTTAGAGATCGCGGCAATTTCCGCTTTTGACCAACGCTGATATTCTAATTCACGACTAACATCCTGAAGTTTGATCAATGACGTTACCGTTGATCCAAATAATCCGGGATAATTATCCTTTCCTCTCGCTTGAGAAAAATCTCCTGAGGATATGGCATTTGCGATACGGGTGACATCTGTTAATCCTTTTTCAGATACTTCGGATAATTCGTTCACCTTCTCGTATAGCTCTTTAGCAAATCCGGATTGATCATCCAAGTTTAGCTTAACGCTGAAATCACCTCTGATAGCCGCAGCGTCAACGACATAATTTAAAGCCGACATAATTTGTGAAAGATAGGTTTGCATCTCCTGCATTGCAGTTAGCATTAATGCAGTTTCATCATCTCCTCGCACAGTGATGACAGTGGAAAGGTCTCCTTTGGCAATATTTTGCGCGGCCAAAACTGAAGACATCATTGCTTTTGACAAATTGCGTGCCACAATAAACCCAAAGATAAAAATTGCCACAATAATTAGTAAGCCGAAACCTACTGAAAATATCAGTGCGCGAATTTTTATATCTTTACCCTTTGCCGCACTTTCCAAGCCAAGTTGCTTATTGAACTCCATGTGTGCCAAAAGTGCTTCGTTCAACTTGTCGGCAGATAACATTGCTTTCATCAATAGCTCTAATGCACGATTGTCATTTAACGAATTTGAAGCCTCCAATACGGAATCAATTTGATCGAAATACTCTTTCGTGAGAAGTTGGTCGTTCAAATAATCTTTTCGATCTTGTTCGTTACTAATATAGGGCTCATATTCTTTTAAATGCTTAGCCAATACATCTTGTGCTTCGATTATGGATTTTTGTACCACGGGTTTCTTGCTCAAATCATTGGTCAGCACATGCCGATACAATCTAACGCGTACTTTTTCAAAATCCGACGTTGCCTCATTCAATACAAGAATGGAAGGAATAATATTTTCATTGCTATAGTTGGTCGCTTCGTAGACTTTTTCCATTTGATAGAGGTAAGAAATACCCAGTGCCAAAAATCCAAAAGCAATCACGAAAAATATTGAATTAAAACGTTGGGCAAGGGTCATATAGATTCTCTTTCAAATGCTGATGGGTTTTGCGGGTTAATGTCGATTTCGTTTGGAGCTATTTTTTGCAGCCAGATGGTGACAGACGTCCCCACACCGTATTGGCTATCAAGCGTTACTTTGCCACCGTGTATTTCAACAATTTCTTTTACGATACTCATGCCCAAGCCCGTGCCGGGAATCATGCCCGATGAATCGGCACGGAAAAACCGTTCAAAAACACGAGCGCTTTGCTCTGTTGTCATTCCGATTCCGGAATCTGTAATTCTCAATCCCACTAACCGGGATGCGGCGTGCTCAGAAACCAATGCCGACTCAGAATCCAACACGGTGACAACAACATTGCCCCCATCGGGGGAGTATTTGTAGGCATTCGAGATCACATTGATTAATGCTTGCGTCATTTTTTTCTTATCAGCCTGAATCAATATCGGTGTACTCTGAAGTTGCAATACAGGTGCAACGCGACCTTCGGGTCGCATAAAACCAAATGCAATCGATTCGAGAAATTCCGCGAGATTGATTCGCTCCATTTTAAAATCTTTGCCTTGTCTGGCTTCGATCCTTGCCAAATCAAGCAGTTCGTTGATAATCGAAATCATCAGCTCAGACTGCTTATAAATGGTGTTCAAAAACTCATGCCGGTCACTTTCGCTAAATTTCTGATGAAGCAAGATTTCCGAGTAACCGTAAATGCTTGCCATCGGCGTACGTAATTCGTGCGCCGCCGTCGATAAAAACTCGCTCTTCATCCGGTCTACTTCAGATTCGTGTGTGACATCTCTGAAATAGAGAATCTGGGAAACTGTTTCAGTGCTTGATTCACGCAAGAATATTTCAAGCACACGCATTTGATATCGTTGATTTGAATCAACTGGCGTTTTGAATG
>CAIRAO010000192.1 GCA_903876625.1 uncultured Gallionellaceae bacterium | reverse complement strand
TGGAACTTTCTGAATAATAGCGTTATCAATATATTGAAATGGAATAGAATCAGTAGTAGAAATTTTTTTCCATATTCCATAAGTTGTCCAACAATTATATAATCTTGCCCAACCATTATGATAATACGTTGTATCTCCTGAACATTTGGCGGTAGGATAGTAGCCGATTGGACTATAAGTAGAACAATTACATCCTATTAAAGTTAGTGTATCATAATGAGGTGAAGGTTTATTCATGAATCTCCTCACACGAGTAATTGTAGAATCTTTTAAAAGAATATAAAGACTTCTGTTTGCATTACAGTAAACTAACATTCCTGCTTTTTTATTCACAAAACAATTTCGAGCATTAGTATCCGCTACTACATATTGTAATGAATCACCTCTGGGTATCGAATCCCTGTAATTTCCACTTAGGGCAGTTGTAGGCGTAAAGCCGAAACCGGGAAAAGAGACTAAAGTAAAATTACCCGAAGCCGTGGTTAAGGTATATGTCCCTGCCGTTGCCGTAGTACACAAATAAACATTACCTGTATTCAGATCAATGATTTCATCCCCTTTAGGAATTGTAATGCCAAAGCTGGTTGTGGCATTAGCAATTCGTTCAGTTTTACATGAACTAACCTGTCCCAATGAAAATAATGGGAACAGAAATACAAGAAACAACAGTATTTTTTTCATCTTAATATTTATAAGCCACTTCGATCTTGTCATAAGCATAAACCGGGATAGAAATTCTTACCCTATTTGGAGAAGCCTGAATTGTAAACTGAGTTGTGAGTTTTAACGGAAATCCGTTATGAATCACCGTAATTGCCCCAATGGGCACACCATTCAGGGCAACATGACAGGTAGTTAAACTATCGGCAGCAGGTTCATAATCCACTACATCACTTGTAAATGCAGCCTGTGCACCTACATCCGACGCGGAAATAGTTACAAATGAACCCGTGCCTGATGTTTCAGAAAGGAATTTCTTTGTTGCCGTTCCATTTCCTGCAACTGCGACATAGGCATTATTTCCAGAGGCAACCAGTACATCTCCCGCATTGTCAAACTTCCAAACCCTGACCTGATTGGCGGTATCAGCTTTGGTAGCCTTTAATGCCAATTTGCTATTGTTATAGGTCTTGGTTTCAAGAGTACTGGCTGTATCACTTTTACCCCATTTCGTAGCTAATTGGGAAGTAGCCAATGTTTTTGTTTCAATTACATTCGTGGTATCAATCGCCAAAGTACCTGAACTTGTAATCGTACCTCCTGTTATACCGCTTCCTGTATTTGTTGCAACCGAAGTTACCGTTCCTGTACTACCACCAATCTGCGTAAAATTCGCTGATCCCGTGGTCAGAGTTAATGTTGAAGCCGAAGCTGCTGTACAGACATAATATTTTCCTGCGCCTACATCATAGACAGTTGTGCCTTTTGCAATGTTAATGCCGAAGGCTGTTGTTGCGTTTGCGATCCTGAAGTGATTGCTTGGAGTTGCCTGACTATATGCCAGCACATAGAACATAGCAAAGACTAAAATTAATACAAGCTTTTTCATACTATTTACATTTGAATTATTACTTTATCATATTGTCTGGTATCAAGAGAAACATTGAGTGTCGTAGTACCTACCCCTGACCATCGGGTACTGTTAATCATATTCCCATTATAAAATACCAATGACGTTGGTTTTAAAAGGAATGGAACAGAAATATTGTTTTCCGCATCCGTTGATATTTCGTGTTGATAAACCGCCTTTATTCTTTTTTTAATATAGCCCAAGGAATCAACTACCATGGTATCGGAAACAGAGTTGGTAAGATAGTTATTAAGAGAATTAAATATCAGATTGGTTTTCGCTGTAATCGTCCCTCCGGCATAAATATTCTTTGTAGTGAAAATATCTGAAGTGTCATTCCAATTCATGTGTGCGGAGGGAACCCACATTCCTTGTCCTGCATCCCAATAAGGCAACTGACCGTTAGAGTTGCCGGGTTTTACCTTATATTGAAATTTACTTAATATCTTTCCACCTGTTATGGCAGTATCGCCGAATGTGACTATTTTGGCGGTATCTACTCCAATCGTATAGTTTGGCACTGTGCCGAAGAGTGTAATCCCAAAAGTCTTATATATTCTTGTAAACGAAGTATCGTACCATTGACCTCTGTTATAAGCCACTACTCCTTTGTTCTGTTTTGCCCGCCACGTCGCCAAAGTATCGGGAATAATGGATATGCTCGACCCCGAAATGCTAATCGGAGTTACACCCGAATAAGTCGTACCCGTATTGTGGTCGTTGAAGTATTTTAACG
>CAIRAO010000191.1 GCA_903876625.1 uncultured Gallionellaceae bacterium | reverse complement strand
GTGGTTCCCATACCACAGCGGCCAAACTCCGGTTTTGGACAGAGTAGGAAGAAATTCCACTGTAACAAGACGTTAGTATTTATTTCAACTGTTGATGCTAACGGTTTGAAGAAATCCTCAATTATTTGTTTTCACCGGTTTCACATCCCATATTTCTTTGGCGTACTGCGCAATGGTGCGGTCGCTTGAAAATTTTCCCATGTTCGCCACATTGAGAATCGCTTTCTTTACCCATTGCTTCTGATCTTTGTATGCATCCTCGACCCTGCTTTGGCACTCGATATAAGACGCATAATCTGCCAGCAATAAATACTGGTCTCCCCGATGCAACAAATTATCAAGAATAGGTTTGAATCGATCAGGCTCAGTGGGCGAAAAGAATCCGGAACCGATCATATTCAAAACTTCGCGCAGATCTGCATTGGCATTGTAGTAATCCAAGGGGTTATAACCCCTTGACTGCAAGCTAGCCACTTCATCTGCGGTGAGTCCGAATATGAAAATATTTTCATCACCCACCTCTTCTCCGATTTCTACATTGGCGCCATCCAGCGTACCAATAGTCAGCGCGCCGTTCAGAGCCAGTTTCATATTGCCCGTGCCCGATGCTTCTGTTCCGGCAGTTGAAATCTGTTCAGACAAATCTGCGGCGGTCACAATAAATTCAGCCTTCGACACATCGTAATTCGGTATGAAAACGACTTTTAAAAGATCTTTGACTTTCGGATCATTATTGACGGTATCAGCCACATCATTGATGAGTTTGATGACAAGCTTGGCGACCGCGTATCCGGGAGCCGCTTTACCGCCAAAAATCACCGTTCTAGGCACATGCACTTCGCCCCGGCGTATACGATTGTACAAAGTAATGATGTGCAGGACATTAAGCAGTTGCCGCTTGTATTCATGAATGCGCTTTATTTGCACATCAAACAGGGAATCCGGATTCACTTCAATATTTGATTTCTGCTTGATCACTTCGGCTAAACGAACTTTATTCGCACGTTTGATATCTGCAAATTGTTTGCAAAAAATCGTATCGATAGTTAAAGGAATTAGCTTTTTAAGCTCACTTAAATCTTTTACCCAGTCCTTGCCAATTTTGGACGAGATCAATTCCGCCAGAGGAGGATTGGATTGATTCAGCCAGCGCCGCGGAGTAATTCCGTTCGTCATGTTGACGATTTTACCGGGGTAAAAACGGTCAAAATCTGCAAAAATGGTCTGTTTCATCAAGCGGGTATGAATTGCCGCCACGCCATTCACTTTGTGACTACCTACTATCGCCAGATGCGCCATGCGAATTCGCTTGCCGCCCTCTTCCGAAATAATGGACATGCGTCGCAACAAATCGTTGTCACCCGGAAATTGATGGCGTACATCATTCAAAAATCGTTGATTGATTTCGTAAATGATCTGCAAATGCCGCGGCAAAATAGACTCGAACATGGCAACTGGCCAGGTTTCCAGGGCTTCCGGCATCAGCGTATGGTTGGTATACGAAAACGTGCGAACAGTAATATCCCAAGCCTTGTCCCATGGAACCTGATGCTGGTCGACTAACACTCTCATCAGCTCGGCGATTGAAATAGCGGGGTGAGTGTCGTTCAATTGGATTGCTACTTTATCCGGCAACGCATCAAAATCGTCGTGATCCTTTTGATAGCGATACAAAATATCTTGCAATGAAGCGCAGGTGAAGAAATGCTGTTGTTTCAGCCGCAACTCGTGCCCCATTCTCGTGGAGTCATTTGGGTAAAGAACTTTGGACAGGTTTTCGGAACGATCTTTGTCCTCCACTGCTTTGATGTAATCACCCTGATTAAAATATCCCAGATCAAAGTCACGCGAGGATTTTGCTGTCCACAAGCGCATGTTGTTCACCGTGCTCGTTGCATAGCCCGGAATAGGCGTGTCGTGTGCCATCGCCATCACATCATCCGTATCCATCCATTGATAACGTGCAATGCCAACTTCGTCGATATATTGCGTGACATGTCCGTGAAATCTCACTTGATACAAAACTTCAGGACGCGCGAATTCCCAGGGATTACCGTAGCGCAGCCAGTTATCCGGGTGCTCTATCTGCCTGCCATCTTCAATTTGCTGTTGGAACATACCATACTCATAACGGATACCATACCCATAGCCGGGTAGATCAAGCGTAGCCATCGAATCAAGAAAACAGGCAGCGAGTCGTCCCAAACCACCATTACCCAGAGCAGCATCGAATTCGGCATCACGTAATTTTTCCAATACCACGCCCAAATCCTCAAGCGCCTTGCGTGTCGACTTTTCCAACTCCAGGTTATACAGGCTGTTCATCAACGAACGTCCCATCAGAAATTCCATGGAAAAATAATAGATGCGTTTGGCATCGTTATCATAGTAACCGCGCATGGTTTCCATCCAGCGGTCGATCAAATGATCACGCACCATATAGGCCGAGCTAAAAAACCAATCTCTGTCGGTTGCAGTAATTGAGTCTTTACCCACTGCGTAGGTCAATTTTTCTGAAAGAGAATCTTTTATTGAGGCTGTATCGAGTGGTTTTTCAACGTGCCGTACCATCGTTTTTTTTGAATTGACTGACATACTTCATTTCTCCGGAATTTAGAATGATGATTGAAATAACATCTGTATCTATAAAAAATTTTTTAGGCATTTGAATGAGTAACCCAACCTCTAATAAGCCTGAATATCTGCTCCCTCAGGGTTCAATGAGTGGCGCCAAAATTGATCATCACGATCAAACAGGCGATAGGTGCCGCGGGGCCCCCAGGTTCCAGCCTGATAGGTATTGATGAAATCGCGTTCCATCGCCCACACCTTGAGGATCGGGTCGACTACGCGCCAAGCGGCTTCAACTTCGTCGATACGCAAAAACAATGAGTGATCACCCAGCATCACATCCAACAGCAAACCCTCGTAGGCATCATATTCTTCGTCTGTGTCTTTGCGATAAGTAGCATCCAGGCTCATGGTGCGCGTTTGCATATCCAACCCGGGAACCTTCACCTGCATTTCCATCTTCAAACAATCATCCGGTTGAATACCCAGCATGATCCAATTGGGTTGCGATGGACCTTGCCGATTGCGACGTAATAAATCCTGTGGCGGGTTTTTAAAACGGATACAGATGGCTGAACTGTTCTCAGCCAAGCGCTTGCCGGTGCGCAAATAAAACGGCACACCCGCCCAGCGCCAATTATCGATGAATAATTTCACTGCGGCATAAGTCTCGGTAACACTGTCTGCAGCCACACTTTTTTCTTCGAGATAGCCGGGAACTGTTTTTCCGTCAACCATCCCGCTGGCATATTGTCCGCGAAACGCATGCGCGTGGACGGCATTTTGCGTGATCGGGCGAATCGCTTTCAGCACTTTAACTTTTTCATCGCGCAAATGTTCAGCAGTCAGTGAAACTGGCGGCTCCATCGCAACCAGTGCCAGCAGTTGCATCAAGTGACTCTGGATCATGTCGCGCAAAGCACCCGCGCCTTCGTAATAATCCGCACGCCCCTCAATACCCAAAGTCTCGGAATGAGTAATTTGCACGTGATCGATATAGTGGTGATTCCAAAGCGGTTCCAACAGAATATTGGCAAAGCGAAAAACCATGACGTTCTGCACCGTCCCTTTCCCAAGATAATGGTCAATACGATAAATCTGCGGTTCATCCAAATGACGGTATAAACTGGCTTGCAGCGTTTGTGCGCTCAGTAAATCGTAGCCAAATGGTTTTTCAACGACCACGCGACGCCAACCGTTTTTCTCATTGAGCAGCCCGACATTACCCAGTTTTTCAACGATGGTTGGATAATCCACCGGACGTACCGCCATGTAGTACACCACGTTCGGTGGAAAGTTTGCATTGCCCTCAAACAACGCTTGCAGACGAGCATACGCCGCATCATCTCCGGGTGGAATGGCGAAATATTGCCAACGCTGACAAAAACGCTTTAACGCAACTTCGTCAATTCCATTTGAGTAGACACCACGCAAAATTTCATTGACCAAGCTCAACCATTCGTCAACTGTACGCAACACAATATCACAACCAAGTATCACCATCTTTTCCGGCAGTCGATCTGCCATTTCTAGCCGGAAAAGTGCGGGAATCAGCTTGCGTTGACTTAAGTTTCCACCGGCGCCAAAGATCGCCAATGTGCAGGGGTCAATAACCTTCATTACTTGTCGCCGGCATGTTTGACGGCATGCCCGCCAAAAGCATTGCGCATCGTGGAGAGCAGCCTATACCCATAACCGGTTTGATTTTGGCTATTGAAACGCATCTGCAACGCCAGCGTAAGCACCGGTGCTGCCACACCCTGATCGATCGACTCGACAACCGTCCAGCGGCCTTCTCCGGAGTCCGGCACGAACGGCGCGATGTTCGTCAACTCTTGATCGCTTTTCAATGCTTCTGCTGTCAGGTCGAGCAGCCAACTTCTCACCACAGAACTGTGCCTCCACAACTCAGTGATTTGCGCCAGATCCAGATTAAATTCTTTTTTGCCGCGAAGTAAATCAAGTCCCTCCGCAAACGCTTGCATCATGCCGTATTCGATTCCGTTGTGGATCATCTTGGTAAAGTGACCGGATCCAACCGGGCCCACATGCGCCCAACCCCGGTCTGCCGCTGGAGCGAGCGCTTGCAAAATCGGTGTCATGGTCTTGGCCACTTCATCGGTTGAGCCAACCATCAGACAATATCCGTTTTCAAGACCCCAAATGCCACCCGAGGTACCAGAATCCATAAAACCAATCCCTTTTGCTGCCAAAAAAGCACCACGGCGCTGGCTGTCGTGATAATTGGAATTGCCGCCATCCACAATCACATCGCCTTTTCCCAAAATTGGGATCAGCGCATGAATCTGTTGTTCCGTGGGTTCACCGCTCGGAAGCATCAACCATACAATACGCGGACTGGAGAGTTTGGAAACAGCATCTTCAACCGAACTCGCACCCAGCATACCGACTTCTTTGGTGAGTTGACTGACCACTTCGCCGGAACGATCAAAACCGACAACTTCGATATTTCCCCGACGCAAGCGTCGTACCATATTGCCACCCATCTTGCCTAAACCTATCATTGCCATTCGCATCATTCTTCCCCTTAAAAAAATCAAAACACGAAAAAAATAGCTCAATTGAGTCTTACCACCGTAGAATAATACTCGATACAACCATTTTATTGGACGATTTTATTTATGTTACAAAGAGAAAATTTATTCGAAATTTACCGCTGGCACAGTTTTGACAGCACGCTTGATCTCGAACATGCCGCAGCAACCGAAATATTAAAAGCCGCTCAACGCGCCATTGATCATCGCGGCGCTTTCCATATCGTATTGGCAGGTGGAACAACACCGAATAAAATCTATGCGGCCCTGCGTAACGCGAAAACTGATTGGGCTGCCTGGCATGTCTATTTTGGAGACGAGCGTTGCTTGCCTAGCATGAACGCAGAACGAAATAGTTTCATGGCTTCAACTGCCTGGCTGGATCATGTTTCCATTCCAGCAAGGCAACGTCATCCGATACCAACTGAGGAAGGCGTTGCAGTAGCTGCAGAAAAGTATGCCAGAGTTGTCGGAGAAATAGGACAATTTGACTTGGTTTTGCTCGGAATGGGAGAAGATGGACACACTGCAAGTTTGTTCCCAGATCATGATGCAGGCGATTCACCAGACTCACCCGATACATTGATCATATTGGATTCACCTAAGCCGCCTGCGCAACGTGTCTCACTCAGCGCACGTCGCTTAAGTGAAACACGTCAACTGTTTTTTTTGGTGACTGGAAATAGCAAAGCACAAGCGGTCAAAGACTGGCGGTCTGGCATGCTTATTCCAGCTGCAAAGATCAGACCCGAGAGCGGTGTTGATGTGTTTATCGACAGCTTTCTGCTGGGTAATCAATAACTATTGATTTAATATCTCCGTTAGTATGCTTGAGCCACACAAAACCAAGCTAGGTGGCTCAACAGTTTAGCGACGCATGGCATTTAAGGTGCAAACGTTGCTCCCGAATATATTGTGCCGTTACAAGTCGGTGCACTAGGAACCCCAGTTCCACAGAGGGCATACCGAGGCGCTCTGGTAGCGTCCCAAAGACCCCAGCCATCATCGAACGGAGTTACGTTGACGCCTTTCCATGTCTCGTCAAAAGCCTCGAAATAGAATATGGCTTTAGGTCCGGTTCCTCCAGCTTGCTGCCAAGTGTTCATTGAGTCATAGTACATCTTGGCATTGATCGGATTAGCACAGCAGGTTTCTAGTGAGTTTCCAGGGTTGGTTTGCACAGCTTTCCAGCCCGTTTCTCCAATCACAATTGGCAAATTTGGGTAATTAAGATTTGAAAGGTGAGATTTGACCGCGTTATAGTCAGCCGTTGCCCAACCAAGAGCATTATTCATCATTGTTGCCGCACTTCCGGTGCCAGTAGATGTCCAACTAACAGGGTTACTCATCGGATAAGTATGTATCGATACAAAATCGAGGAGAGGAATGATTGTATTCGAGCCGCTATTTACATAAAACGTGTAGTCATCGTCCGCTGTCACAGGCTGAAGGATATTCTGTTTCACGGTTGTTATGTAGCTGGCAAGGCAGTGCACGGGCATATAGGTACTGAAAAAAGAGGTCTCATTGCCGATACTCACCGAGACCACATTCGTATAGGCATTCGCTTCCCTTATCCCATTATTCACGTCTGTATCATTAGCTGGCATAGTACAGCTGGACTGATTGGCAGTTGCAATTCCCGCAAGGTATATTCCTAGCTGAAATTTCATATTGTAACTAGGATTTGCCGCGGCAAGCTGTAGGATACGTTCATGTGAAGGATCCGTATCAAATAAGCGTAGCAAGGTATAGCCCGCAGAATTCAGCAACGCAAGGTCCTGATTAATTTGCGCGTCAGTCGGAATTTCTCCTGCGCCAGGTCCCCCTGCGCGATATGCACTGTAGTTGATTGCCTTCACTGTGCTAGTGTAAACGCTGGGCAATGCTCGAACTGCAAGTGAATAGAGTGAAGCAAGAGGCGTCACTGAGTTAGATGCTGCAGATTCGGCGCTGTTGCCTGTTGCATTCGTCGCATGAACAGTGAACGTGTAAGACGTTGCGTTGGTCAGCCCGGTAATGGTATGCGTCAACGCAGTACTTCCGGCATTGCTATCCGTACCGCCTGCAGGTATGGATGTCACCGTATAACCGACAATTGCGCTGCCACCCTGACTGGAGGGAGCAGTGAAACTGACCGTTGCCTGCGCGTTACCTGCTGTAGCTAATCCGATAGCCGGTGCGCCCGGCTTACCGGTTGCAACCGAAGTGGTTGCCTGGAAAGTTATGGGGGCGCCGAATGTCAGCCCGGTTGGATACCCACCACCAGTGGCCGGCGTATGATCCAAGTTTGCGCCTATCGCCTGTACGTGAATTTCAGCAACGCCGTCAGCCAACGCCGATACTACATCCGTGATGCCTGCTTGACCACAAGACAGCCCGGGGCTAAGTGCATAATTAATTTCTTGTCCCAAGGTAAAGCTGCTAACAGGGATGACATAAGTAGTCAGTGCTTGAGCAGTAACAGGAAGGTCTGTATAGACAAGCACAGTGCAGTTACTGTTGTATTTGTTGAACCTGCCTTGGGCAACAACGTGAACAGTCATTTTTCCGCCAGTGCTTGCCCAAACTTCCGCACCAACAGATATGGGTATGGTAAGGCTGGTAGCCCCGTTAACGGTAAGTCCATTGCCACTATCTGTGCCGCTGGCTATCACGCCAGGAGCAGCAACAAAAATGCCGACACCTTCAGCACTGGTACTTGGCGGATTAGTAGAAAAACTATATCCGCCATACCAATATGTTGAAGCCGTGTTTGCGGGTGTTTGGCCGGTGTAACTAAATGAACTGCCGGTACCAGTAAAGCTGTAAACACTGAGGGTGCCGCCATCAGTGGTTAAACCGGTGACATTGTTAAACGCCGTTGCAAAAGTAACGTTTCCCACCGTACCAACGCCAGAGCCAACGTAGCTTGCATGAGCCGCTGCAATAGCGCCCGTCAAATCTCCACTTACTGCAGAAGCAGCACCCAAGCTGATCGCTGTAGTAAGCGCGGTCACATTGGCTTGGTCGATCGTTGGGGCGGCCCCTGCGCTCGGCAATAATGCGGCAACCAATTTGGCAACATTGTGATAACCACTGTTGCTATTGGCAACATAGTCAGTTGCAAGGGAGGCCGCGGGTACACCCACACTATTTGCCACACTTGCTCGCGCAGCGGCTATGCCGCTGGCCGGGTAAATCATCATGCTCTCGGAAACCATGGTGGTAAGGGGTGAAACGACTGAAGGTGTTTCAACGGGAGCCGCCATTGCGTAGGCAGCTTGAACTACGCCTGATGCTGCATCTGCGTCTGTATTACCCGCAGCAATCTTCGCGATAACATGCCTGCCAGTCAAAGAGGTACCGGTCGGAAAAGTAAAACTGTAATTGCCTGAAGCGTCAGTCACCGCCGAGGCTGAGGAGATACTGCCATCACAAGACATACTGCTTGCCGATATAGGACTCAAACAAACCGTGGCGCCACCGATGTATCCGTCCAACACTTTTCCGGTCAAAGTTGCGCCCGTGTGTCCATCTCCCCCACTACACGCCACAAGCAGAAAAGACAAGCACAAACCCATTACCATTGCTGCACAAGCATTGTTAATATATGTCAGCATCTGTCCGGGGTTCCCTTTAGCTTTATTCATTTTCTTTTCCTCCAGCAATTCGCTATATCAATTCTAAAACCAACTAAAACCTATTTAAATTTGCTGCAGCACTTTTAAAAAGTCACCCTTGCACCTGCGGTAAACAATGTTCCAAAGTTCTGGTTTCTGGGATCAACGCCAAAGTCGGCTAATTCACTCGGCATGCTCAACGGTGCCGGGCCGTATTGTCCAAAACGAACTTGTCCCACACCACCATAAAGTTGAACATTTTTGTAAATTTCCGGCATTTTTCTGTCTACTTCGATATTGATAAAAGTGGCCGTATTGCTTTGTCCATATTCGGTTGGCGTTGTTGTGTAAGCTCTATTGAGCCTTACAAAACCAGCACCATAAGTCCATAGTCCGTCAATATGGTTAATTCCCCCCATAAAGTCGATTGACCAAGCATCATGGCCCATATTGTCTGACGCGTTATTAAAACCCGACGGAAAGTAGCATCCGAATCCACTGGGTGTACCGGGATTCGCGGCGTAATCACATTGATAAGCCACACCCGACCAATAGTTGCGTCTGATTCCCAAAGTGCCTACCCAAGTGGGACTGAAATAGTGATTACCCTGAAGAATGTTTACGTTTTCAGTTGGACGAGTATATGTTCCGGATTTGCCAGGCGCGCCCAGATTATCTGCATTACCCACATCGCCGACGAGTGGGCCTTTAGCCCAAGATGATTGTTGCCCGCCAGTGCTCTTTTGAAATACGTATTCCACAAGATTTGAATCATCAGAATATTGGGCGAAAATTTCCCACAATTCCGGTTTGGGCGGAACTTCATCATAGGCTACGGCAGAGGCATTAAAAGCGTAGCGAGGGTCGTCTGTAGCATAGGTAGCTTCAAGAGATAGTTTTCTTCCACCTTCAAATTCCATCATGGGTGCCGTGTAGCGTAAGGCTTTTTTAACGAATCCAAAGCCAGCACCTGTTTCACTCCAGGGAGACGACATGCCGAGCGGGTAGCTAAAACTGTCAGAACGTGACCAAGAGCGTGTGAGCATTCTCCCACCTCTTAGTTCGCCATAGATTGGATGGCTTAAACCCAAATTTTCTTCAATTATCTGTTGTCCGACAATGTCGGCTTGACCATTACGCCAACGGTAGGCAAGACGACCGTCAATCTTCCAGGCGGAATCAAATTCATGTGATAGATCGCCTGTGATTTGTTCCATATTGAGCGGTTGTGGACTGAGCGTGGCTGCTGTCCCGGGTTGACAATATGTTCCAAAAACTCCTCGCGGATCGCTTGTATAACCGCAGTTGACCAAGCCTTCTGACTGGTTGGTATCGCGATAGAGTTCCCCTTGAATGAAGCCTGAAAAAGTGGCCGTTGCTACATCGCCGAGTTGGAACGTCTGTTCGGCCAACACTCCCTGGGAAACCAGTAGAAAACCCCAAAGCGCAAATTTTAGACGGCTCATTTATGTTTCTCCCTTTTAACTTTTTACTAAAGAGTTTTCCGTAACCGAAATTCTCTACTGACTATTGGCTGGTTAAAATCATTCTGGCCAGCGCATTCTTCAGGGTTATTTATGAAAGCGTTTTCTGAAAGCGTTTTCATTTTATCCCCGGTTTTTTAAAATTGCAATAAACATTTGCATTTTTATTAATGCGTTCTCGCCAGGCTATGTGCAGCCACGCTCAGCGTTTTCCCGTCGCTGAAATGAACTTCCCGTGCTGCATCGCCTGCGTTATAGGCAAGATAAGTGGCGTGACCGGCGGCGTTATGAAATACGCCAAACAGGGCGGTATCGGCTGTCACTGAAAAATCCGGGGTGCCCATCTCTTTCATGTTCAGCAGCCAATGCAAGGTATGCGAACGCGTTTCCCCAAGTTCATTGCTCCCTCTGGGCCTCCATTGCGCCAGTGCCGCATCAGGGTCACCCAACGCTAGATAGGAGGCAAAAATATCCTGCCAGATATCATCTGGCGTTCCATCGCTCATGCCACGAGCTTCATAGGCTTTCTTTTCCGGGCCTAGTGCGGCAATAAAGCGGCGGATATATGCAGGGTCGCGTCCCAGGTATACCGATGCCGTTGTCATTGGCAACAGATTGATACCCTGAATTTGACGCGGCTCTTCGGTCCACCAAGTGTTGTAAGTGTAGCGCCCCCCGAAAACCTGTGCGGCGACAATATGGCCATATACCTTGGGAAACAGCACCCCGCGCATGTCAAACCAGTAGTCAGTGACCGCTTCGGTTTCGGTGGTATACAGCCAAATTCCCAGATCTCGAAGTTTGGTGTCTCCGTTTGCCTCACCCCATAAAATCAAGCCGGCCCAGGCATTGACTGCCTCGGATGACGACTCCTGGTTATTGCCTTCAGAAAATGTAGCATCACCCGAGGCCCAGGAGTGCCCCTCGTAAGAATCATAATTGCGCAGGAAGGGAAAATCGCCTCGGCCACGTTCGCTTGTGGCAATATCTGCAACAAGCAAATCAACCATGCCTCCCCAGTGGCTCTTGCTCGCCCATTGCGGATCACGCAGGGCGACCTGTGCTGCGGCATTTACCCAATATCCGTAGTGAAAATGATGGTCGTTCATATGCGTCACGCTGCCGTATTCGTCCTGAGAGCCGACCACCGTGCCGATACGTGCGTCCTGAGTGAAATAACTGCCGCCGTCCCCCTTGAGCCAGGTTTCGAGGCGACCTTCAAGCGACTTTAACAAGGTATCGCGAACCTCCAATTTACCCTCTTGTTCCGCCACGCACATTAGCTGAGCTGTCGCTGCAAGCGCCTTGCCGTACCAATAGGTGCCGCTGCCATACTGACTGGTGAAAAGGTTGCGCGCCTTGGCTGCATCCCCTCCCAGCACGCTGGAGAGTCGTTCTTTATTAGCGGCATCCTGGGTGCCCCCCCAATAGGGCAAGATCCCATGATATTGGTAAGTCATGCTGAAATGATCTTTGGCAATGGCACTTATCGGTCCGCGTACCGAATCGAAGCGAAAGGCATGACTGAGGTCTTCGCTGGTGGCGCGCGCCTGATGCGGATAGAGCCCAAGAATGGGAACGGTCTGTCCTTCTGCTTTTGATTCAATTTTTGCCGTAAAATTTGTTTCAACTTTGCTGGTGGCTTGATCATAGTGCCAGTCAACAACGGTATCTACGATGAACGCATAGGCATGCCGTTTGAATTCAGCCAACGTTTCAGGTTTGTTATCAGGAAGAACCGCGACGGAAAAGAAGCGACCGGAAGCGCCAAATTGCAACACCAGATTTTCAGTGTCCCTGCCTGACCAATGAGCGTCAACAGGGGCGAAAACTGCAAAATTCCGATCCAGCGCTTTAACACACAAAACCTGCTCATCAACGGCTGCCGAACAGGGCAACGCCCCTTTTGCCAGATGCACTCGCAGATCACCCGTAGTCAGGGTGTAGTAACTGAATGGACTGCCATGAACGACAGTGGCTTGCAGCGCGTTTCCGGATTTGTCGCCCATTGCAATGATCGCCGAGAAATCACCGTGTCCGGCAAGTTTTGCATCGTCGGGTGTAAAACCTGCGGGTGAGAGTGTCAGCGCAGCGCGGTGCGGAAAAACGATGTCTATCCGGCTGGCTTTATCTTCCGGAGTGGGCGTTTCAACCGGATATCCAACCTCGAACCCGTCTGGGCCGGCTTTATAAGTTGCCGGGTGGGCATGGATTGGTTCAGACCAGCGCGAGAATATAACTGACGAATACCATTGGTTGGTTGGAGCAGCTTGAGCGCGCATTGCCGGTGTTTCGTAGGTGGGATCAGGCGTTCGCGGCCCCGAACCACTGGAGGTATTGGTTGTAAGGTGAACCGATCCGAGTCCGATGTGCCGAACAGCACTATCGTCAGCGTACGATGAGATTGCAAAGCATCCGACAAAAAACAGCAACCCCGTTGCAAACACTTGTGATGGGCGAGAATATTTCCTGAAAATCTTGACAGTCTGTGGCATTTTGTTCCCCTTTATTCTAAACGGCACGAACACCGCTCTTAGCTGCCTCGTTTACGAAACTTTAGCGTCCCAACCCCTGATCTTGTTCAAATCTGGTTATTTATGAAAGCGCTTTCAAATGGATTCTAGGCAATGTATAGTGCGCCGTCAATCTTTTTTTATTAATTCGCAATTTTTTAAGAATCTACTATGCCAAACTCTCCCCGTACACGTTTTTTCCTTACCTCAAAAAATGGTAGCTCACGCTTGACCGAGCAAATACCACTCTCATTAAGCGACGAAGAATCCAATTTGCCCGTTATTTCAGTGATTCCTGAAAAAACCTTCCAAACCATCGAGGGCTTCGGCGGCGCCTTTACCGAGGCTGCGGCAGTGACGTGGCAAAGTTTAAGTCCAGCCAAGCGCAACGAAGTTCTTCATACCTATTTTGACCGTGACGAAGGTCATGGTTATTCGCTTTGCCGTGTGCATATGAATAGCTGCGACTTTGCCCTCGGTAACTATGCCCATGTGGAAACCACGGGCGACGTTGATTTGCACAGCTTCAGCATAGACCGTGACCGTCAGGCGTTGCTGCCCTTTATCAAAGCAGCGCAGCAAGTAGCTGGTAGACCACTCAAGTTGCTGGTGTCGCCGTGGAGTCCTCCCGCATGGATGAAGAGTAACGGACAAATGAGTCATGGTGGTCATTTATTATCCAAGTATCGGCTTGCCTGGGCGCGCTGCTATGTGCGCTTTATCGAAGAATATGCAAAAGAAGGTGTGCCGGTGTGGGGGGTGTCAGTCCAAAACGAACCGGCTGCCAATCAGCGCTGGGATTCATGTATTTACACCGCTGAAGAGGAGCGGGATTTTGTGCGCGATTTTCTCGGCCCGGAACTAGTGCGCGCCGGAATGGGCCACATCCGCATTGTCATCTGGGATCACAACCGCGACCTCATGGTTGAGCGTGCCAGTGTTGTCTACAGCGATGCCGAAGCAGCAAAATACGTTTGGGGAACCGGTTTCCACTGGTACGGCGAAGATCATTTTGAGCATGTGCAACTGATGCATGATGCTTGGCCGGATAAGAAGTTACTGTTTACTGAAGGCTGCCAGGAAGGTGGCCCACACCTTGACTCATGGGATCTTGGCGAACGCTATGCGCGCTCGATGATCAACGACTTTAACCGCTGGACAATTGGCTGGATAGACTGGAATCTGGTGCTGAACGAGCAAGGCGGACCCAATCATGTCGGCAATTTCTGCAGCGCACCCATCATGATTGACCGGGAACATGATGCCTTGCTGTTCCAAAGTTCCTATTACTACCTCGGACATTTCAGCCGCTTCGTAAAACCCGGTGCTCGCCGAGTACTCTGTGCCAGTAGCCGACAAGATATCGAAGCCACGGCATTTATTAATCCCGATGCTTCGGTCGCCACAGTGGTCATGAATCGGACTGAAGACAAAATACGATTCACACTTCGAATCAGTGATTCCAAAATGTTGGCCGAACTACCGCCCCGATCAATTGCGACTTATTTGTCAGAACAATAGTAGCCCAGTTTCCTGGTAAAGCATCCTAAATTATCGGGGGACGGGCGTCCCGCCCGTCTTTGCTCACTCACCGCTCAACATCAGACATCTGACGGGCGTGACGCCCATCCCCCGGCAAAGGGATACTGCTCGGGTGTTGCACTCAGTCCAGCCATGACAGGGTTGTAAGCCATATAGGTCAAGGTGTTGTTCAGGTCTGCTTCATTCCGCATGAAACGGTCGAAGTAATCATCCTGCCAGAAGATTCCGCTTCGCCCCAGTATCTGATTCGCCCTTTTGGCTGTAAACGATTTCCATGAATGCAGAATTTCTGCAAGCCGATGGGTTTCCCGGGGACTAAATAAGACATGTACATGGTTGGGCATGATCACCCAGGCATGCAATATGTATCGAGTTCCATCAAAATACAGCAATGCATCTTGCACCATGCAGGCGATGCGCTCATCCTTCAGCCTGCAGGCACCCATTCCTTTGTCCTGCCACTCTTCCGCTTGCTGACGGTATTGCGTATCTGAAATTCGCCCTTCAGCCAAATCTTCCTTCCATTCATTCAATTTTACCTGCGGAAGCGTATCGGCCAAGCGGAAAGTGACAAATTGAGTCAGGTTGAGCGTATCGTAATGGGGTGGGTGTTTTTCCCCACGGCGATACCATCCGAGTGGAGGGATGTTTTGTTTGATCTGGTGATTGGCGGGCGGAACGCCCGCCCTCCATGTTTGCAGTGCGTCAGTTTTTAACTTGGTTTGTCCTTCCAGCATCAGATCGGAGAAGGGGGACAGTGAAGTGAGAAGGCTATCACATAAGGGTGTACGTTAGTGCATTCAGTTCAATGGTAATGGCGGACATAATCAATGACGTAAGTTTGTGGAAAGACAGAGGTAATGTCGGGATTGCCAGGCCAACTGCCTCCTACGGCAAAATTCAAGATCAAGAAAAATGGTGTTTGAAATACCGACATTCCTGTTGTCATAGGCTGTGTTCCATAGGCAACACCGTCGAGATACCAAGTAAACCCCTGGGTAGTCCAGTCAACGGTGTAGCGGTGAAATGTAGCTCCCAGTTTTGCTGAGTTGGTATAAGAGAATGTGGGTGCCCCGGTAGCATAGTGAATAGTCCCATGAGTGGTATAGTCACCCGCCCCCCCAATCATTTCCATTGCATCGATTTCACCACAGTCTGGCCAAGCTACAGTGCCTCCATACAGTCCAAAAGAGTTACATGTAGCGCCTAATAACCAGAATGCCGGCCACATTCCCTGAGTGCTCGGAAGTTTTGCCATCATTTCAAAGCGGCCATAGGTAAAGGTTTTCTTTTGCGCAGTTTGAATTCTAGCCGAAGTATAGGATGACCCTCCCACCGCTTGCTGCATTGCGGTAATGGTTAAGTATCCATTCTGGACCACAGCATTCTGGGCTTGGTAATACTCCAGTTCATTGTTACCCCACCCACCCCCACCCAGATCGTAATTCCAGACTGCAGCATCCAGCGAGGTGCCGTTAAACTCATCGCTCCAGTCGAGGGTCCAGCCTGCTGTGATATTTGGATCAGCTGAAATAACTGTCAGCAAATATGTTTGCGAGGCTTGCGTATTAATGCCAGATACCGCTACCTGGGTAGCAGAAATAGTAGCCGTTCCAGAACCAATCGCAGTAACAACACCTAAACTATCAACTGTTGCAACCGAAGTGTTATTGCTGATATAGGAAATAGCACCAGCGCC
>CAIRAO010000190.1 GCA_903876625.1 uncultured Gallionellaceae bacterium | reverse complement strand
GAATTAATCGGAAAGACTATGCAAGAGATGGTGCAAAGCCATCTGTCTGAAGGTGAAGTTATATCAGTTCAGAGAAGCCCTGAAAAAAGAGTGATAAAGGATGGTGAAGTTATTGACGAAAGCGGTCACTTCATCAATCGGGAAGGACTTTCCTTTCCCGTAAACTATCGCTCCCGGCCTATTGTATTGGATGGCAAGCTCATTGGTGCCTTGGTGTCTTTTCAGGATATCAGTTCTCTAAAGCATGCCGAAAGTAAATTAAGTGAAGCCTACAATCATTTAAATGAAACGCTGACTGAGCTGAATTTCCAGAAACATGCTTTGGACCAGCACGCCATTGTAAGCATCTCCGATGCAGAGGGGAAAATTATTTATGCCAATGAAAAATTTTCCAAGATCAGTCAATATCCGATCGAGGAACTACTTGGACAGGATCACCGCATATTGAATTCAGGTTTCCATTCCAAGGAGTTTTTTCAGCATATGTGGAAAACCATCTGTGCTGGCAAGATATGGAATGGCGAGGTTAGAAATCGTAGTAAAGACGGGACTTTTTACTGGGTTGAATCCACAATCGTACCGTTCATGGATGAGACAGGAAAACCGCTTCGTTACGTTTCTATCCGGACAGACATCACTGCTCGCAAATTGATGGATGAACGCCTGCAGGAACAGCGTGCGTTTTATGAGCATATCAGCGAAACACTGGGCGAGGGTTTGTATGTTCAGGATGCGAATGGTGTCTGCATTTACATGAATTCTGAGGCCGAGCGACTGTTAGGGTGGTCTCGGCTTGAATTTATCGGCAAAACGGTGCATGACACAATTCATACGCGGACAGCTGACGGGCATCAGTTGGCAGGGCGTGATTGCAGAATCATGCTCGACATCAAAAAGCAGGGACATTCCCGCAGCGACGATCAGGTGTTCGTGCGTAAAAACGGGACGGTGTTTCCAGTCGAAGTGACGTCGCAGCAAATATTACGCAATGGTGTTTTTGATGGTGTAGTCGTTGCTTTTCAGGATATTTCCGAACGCAAGAAAAATGAGATGTACATTCGGCTGACTCAGGAACGTCTCAATCTATCTCTTGACGGGTCCAATTTGGCCTTATGGGATTGGGATATAGCAAGTGACCACATTTATTTGAGTGACAGGTGGTCAATTATGCTGGGAGGCGGAAAAGAAGAGGTGCTGATCACCAGTGAGCAGCTTTTCAGCAAAGTGCATCCGGATGATCGTGAAGTGGCTAGAAAAAGTCTCATCGATGTGCTCAAAGGATATTCAGAGTTTTATTCTGTCGAATTTCGATTTGGTCGCAACGACGGAAAATGGGCATGGGTGCATTCCCACGGCAAGGTTGTTGAGAGAGATTCTGCCGGTATAGCGATTCGTATGACGGGCACCAATGCGGATATTACCGAACGCAAGGAATCTGAAGACGCATTACATAAATCCGAAATCAGATTACGTACTTTATACGATTCGACCAGCGATGCGGTGATGCTGATCGATGATAATGGTTATTTCGACTGCAATCTTGCGAGCTTGCAAATGTTTGGGATTCCTAACTTGGAATCTTTTTATTCCCAAAATCCGGCCAACTTATCACCCGAAATGCAGCCAAATGGTTTGAGTTCGGAAAGCATGGTGAAAAAACAAAACGGTGTTGCATTTGAAAAAGGCAGCAACCGTTTTGAGTGGGTGCATAGGCGTGCCGATACGGGTGAAGATTTTTATGCCGAGGTATTACTTAATGCCATGATGCTGGATGGCAGAAAAGTTTTGCAAGCAACTGTGCGCGACATTACACAACGTAAGAAAGAGGAAGAGACATTACGGCTGGCAAAAGAAGCAGCCGAACAAGCCGCCAAGGCCAAAAGTGAGTTTCTTGCCAATATGAGCCATGAGATTCGTACTCCTATGAATGGCATCATAGGCATGACAGAGTTGGCGCTTGATACTGAATTGACTCATGAACAACGCGAGTATCTCGGACTGGTTAAAACCTCCGCAGCAGCGTTACTGAATGTCGTTAACGATATTCTGGACTTTTCCAAGATTGAGTCTGGAAAACTCAATATCGAAATAATTGAATTCTCGTTGGAAGATATGATGCGCGATTCCATGCGGTCTATGGCTGTTCGCGCGCATGAGAGAAATTTGGAATTGCTTCTGCACGTGGCTCCCGAAGTGCCGGACAGATTATTGGGCGATCCGGGGCGATTGCGACAAGTGATTCTCAATCTGGTTGGCAATGCGATCAAATTCACCGAAACAGGTGAGATAGAAGTGTCTGTAAAGCCCGTAGGAGAAATGGAGGGAGCCAAGGCTGATCTTTGTTTTAGTGTCCGCGATACCGGTATCGGTATTCCCCGCGATAAATTTAGTATCATCTTTGATTCTTTTTCTCAGGCAGATAATTCGACTACGCGCAAGTTTGGCGGTACAGGGCTCGGACTAACCATATCGTCGCAGTTGGTGACTTTGATGGGGGGCGGGCATATCAATTTGGAAAGCGAAGTTGGCAAAGGGAGTGTCTTCAGTTTCACTCTCCCGATGGAAACCTCTTCTACAGATCCATTGGCAAAGTATCAGCAAACCGGGCGTATTACGGGTATGCGAGTTCTTGTTGCTGATGACAACGAGACCAATAGAAAATTACTCCACGAAATATTGTGCAGCTGGAAAATGCTTCCTACTCTCGTAGAAAATGGCGAGCAGGCATTGATCGAGATCGAATCGGCAATTAGAAATGGAAAACCCTATTCACTTGCTTTGCTAGATAATCGAATGCCCGGAATGGACGGTTTCGAATTGGCAGAGAAAATACGCAGTCATCCGGAATATGTCGGTGCAACCGTCATGATGCTTACCTCGGAAGGACAACGGGGCCATGCGGCGCGCTGTCGGGAGTTGGGCATTTCAGGTTATCTGATGAAGCCGATTTCACAATCAGAATTGCTTGATGCAATCATGACTTCGCTGGGGGAGCCTACGCAAGGCTCGTCACTGGTCACGCGACATAATTTGCGCGAAGCCAAACGCAAACTTAATTTGTTGTTGGCTGAAGACAATTCAGTTAATCAGACTTTGGCAATACGATTGTTGGAAAAGTTGGGACACAAAGTGACTTTGGCGCAAAATGGGAGTGAGGCTTTTTCGTGCTGGCAGGCTGGCAAGTTCGATGCTATTTTAATGGATGTCGATATGCCGGTGATGAATGGTTTCGAGGCAACCGCAAAAATAAGGGAAGCAGAAAGAAGCAGTGGGAGTCACATTCCAATCGTGGCAATGACCGCACATGCGATGAAGGGAGATCGCGAGGATTGTATTAATCATGGCATGGATGGTTATATCTCCAAACCAATCGATACCGAGGCGCTTTGGCACGAATTGGAGTCTATTAAGCCTCCATCTTCCAAGGCTTCAGACAGGGATACTCCAATGGCAGATGAATTGACGGTAGCAGATTTTGACAAGGCTATGATATTAATGGATAACAGCCGCGAACTGTTTGATGAAATTGTCAGTCTTTTCATGCAGGACGCGCCCCCGCATCTGCAGAAAATAAAAGATGGACTGGCTCAGGGAAATGCCGATTGGGTGCAACATAGTGCCCATGCACTGAAAGGCATGGTTGGTATTTTCTCAGCCGAGAAAACCACTAAAGCTGCGGAGTGGGTTGAAAAGAACGCGGGGCATGCGGATCTTGGTGCGGGCGTAGAAAAACTTGAAATTGCACTAAACGAATTGCAGGAGGCGATAGAAAAACATTGTGCTTGATTATGCCGACGTAACTTTAAAATTGGACAAATCATAATCGCGAATGTCTTCTATGTGACTCTGGAATACCAATAGTAAATAACAGCTACCAGCCATATTGGGACATTCGCCTTAGTCTGCTTTGCGGCAAGCAGTTTTAAATTAGAAGTTGTCGAGGTGCCAAATGCTCAAGCCATATTATCTCGTTTACAATTCTGATTCGCTCATTTAATCAATTTACAACTTAAAATGAACAATACTGATCGAAGATATTTCCTGAAATCAATTTCAGCTGGTTTGTTAGCAATACTTTTACCAACAGTTAAGGCGATTGCGGTGACTTTCTCTCTTCCACCGAAACTTTCTGCCTCTCAATCAGTTTACCGCCTGACTGGTAAGGTTTGGGTAAATGGAAACAGAGCGGATACTAGTACGCACATCGGTCCAAACGATACAGTGAAGACAGGAAAGAATTCAGAAATCGTGTTTGTGGTAGGTGACCATGCGATGTTACTTCGAGGTGGAAGTCATCTTGTAATTCAGCCAAAGGAGCCGAATGACCCCACCTCAATTCTGATTAGCAGTTTGAGGTTGTTTGCTGGAAAGTTACTCTCAGTTTCTAGGAACAACGGGCTGCATATCGAAACACCAACAGTTACTATTGGAATTCGAGGTACCGGCGTGTATCTTGAAGCCGGGCCGGAAAAAACCTATTTCTGTACTTGTTATGGCGAGGTTGATGTCGTTGCCAATTCTGATGTTACAAGTAAGGAGAGTATCGTATCTAAGCATCACGACAAGCCGCTTTATATTTTCGGAAAGGAACAAGCTGGTCAGTGTATTCACGACGCGAAACAATTAAAAACAAATCACACAGATCAAGAATTAATTCTAGCAGAGGCACTTGTTGGGCGGGTGCCACCCTTCGTCAGCTGATAAATTCTTATTACCTCCTGTAGTTCTAAATATTGAATTTGTAAAGTGCTTTGCGAAAAGTTTTAACATAAGCCAACAAAAATAATTTAGTTCCACGTGACTTGAAATGAGAATACTGTGATTGCTGCAATAGCTCTTGATCTGGGTTCCACCTCTATCAAGGCGGGGTTGTTAGGCCGTGAAGGTGAGCTTAGTCATGTCGTGTCAAAGCCTGTTCCACCAATATTTTCCGACGGAGGCCGATACGAAAGCGATACTCTGGAATATATAAAGTCTGCAGAGCAAGTGCTTGCACAATGTCTTTCTCAAACGAATAAACTGCCGCCACTTGGGTTATGTAGTCAGCGATCCTCATTCCTGATTTGGAATGCAAGCAACGGGGAACCAATCACCCCGCTTATCTCCTGGCAAGACACACGCGGTGCTGCAAGTTGTGATGCCTTGCGCGCCAAAGAACCTTTGATCACGTCACTCACCGGATTGCGCCTTACGCCATATTATTTCGCGACCAAACTACGCGTGATTTTTATGGAGTTTCCTGAATGGCTGGCAAAGTTAAAAAACGGAAAATATCTGGCGGGCACACTGGATACTTATTTGATCTGGCGCTGGACAGCGGGCAAACATTTTGTGACAGATGCATCGATGGCCGCACGCACCTTGCTGATGGACATTCACCGGCAGCAATGGTCAACCGAACTCGGTGAAATATTTGGCATCCCTCTCGGTATTCTCCCTCAAATTATGCCATCAACAGGTTTGGCTATTCGATTGGATAGCGGATTGAATTTGCAAGCCAGCGGGGCTGATCAGTCGGCCGCTTTTATCGCGAGTGTCGGTACTGATAGCAATGCTGCCTTGGTCAACCTGGGTACCGGTGGTTTTGTCATGCGTGTTGTATCTCGTCCAGAAAACGCACTTCAGGCAAATGAGGGATATTTGCACACGTTGCTCTATCAGGACAGCAAAGCTAATGCATATGTTGCAGTCGAAGGCACTATCAACTCTATAGCAGCTGCGCTCGCAAATTATCCGGTAACTGAATGCGGGATAGCTGATTTGGCAGCGAATGATATTTTTTGTCTGGCTGAACCCAGTGGTTTGGGGGCGCCCTATTTTCGCACTGACTTGGGTTTTCTATATTCGCATTCGATCAAAAATCTATCTCGTCGGCAAATTGCAGCACTGTTGCTTGAGGGCGTCATTTTCCGGGTAGCAAGAATCCTGGAGGATTTTCATCGTGAATCAGCTTTCGAGTCGGTTTATCTTTCGGGCGGATTGTCCACGCTATTATTTCTGCAACAAGGAATAGCTCAATGTCTTCCAATGAAAGTCTATCTTCTGCATGAAAAAGATGCGAGCCTGCTCGGGGCCGGATTGCTTGCTTCCGGAATGGGTATTTCTGGCAGAGTCCTTGAACCGATAGTTATTGCAGATGATGAATCACGACTGATAAATAAATATCAACGATGGAAGATTTGGTTTGATGATCTTCTGTCTAGGCACTCTGACTTGTAGCTGGCCAAATAAGATCGATACGCCCACAGTTGGGCAGGCTTGCAAGCACAACTTCTTCCGCTGAAGTCGTTAGGCCCAGAGCGGCAAGGATTGGGTTTTCGTGCGCCACGACCAACACATGGGCATCCGGGTGACGGGCGGCGATTTCATC
This sequence comes from uncultured Gallionellaceae bacterium, assembly GCA_903876625.1. Lineage (GTDB taxonomy): Bacteria > Pseudomonadota > Gammaproteobacteria > Burkholderiales > Gallionellaceae > PALSA-1006. Next base: position 24,044 of record CAIRAO010000190.1, on the reverse strand, counting down.
CAGAAATTCTTGCAAGCGTTGCATTTGTTCAATAAACGATTCTCCGTCAGATGTCTTGAAATGCAAGGGGTCCAGTATTACTTGATCGTTGAAGGACTTTACAGGTTGGCCATCCATGCCCGATTTGCGCTCGTTCAAGCGCGGGTCGATCTGGGGAGGCAAATTCTTGCCGTGCAGCAATATATGGATTGTTTCCTGCGCACGCGGAAATTGAGAAACGTAGGCATGTGTAAATTGTTCATGATGCAGTTGAACTGCCAAGGTTTCTGCCTGAGTTCTGCCTTTGTCAGTTAAGTGTACGGGTTTTTTCGGATCGTCGTTGATGAAGTGTCCGACATTAGCTTCGCTTTCGCCGTGCCGGATAAAAGTGATTTTCATGAATTAAGCGAAAGGCAATTAATACTGGCGGCATGTTTTTGAGCCACTTTCTGTGCTGCCAAAGTGATGCATGTATTAAGTTGCTCACTCACTTCGCCAATGCGGGGAATATTGAACAATACTTTATTCGCGAATTCGAGTAAATCCGAAACTCGCAGTTTTTCATCGTTTGAGGGAAAAGTTGTTACCTGAAAATACAACATGCCGTTGCGTTGTGTGATCGCCAGTAAATAATAATCGTAGCCATGTGCCGTCACTTCCGGGTCTCTAACTTCAAAGCAAAGGGTTGAGCTGTTTTGGGGTAGATCAGCAGGTTTGCCCAGTTGTCCGGCAATATCTTCGACGAATCTCTGAGCCAAATTGAGTTGAGGTGCGAGCGTGATGTGATATTGCCCCAGTCGATTGATAACCAGGGGGTTGGCTAACGGAGGAGTCCGGCCTGGCTTGATTACGAATACAACGATTAAAAGCACTAAGGTAACGAGGGTTAGTTCAATCATACAATTCATTCCGGAAATTCAAATTATCTATCCCTTGAACAAACTTAAACAAATAAGTTTGAAAAGTTTATAAGCGGTATTTTAATTGATTGCAGAAATACTCCGGTAACAATTGTGAGACATTCTATTGCCGCGGTTTGAATTTCAAATTTGCAGTGTAATTGATATTTCCATATAATTGGAAATATGGAAACAAATTCTAACGCTAATTGATGAAGATAAAATTCGCAGTTGGTGCTTTGGCAGCTTTGGCCCAAGAGTCCAGGTTGGCAATTTTTCGCCTGTTGGTGCAGATTGGGAAAGAAGGGCTTCCAGCAGGAGAGTTGGCCGTAAAACTGTCAATTCCTGCAGCGACCATGTCGTTTCACTTGAAGACGTTGACGCATGCAAAACTGATCAAGTCTCGGGTTGACGGCCGTTTTGTGATCTATTCGGCAAACTTTACCGAAATGGACAAACTGATTGCTTATCTCACTGAGCATTGCTGTGCGGGTGATGCCGCTCAGTGCGCACCGCTAAAGAAATGCTGATTTTTAAAAGGAAATAATAATGAGTGAAACACAGTACAAAGTACTTATTTTGTGTACGGGCAATTCCGCTCGCAGCATTTTGGGTGAGGTGCTATTTAATCATCTGGGAAAAGGAAAATTCAAAGCCTATAGCGCTGGGAGCAAACCTGCGGGAAAGGTCAATCCCGGGGCGTTGGAACTTTTGCAACAACAAGGCTATAGCACGGCAGGATTACGCAGCAAAAGCTGGGAGGAGTTTTCTGCACCGGGTGCACCTGAGTTCGATTTTATCTTCACTGTATGTGATAACGCGGCTGGTGAAGCTTGCCCGGTATGGCTTGGGCACCCCTGTACTGCCCATTGGGGAATTCCTGATCCGGCACATGTTGAGGGTGATGAGGCTCGACGCACCGCGTTTAAACATGCATCGGAGCAACTTGCCAGACGCATCCAATTATTCATCAGTTTGCCGATCCAAAAATTGGATAAGCTGACACTGAAAGATAAGATGGACGAGATAGGTCGCATTCAGGACTAAAAATATGAACCTGTTCGAGCGTTATCTAACCCTCTGGGTGTTCCTGTGTATTATTGCCGGTGTGATTCTCGGGCAAACCATTCCAGCACCCTTTCACTGGCTGGGTGGATTGGAAATCGCCAAAGTCAATATTCCGGTTGGTCTGTTGATTTGGGTAATGATTATTCCCATGCTATTGCGTATCGACTTTGGTGCTTTGCATGAAGTACGAAAACATTGGCGCGGGATAGGCGTAACGTTGTTCATCAACTGGGCTGTCAAGCCATTCTCGATGGCATTCTTGGGCTGGTTGTTTATTCGCCATTTCTTTGCAACTTATCTGCCAGCAGAGCAACTGGACAGTTACATTGCCGGGCTGGTTCTGCTCGCCGCCGCACCCTGCACAGCGATGGTATTTGTATGGAGCCGTCTGGTGAACGGTGAACCGTTATTTACTTTGAGCCAAGTTGCGCTAAATGACGCCATCATGGTATTCGCCTTCGCACCGCTCGTGGCACTACTGCTGGGTATTTCATCCATTGTCGTTCCTTGGGGCACTTTGTTGACATCGGTGGTGCTCTACATCGTACTGCCCGTGCTGCTTTCTCAAATATGGCGCAAGCTGTTATTGTCACGAGGCGAGGAAGCGATGCAACGCACCCTGACTGCTCTTAATCCCGTGTCCATCTCTGCACTGTTGCTAACCTTGGTGCTTCTGTTTGCATTCCAAGGTAAAGCGATTGTCGAGCAGCCTCTTATCATCGCCATGCTCGCCGTGCCGATCACTATTCAGGTGTACTTTACTTCGGGACTGGCCTATTGGCTGAATCGTCGAGTCGGCGAAGCGCATTGCGTAGCCGGGCCTTCGGCTTTGATCGGTGCTTCAAACTTTTTTGAGCTGGCTGTCGCTGCAGCCATCAGTCTGTTTGGATTTGAATCCGGTGCCGCTTTGGCAACGGTCGTTGGCGTGCTGATCGAAGTGCCCGTGATGCTGAGCGTTGTCTATTTGGTGAAGCGAAGCGAAAAATGGTATCAATCCGGTATGAGTCAATAGATTGAGAGATACACGCCTATTGCTGATGAGCTAGAATGAATACATGTCTATGCTATTCAATATGGAGTGTGCTCATTGCGCAATTTCTTTTTACAAATAATTTGTATTTTGTATTCTGCTGCAGCTTTCGCAGATCCTACTGAGAATAATGGGTCGACTCGAAGGCGAGTGTCGACGAGCGATACGTCTTCATCTGACATTAAGGCATCAAACAATCAAGTTGGATTTCAATCCATTTCGACAAATGTTAATTACACCGAGACTGGAAATGGGCGTTTAGGGAGTGCGACAGGCACACTCGATACAGAGATTGGCCCAGTGTCGGGTAGATCATATTATTTTTCAGAAATGAAGGATGTGTTATTTGGAAACGATTACTTCAAAGTCGTTTACGATCAGTCTGGCGGTTACACGAACTATGTTGGCGGTACTCTTAACCCGCCTAGCCCCTACGGTTCCATTGTATCAACTTCCAGTGCAACTTTACTAAACTACAGTTTTCGTTACGGAAAAGGTTTTTCCCGCCAAAGTTCGACCATGTTCACTCCCTATGTTGAAATTGGTTCCCACAAATGGGAGCGAGGAGTCAATTTTGGTGAGACTTACAGCAATTCCTTCTATGGTTATGGTTTGCTCAGTCAATTTTCGTTCAGCAACAAGATAGTGCTTTCAGTAGACGCTATGTCCGGGCACACGACACAGTCCAATATCACAGTTACATCCGGCCCCGGAGTAGACGGGTTTTCCGGCGAATTGGGTAACTCAGATTTGTACAAAATTGGTGTCTCTCTGGATTGGGCATTGGTGCAAAGACTTCATGTGACAGCAGGTGCCGATTACACCGCGTTTAATTATGGAATTAGCGCGATTTTTCCCAGTAGTGGGAACAATGTTGCATGGGAACCGGATAGCAAGACGAACTACACGACTGTTCGACTGGGTTTGGGCTGGGGTTTTTAAGGAATTACTACTGCCTCGATCAGTTCACGCGATAATTTTTCGCCATCTGACATTTGTGTATCTTGAACGCTTTGCAAGCGGTGACTGGAGACGCCAGGCAGTACGGCCTGAATATCTTCCGGGATGACTGCGCTGCGTCCATCAAGTAGTGCCCAAGCCCGCGAAGCGGCCAGCAAGGCAAGTCCTGCACGCGGCGAAAGTCCGTGAACATAGCGCGCAGATTCGCGTGTGTGGCGCAAGATGGCTTGTACATAGTCAAGCAAAGCGGGTGAGACAAAAACTTGTTTGACTTGTTGCTGCAATGCGGCCAGTTCGGCCGTTTCCATCTGGGGAATTAATTTTGAGACAAGATCTCGTCTGTCTATTCCGGAGAGCAGGCCCCGTTCAGCTTGCGCATCGGGGTAACCCAATTGAATACGCATCAGAAAGCGGTCGAGCTGTGATTCTGGGAGCGGAAAAGTTCCAATTTGGCTGGTCGGGTTTTGTGTGGCAATCACAAAAAACGGGGTAGGCAGCGGACGTGTTTCACCTTCGCTGGTGACTTGTTGTTCTTCCATCGCCTCCAATAGTGCACTCTGGGTTTTTGGTGTGGCACGATTCACTTCATCAGCCAAAATCATTTGCGCGAATATCGGACCAGCATGAAATTTGAACGCACCGCTATCGCGCTGAAATATTGAAACACCAAGAATATCGGCTGGCAACATATCGCTGGTGAATTGGATTCGCTGAAATTGCAGACCTAGCGTTTTTGCCAATACATGAGCCAAGGTGGTTTTGCCGACACCCGGCAGATCTTCGATGAGCAAGTGCCCGCGAGCCAGCAGGCAGGTGAGTGCAAGCCTTATCTGGCGGGGTTTGCCAAGAATAACTTGTTCGGCCTGAGTGATGACATTGTGCAGTGGCTTGGTCATGGTGATCCTATATTCTAATTATCTTTAGATAAACAGCTACGCGGCACTCGGAACGAACGGGCGATGAGTATCACAGAAGAACAGCCGCAACCACTTTGCGATCTTCGGCAACAAGGATGTTGTAAGTACGGCAGGCTGCCGGCGTGTCCATGAATTCGATACTGATTCTTGCGCGGATGAGTTCACGATACAAATTAGGATGAGCAAAGTATTGTTTAGAGCCTGTGCCAAGCAGCAGCACTTCAGGTTTGAGTGCCAGAAAATAGTCAAAATGAGTCTCGTTGAGACTGGAAAAATCGGCTGCTATCCAATCGGTACGTACCTCACCAGCCATGACCACCAAGGGCCGTTGATATTTCTGACCATTGACTTCGACGTAACCCGCGCCATGACCGGTGAATAGCTTGTAATTGGAATTCGAGTCTAAATGTAGTGCCAAAGTATGTCTCCATTTGCGGCGTATAGCGGTGGCGCGGTAGAATTGGGCCCTTTGCAACGCCTTGCGTGTGCTATGGTGATTCTACCATTGTCATGAACTTGGCAAACTAGGATGCGCACAATTGAAACCCGAAAAAGATACCTCAAAGGCTGTGCTGAAATCCACCAAGCTGGCGAATGTCTGCTATGACATTCGAGGCCCGGTCATGGCAAGATCGAAACAGATGGAGGAAGAAGGGCATCGGATCATCAAACTGAATATAGGTAATCTGGCGCCATTTGGCTTTGATGCGCCTGAAGAAGTTCAGCACGATGTGATTCTAAATCTGCCTAATTCGTCGGGTTATTCAGACTCGAAGGGTTTGTTTGCCGCGCGTAAAGCAATTATGCACTACACACAGTTGAAGAAAATCAATGGTGTCACCATTGACGATATCTTCATTGGCAACGGGGCATCCGAATTGATTGTGATGTCGATGCAGGGTTTGCTCAATCCGGGCGATGAAGTGCTGGTGCCCGCACCCGATTACCCTTTGTGGACAGCTGCGGTTACGCTGGCTGGTGGCACACCACGCCATTATATCTGCGACGAAGCTAATGACTGGAATCCAGATCTGGCTGACATGCGCAGCAAGATTACGCCGAACACCCGTGCAATCGTTGTGATCAACCCCAACAATCCTACCGGGGCTGTTTACTCGGACAATATTCTGAAAGAAATCATTCAAATTGCGCGTGAACATAATCTCATCATTTATGCCGATGAGATTTACGACAAGGTGTTGTACGATGGTGCGACACATACTTCAATGGCGTCACTCGCGGAAGACGTATTGTTTGTTACCTTCAATGGTTTATCAAAGAATTACCGCGCTTGCGGTTATCGTTCCGGCTGGATGGTGGTTTCAGGTGCGAAGAAAAATGCGCAGGATTATATTGATGGTTTGGGTATTCTCGCATCGATGCGTTTGTGTTCCAATGTGCCGGGTCAATACGCTATTCAAACTGCATTAGGAGGCTACCAAAGTATCAACGATCTGGTTGCTCCCGGAGGACGTTTACACAAACAGCGCGAACTCGCTTATCAGCTTCTGACTGCAATCCCCGGTGTGACCTGCGTCAAGCCAAAGGCTGCGCTGTACCTTTTTCCGAAACTTGATCCTAAAGTGTATCCGATCGAGGATGATCAAAAATTCATCCTTGAGTTGCTGGAAGCAGAAAAAGTATTGATCGTGCAGGGTACCGGTTTTAATTGGCAGCACACTGATCACTTTAGGGTAGTGTTTTTACCAAACTCGGACGATTTGACTGAGGCGATCGGTCGCATTGCGCGGTTTTTGGAAAGTTATCGCAAGAAACACGGAACATAACGTAGGGGCGTATGGCAATATGCCCCTGCACCAATTTTATGACATCAAAGGGCGTATGCCATACGCCCCTTCATTAAAGGCAACAAATGAAACCAATCAACGTAGGACTTCTCGGAATCGGCACAGTTGGCGGAGGTACATTCACAGTGCTGCAACGCAATGCTGAAGAAATCATGCGCCGTGCCGGGCGTCCAATCCGCATTACTGTAGTGGCGGATAAAAATATTGAACTCGCCAACAAAGTGACCGGTGGCGCTTGTCGTGTGACTGATGATGCTTTTTCAGTAGTCAATGATCCAGAAGTCGATATTGTCATCGAACTAATCGGCGGATATGGCATAGCAAAAGAATTGGTCATGAAAGCGATTAAGAACGGCAAGCATGTGGTTACGGCCAATAAGGCATTACTCGCCACGCATGGCAACGAGATATTTCGGGCCGCGCAGACAATGCGCGTGATGGTCGCGTTCGAGGCGGCTGTAGCAGGTGGCATCCCTATCATCAAAGCGTTACGCGAAGGATTGACCGCTAACCGAATCGAATGGATCGCCGGCATAATAAATGGCACCACCAATTTCATCCTGTCCGAAATGCGTGACAAGGGTTTGAGCTTTGATACCGTGCTCAAAGAGGCGCAGCGGCTGGGTTACGCTGAATCTGATCCAACCTTTGATATCGAGGGTGTTGATGCGGCACACAAGATTACTATTTTGTCGGCTCTGGCATTTGGCATCCCGATGCAATTTGATAAAGCCTATATTGAAGGCATTTCAAAGTTGGATGCAACCGATATTAAATACGCAGAACAACTCGGTTATCGCATCAAACTATTGGGTATCACCAAACGAACACCGGATGGAATCGAGTTGCGTGTTCACCCAACTTTGATTCCGACCAAGCGCCTCATCGCCAACGTAGAAGGCGCGATGAATGCGGTTCTCGTTCAGGGGGATGCTGTTGGTGCGACTCTGTATTACGGCAAGGGTGCCGGTGCCGAGCCAACTGCCAGTGCCGTGATCGCTGATTTGGTAGACGTGACGCGCATGCATACTTCAGACCCGACGAATCGTGTGCCGCATTTGGCCTTCCAGCCAAATCAATTGGCAGATTTGAAAGTGTTGCCGATTGAAGAAGTTCAGACCAGCTACTACCTGCGCTTGCGTGTTGCCGATAAGCCTGGTGTTTTGGCAGACATTACGCGCATTCTGGCTGATGAACAGATTTCGATTGACGCTGTTATACAGAAAGAACCTGGAGAAGGTGAAGTGCAAACCGACCTCATTATGCTGACACATCAGACGCGAGAAAAGCGTATCAATGCTGCGATAGCTAAGATGGAGAAGTTATCGGTGGTGGAAGGCAAGGTCACCAAGTTACGTCTGGAAGAGTTGGGTAAATAAATTATTAATTCCCTCACCCCAGTCATCTGGTGGAACAACTAGTCATTCGACTAAGCACGATGAATCCGTGCAAGTCGCTGGTAATCCTCGAGGGTGAGGGGACTAAAACGAATCGAGTAGCTAAAATGAAATATATTTCCACACGCGGCAATGCGCCCGCAAAAACATTCACAGAGATTCTGCTGGGTGGCCTGGCGCCCGATGGCGGGTTGTATCTACCCGAACAATATCCGCAGGTGACGCGAACAGAGTTGGATGCCTGGCGCAATTTGTCATATGCCGATCTTGCTTTTGCAGTGCTCTCAAAATTTGCCACCGACATTCCTTCGTCTGATCTTAAAGCCCTCATCAACAAAACTTACTCTGCCCAAGTGTACAACAAAGGTCGCGCTGATAGTGATGCTTCACAGATCACGCCGCTGCGCACGCTGGAGCCGGGTGTGCATATCCTTGAGCTTTCCAATGGCCCGACGCTGGCTTTCAAAGATATGGCGATGCAGTTGCTCGGCAATCTGTTTGAGTATGCGCTGGCGAAGCAACATGATGAACTGAATATTCTTGGTGCGACATCCGGCGACACGGGTTCCGCTGCGGAATATGCGATGCGCGGCAAGCGCGGTATCCGCGTATTTATGTTGTCACCAAATGGAAAAATGTCGGCATTTCAACGTGCGCAGATGTATTCGCTGCAAGATCCGAACATCTTTAATCTTGCGGTTAACGGCATGTTTGATGATGCACAGGATATGGTGAAAGCAGTTTCCAACGATCACGCATTCAAGGCTAAATACAAGATCGGCACAGTGAATTCGATCAATTGGGCGCGCGTGTCTGCACAGGTTGTTTACTATTTTAAAGGCTACTTCTCCGCGACGAAATCAAATGATGAGCAAGTTGCTTTCTCGGTTCCTTCAGGTAATTTCGGTAACATCTGTGCGGGACACATTGCGCGCATGATGGGTTTGCCAATCGGTCAGTTGATATTGGCAACCAACGAGAACGATGTGCTGGATGAGTTTTTCCGTACCGGTGTTTATCGTCCACGCGGTACTGATCATACCTATGAAACCAGCAGTCCGTCGATGGATATCTCCAAGGCCAGCAATTTCGAGCGATTTGTTTTTGATCTGGTCGGACGCGACGGCGCGAAGGTTCGCGAATTTTGGAACAAGGTGGACTCAGGCGGTGCTTTCGATCTTAAAGGTTCAACCTATTGGGACTCACTATCTAAATTCCATTTTGCTTCAGGCAAGAGCTCGCATCAAGACCGTCTTAAAACAATTCGCGAGCTTTGGGAAGAATATGGAGTAATGGTAGATCCGCATACTGCCGATGGTTTGAAAGTAGGTTTGGAACAGCGTCGTCCGGGTTTGCCGTTGATCTGTCTAGAGACCGCTCTTCCCGCCAAGTTTGCAGAAACCATTCAAGAATCTTTGGGGCGCAATCCAGAGCGACCAACTGTGCTGAATGGTATCGAAAATCTCCCGCAGCGCTGTGAAGTGATCAACGCAGATGTAGTGAAACTTAAGGCGTTTATCACCGCTAACGTACCTGATTAGTATGCGCAGAGTTGAGGGATGAACAACCTGCTTCTGTTGCTTTTCTGTTTTATTTTTGGTGTATTGCTGCGCCGTTTCAAACGCATGCCAGAAAATGCAGTACAGACGCTTAACAGCTTTAACATAAATATTTCTTTTCCAGCGCTGACGTTGTTATATATTCATCAGCTCAAATTTTCCAGTGATATGTTGTTGGTTGCAGCGATGGCGTGGTTGGTGTTTGGCCTGTCGTTTGCATTTTTCTGGAGTGTAGGGCGCTGGTTGCACTTGTCGCGAGCCACGACGGGGGCTTTGATACTGGTTGGGGGTTTGGGCAATACTTCATTTTTTGGATTGCCCATGGTCGAGGCGTTCTATGGAAAAGATGCCTTGGGTACCGCAATCATCGCCGATCAAGTTGGATCGTTTTTTGCATTTTCAGTATTGGGTGTTACCGTCGCAGGCGTCTATTCATCAGGTCGTCCGACTTTGGGGGAAATCACAAAAAGAATTTTGTTGTTCCCTCCTTTCATGGCGATGACTGTAGCATTATTCCTTATTACGGTTGCTTATCCTGAGTGGTTTGTCATACTCATGAAACGTCTGGGTGACACACTGGCTCCTTTGGCGCTTGTATCAGTGGGGTTACAATTGCGCTTGGGGCATATTGCCGAACATAAGCGTGATATGGCATTGGGTTTGGTTTTTAAATTAATTTTCGCACCTCTTGCTATCTACTTGCTTTATGTACAATTTTTAGGTGCGCACGGGCAAGCGATTCAAATTACATTGTTCGAGGCCGCCATGCCGCCGATGATAACTGCTGCAATTGTAGCCTCGGATCATGATCTGAATCCTCCTCTGGCCAATCTGCTGGTGGCGATGGGTCTGATCATTTCTTTCATCACACTGGGCGGATGGTGGTGGCTGCTACGAGGTGTATAAAAAGCGAGTATGCCAATGAAAAATCCATTTTTGCGATTGCAAAATGTACTGGGAACCCAGGGTTTGTTTGTACGCGACAGCATTGCTCTGGTTGGGCAAGTATTATATGCGTTGCCAGTGGTAATCAAGTGGCCAGTACGCAAGGCGCTACTTAAGCAACTCTATTTTACCGGTATACAATCTGTCGGAGCCATCAGCATCATGGGATTTCTCGCCGGCATGATCATGGTGATGCAAGTCAGCAATCTGGTTGGGCGTAACGAACAGCTCACTTTGCAAGTACTTATTTGGACGGTGGTAAGGGAGTTGGGTCCATTGCTAACAGCTATTGTAATCGTTGGGCGCAGCAGTTCGGCAATTGCCAGTGAACTTGCCGCGATGCAGGTGAACGGTGAAATAAAAAACTTGCAGCGCATGTCCATATCTCCGATTTCATATCTGGTCGTGCCGAGAATGGTGGCGATGACTATTACAAGCGCCGTCCTTACGTTTTATTTTCAAGTTGTTGCTATTGGAACGGGAATGGTAGTGACTGCGTGGAATATAGATATTTCGCTACTTGTAGAGTTGAGTGATTTTTTTGACATGCTCAGCTTTCGGGAAATATTTGCAGCCATCATGAAAAGTATCTGTTTTGGTATGCTGGTCTCGGTGGTGTCCTGTTATTACGGACTGAATGTAAAACGGGCGATGACTGAAATACCCGTTGCGGCATCGCAAGCAGTTATACGCAGTTTGCTTGCCGTATTTGCTTGCGACGGGCTATTGACGGTACTGTTTTTTTAATGACGACAATGATCGAGTTATACCGATTTCTGGATGCTGGCAAAGTTGGTTTGTCACGCCAATATACTTTTACTCTGCATTCCGGTGAAACGAGGTTGCTGCAGCTTATGGACAGAGATGAAAAGAATGAATTCATTGATTTGGCTGTTGGCGATAAAATTTGTGATGAAGGAAGTATAGAGATTATTCAAGGTGAAAGAAGGAGCGGAGAACCGGCAGGAAACAATTCAAAACAGGAAAGAAGACAAAGCAAAGACTCTTCGCCGATGGAATGGCAATCATTGCAGTCGAGTCGATTGGGACGAGTTGGATGGGTGGCAGCCAATGGAGGACTGATCAGCAATCTTAAAATTTGGGAAAATGTGACCTTGCCTTTGTGGTACCACACAAAACGAGATGCCGTGGAAACAGAAAATAATGTTGAATACTGGTTGACGCTGCTTGGTTTGGAAGCTGCTGCATTCGTCGACTTCATGGCCGCCCCTCCCTACAGTGTTGAGCCGTGGCAGTCCAAGTTGGCTGGCTTATTGCGAGCATTGGTACAAATGCCGAGAGTGTTAATTGTCGATGCCGGTGTATTTGAAGACGTTAAAGCGAACTTGGCAAAAAGTTGGATATCTGCGCTGGAGGTGTATGCTGCCCAAGGGCGAGCTGTTTTGGTATTGTCAGATAAGGCAACAGTATTACCCTGGCAAAAGATCGAGTGAGGTATAAGTGAAGTTATTGGCTGATAAAGATATTCGTTTTAAAAATCTGTTTGGAAAAGCAGCTATATTTGTGTTGCTTGCTGTTGTGGGTATAGGCGCGATTTTATTGTGGACTGGAATCAGGAAAGGTGCATTTACAGCAAAGTCGCCTATTTATTTCGTGGCAGATAGTGGTCAAAACTTAAGCGAAGGCATGCCGGTAAAGTTTAGCGGATTTAAGATCGGGAAATTGAACTCCCTAACATTGGATGAACAGGGACGGGTGCAAGTTGAAGTCAGCATAGATTCGAGGCACCTCAAGCTCTTGAGAGAGGATGCTGTTATTAGCCTGATTAAAGAAGGCGTGATCGGCGATGGTGTACTTGAGATTAGTCGCGGCACTGAAGCCAAGGCTGTATTAACCGCGGGTAGCGTAGTTCGTTTTGAGCGTGCCAACGGACTGGAGCAAGCTGTGATTGATGTTAAGAACCGGATCTTGCCTATTCTCGATGATTTGCATCAAGCATTAAGTGATCCGCAAAGCGATGTGCGACAGACACTAAAAAACTTGCGCGAATTATCTGCGGATTTGCGTGGTACACGCGAACGTGTGGATCATGTATTGGGCAGCGTTGATGTCAACTTGAAGAACGAGGTCGGGCCATTGCTGCGCACATTGCGACAATCTGCCGCAAATGCTGAATCCCTGTCGGCAAAACTCGAAAATGAATTACCAACCTTGTTGAAAAAAGCAGACGACAGTATGGAGAATTTACGCCTGACAACCGTCACGGTAAGAGATGCGGTACAAAAATCAGTCCCGCAATTACCGGGGATGGTGGACGAAGCGCGTGTGACATTGAACAAGACTCTCGAAGTGGTCGGTGATACGCAGGAAGTGGTCGAGTCTTTAAGCACCCACTGGCCATTAAAAAGTGTAATCCCTCCACATGAGACAACTCCTGTCAAAATGGATAGCCATGATTAAGATTTTAATGTTACTAATAATTGCTGCGTTGCCGGCTTGCGGTAGTGCGCCAGCGCCGAGAATACCGCAAGCGCTTGAGCAAGCCCAGACTGCAGATAAAAACGCACGTCTCGCCATGAGAAATGGCGATTTATTGCGTGCGCAGCAAGCCTTCGCCAAAACATTACTCTTGCAACGATCTTTAGATGATGTTGCCGGAGCTGCCACCACCATAATCAACTTGGCTACCGTCACGCACCAACTGCACGATGATGAAGGTGCGCTAGATTGGCTGGATAAAATCCTGTTGGAGCAACCGGGTATTTATCCGCAAGGGTCATACTTGGATGCGTCTTTTCGTAAAGCAGTTATTCTGGCTAATCTTGGCCGCATTCCTGAAGCTGAAGTATCTTTGGAGGAGGCAGGAAAACTGTGCGAGAAGAAATGCTCGCTGCGTTTTGGTGTCGATGGATTAAGTGCACGATTGCTGTTGCTAAAAGGTGACGCAACAGGTGCGTTTGCACTTGCACGAGTAGTAAGCAAAGATGCCGATGCAGAAAAAGAAGAGCAGGCAAATGCCTTGCGTGTCATGGCTGAAGCGGAAGAAAAATTAGCGCGGTACGCGGATGCTTTGCAGCACTACCAAGCGGCTTTGGATGTGGATAGGGTGCTTAGTCTGAGTTCGCGTATAGGTGAAGATTTGAGCGGGCTGGCACGTGTAGCCAAACAACTTGGTCGCGAGCAAGATGCCAATTACTATTTACACAGAGCTGATTGGGTAAATGATTCGATCCAACAGAACAAAATACTTTCAACCCCAATCATCCATTAAGTTGTGATGCCCGCGAAGGCAGGAATCCAGCTTGCCTATTTTTACTCTAAATTGCACTTAATATTAGCACTGGCCCTGGCTTATTAAAGCTTGAAAGCCAGGTATCAAGCCGGACTTAGAGTGATTTCAATATCTCCTGACGCTTATCTGCGTATTCCTTATCGGTGATTACTCCGCTATTGTGCAATTCATTCAGTAGTTTTAGTCTGTCAGCAATAGAGAGTTTGGAGGATGCGGCATCTGAGTTGGCCGTTGCCTTGTCCGGGTTGACTATGGGAGTGGTTTCGGGAGGAGGGCATGCTTTAACGCAAGCGTTGAGTTCGGGTTTGCAATGGGTAAATTGAACTGTTGGAAGCTCGGCATATCGGGTGTTGCATTCGGCTTCATTCTTTTGGCAAATGCGTCCGCACTCGGCATCTATCTTTGTGTAGTCAATAACAGGCGCACTGACGCAGCCAGTCAGTAAAATTGTAGCAACAATATTTGCTCGCATTACTTGATTCATTGTATTCCCTTTTTTAAGTCATGAAAGCGTACAGCAACCCAAGTAACCGCACAATGTGAGAAATAAACAGACTTTATATTTTCTTTTTAAATTAGCCTCTGATTTATTCGTTACTGGAAAAGATTTTTATGTGCGGTTATAGTCTTGGGGTGCCTAAAAAAGTATTGGGATGAATTATGACAGAATTGACTAAAAGTGAAGCCAACGTCCAAATGACTGTTTCTGATTGGAGTCAGGTTCGCGAGACAACGCTGATGCTGGAGCTCGCAACTGGACAGATTGAAGCCGCGATGAGGGACAGCAACGCTTCTGTCGATGTATTGACAGACAGCTTTACAACGATGGCGGGTTATTTGCACATGATGACCAACACGCTGGGAACGTTGCCAGACGAGGGGGAAATTGGAGACACAAAAAAAAATATTTTGGAAGCGGCGAATCATGTTACCGGAATGGTGCATCAATCCATTGTCGCTTTCCAATTTTACGACAGACTGACACAACGGTTGGCCCACGTTTCACATAGTTTGGCGGCGTTAAATGATTTGGTTGGCGATAAACATCGGGTACTCAGTCCGCAGGAGTGGTTGGCACTGCGGGAGAAAATTCGTTCCAAATATACAAGTGTTGATGAATGCGCGATGTTCGATGCTGTTATAAGCGGCATGACCGTGCGTGAAGCATTGGAGCATTACATGAGTGATATGAAAGACAGAGGAAGCGATATCGACCTGTTTTAGTTGCCGGATTGCTGGCTGCGTTCTTTCTTGTAGGCATCGTAGCTTGGTGTTGGATTCAATTCTTTTTCTTGCGGCGTCTTTTTAGATTCGTTCTGATTCTTGATTCCTTCATATACTCCCTGGTAAGGATCATTGCTGCATGCGCCAAGGCAGAAGCTGGAGAGCAAAACAAAGAAAAGAAGTTTGCTCATCTTGATCTGCTTGCTATACAAATCGCATCGACAAATCTACAGCACTTATATTTTTTGTCAGGGCACCGATAGAAATTCGGTCAATTCCGGTTTCTGCGATGGAACGTACCGTTTCGATGTTAATCCCCCCGGACGCTTCCAGCTCCGCCCTGCGTGCTGTGAATTTAACTGCCTCTTTCATACCTTCGAGTTTAAAATTATCCAGCAAGATGAGCTTGGCTCCGGCATCAAGCGCCTCGCTCAACTCATCCATGTTCTCCACTTCAATTTGAACGGTCGCGCCTTCCGGCGCCAATATAAATGCTTGTTTGAGTGCTTCGCTAATGCCGCCCGCTGCTGCAATGTGATTTTCCTTGATCAGCATGCCGTCAAACAATCCCATACGATGATTATGGCCGCCACCGATTTTAACCGCGTACTTTTGAGCCAGACGCAAACTGGGGATCGTCTTGCGAGTATCCATGATCTTGGCTTGAAAACCTTTAATCGCTTCTACAAATTCATGAGTCAAGGTTGCAGTGGCGGAAAGTGTTTGCAGAAAATTAAGCGCGGCACGTTCGCCGGTAAGCAAGGCACGTGCATTTCCATGTAACTCACACAATTTTTCATTAGGGGCTGCTTTGCTGCCATCGCGCACAAACCATGTGACTGTGCAATTCGGATCCAATACCTTAAAACACATATCGAACCATGATTTACCGCAGATCACCGCATGTTGGCGGGTGATGACGGTGGCGTGTCCAAGCGTATTTTCAGGCACGAGTTGTGCGGTGAGGTCGCCATTCCCCATGTCTTCCGACAACGCCGAGTAAACATTGGCCCGGATTATGGTAACGAATTCTGGTTCAACTATTGACATGTCGGTACTTGTTCTGAAAGACCACATTATTGTAACAGCGCAAATCTTAAAATCCAATTATGTGATTAGTTGTATGTGATTAGTTGTATTTGATTAGTTGTTCTTTGGGGTGAGGCACATTTTGAAAATTTAATATGTCGGTTGCCGTACTATATAACGGAGAATTTATCTGCTGACTTGAAATAGTTTTAATTCATCCTCATGTACGAGATTGAATGTCAATTCTGGAGGTTTGGTTATGCGTATCGACAAGTTCACGACAAAGTTGCAACAAGCTCTCTCCGATGCCCAAAGTTTGGCTGTTGGTATGGACAATCAATTTATTGAGCCTCAGCATTTGCTGTTGGCTTTGCTTAACGATGCCGACAGCGGTGCGTGCTCACTCTTGGCGCGTGCAGGAGGCAACGTCAATGCGCTTAAAATATCGTTAAATGATGCAGTTGCGCGCTTGCCCAAAGTAGAAGGAAATAACGGCGAAGTGCAGGTCGGGCGCGATCTGTCCAATCTATTTAATCTGACTGACAAAGAAGCGCAGAAACGCGGAGACCAATTTATCGCGTCTGAAATATTTTTGTTGGCGCTCACTAACGACAAAGGCGAGTCTGGGCGTTTACTTAAACAACATGGCGTAACAAAAGCGCCACTGGAACAGGCAATTAATACTGTTCGCGGTGGAGAGTCAGTAGGGTCGCAGGAAGCCGAAGGCCAACGCGAGTCGTTAAAGAGGTATACGATGGATCTTACTGAGCGCGCTCGCCAAGGCAAACTCGACCCAGTAATCGGTCGCGATGATGAAATACGCCGTGCTATCCAAGTGCTACAACGTCGCACTAAAAATAATCCTGTACTGATCGGTGAGCCCGGTGTAGGCAAGACGGCCATTGTTGAAGGCTTGGCTCAAAGAATTGTTAACGATGAAGTGCCTGAATCACTCAGGGGCAAGAAAGTGTTAAGCCTTGATATGGCGTCTTTGCTGGCAGGGGCAAAATATCGTGGTGAATTTGAGGAACGTTTGAAAAGTGTACTCAAAGAATTGTCGCAGGATGAAGGTCAAACGATTGTCTTTATTGACGAGCTGCATACGATGGTTGGTGCTGGAAAAGCAGAAGGAGCAATGGATGCCGGCAATATGCTGAAGCCCGCTTTGGCGCGCGGCGAATTACATTGTATTGGTGCAACCACGCTGGATGAGTATCGCAAATATATCGAAAAAGATGCCGCACTGGAGCGACGTTTTCAAAAAGTACTGGTAGATGAGCCGACGGTGGAATCGACGATTGCCATTTTACGCGGACTGAAAGACAAATATGAGGCTCATCATACCGGAATAGTCATTACCGACCCTGCCATTGTTGCAGCAGCAGAGCTTTCGCATCGTTACATTACTGATCGCTTTCTGCCGGACAAGGCGATTGATCTGATTGATGAGGCTGCCTCGCGACTGAAAATGGAAAATGAATCCACTCCAGAGGTGATCGACAAACTGGACCGTCGCATCATTCAGCTCAAGATCGAGCGTGAAGCGATGAAGAAGGAAAAGGATGAGGCCTCCAAAAAACGCATCAAGTTGATCGAAGATGAGTTGTTGAAGCTGCAACGCGAATCGAATGACCTTAAAGAAATTCTAAAAGCTGAAAAAAATGCGGCACAAGGTGCAGCCGAGGTCAGGAAAGAAATCGATCATATAAAAAATGAAATCGTCAGACTGCAGCGGGATGGTAAGTTGGAGCAGGTAGCCGAACTGCAATACGGCAAGTTGCCGCAACTCGAAGCCAAGTTAAAAGAGGCTGCACAACGTGAAGCTGAAGGCGGTGCAAACAAAAATAAATTATTGCGCACTCATGTTGGGGCGGAAGAAATCGCCGAAGTGGTGAGCCGTGCTACTGGTATCCCCGTTAGCAAGATGATGGAAGGCGAGCGTGACAAGTTGCTAAAAATGGAAGAAAAACTGCATGAGCGCGTGGTCGGACAAGACGAAGCGGTGCGTTTGGTGAGTGATGCAATACGTCGTTCACGCTCCGGCTTATCTGATCCGAATCGTCCTTATGGTTCATTCTTGTTTTTGGGGCCGACGGGTGTAGGCAAAACGGAACTGTGCAAAGCGCTGGCCGGTTTTATGTTCGATTCTGAAGACCATCTCATTCGCATCGACATGAGCGAATATATGGAAAAACATTCTGTAGCGCGCTTGATTGGGGCACCTCCGGGTTATGTGGGTTATGAAGAAGGCGGCGGCTTGACGGAAGCGGTACGCCGCAAACCGTACTCTGTCATTCTGCTGGATGAAGTTGAGAAAGCACACCCGGATGTGTTTAATGTGCTGCTGCAAGCATTGGACGACGGACGCATGACCGATGGGCAAGGCCGCACGGTGGATTTCAAGAATACTGTGATCGTGATGACTTCTAATCTGGGTAGCCAAATGATCCAACAGATGTCTGGGGACGATTATCAGGTTATCAAGCTTGCGGTGATGGGGGAAGTAAAGAGCTACTTCCGTCCGGAATTTATCAACCGTATCGACGAGGTTGTCGTTTTCCATGCGCTGGATGAGAAGAATATCAAATCGATTGCGCGCATACAGTTGCAGTATCTGGAAAAACGCCTGGCGGCTATGGAGATGAAGTTAAACATCAGCGATGCAGCACTGGCTGAAATCGCCAATGCGGGATTTGACCCGGTGTACGGAGCGCGTCCCTTAAAGCGTGCAATACAAGCGCAATTGGAAAATCCACTGGCAAAGCTTATTTTGGAAGGTAAATTTGCAGCCAAGGATACGATCAAGGTGGACTGCAAAGGCGGAGTCATGAAGTTCGACAAAGGTTAAAGAACGAGCCAGAGAATTTGACACTTTGGACATCTGTTCTAGGTAGGAGCACGATTTATCGGGCCATTTTTGAGTTTCATTCGCCCGATAAATCGTGCTCCTACAATTGGATCGGTGTAATTTAGTAGTTCGACTAATCCTTAAAACGCTTTATCGCCATGCGGCGAATCAAATTGTCTTTCAAGATGAATTGATGATAAAGCGCGGCTAATGCATGAAGCCCGATGGTCAGCACCAGGATAGTAACCAGAGTGCCATGCACTTCATGAATGGTGAATTTTTCCAAATCAGGAAGTTTACTCGGATCATTTAATCTTAGCGCCTCAAGCAACCCCGTGGTTGTGATCATGATAATTCCAGTGACCGGAAGCGCAATAAGTAATAAATACAACAGATGGTGAGTGCTCGTTGCTACTTTGTTGGCAATGGCGCTACCGCCTTCAATGGGGGGCAGCTTTCCATCTTTACGTAAAAAGTAGGCACGAATCAAAGTAAGGATCAAAACCAGATCACCAATGATAAAGTGAGCCGGATATAAAGACATTTTGTCTTTCGCGACTTCAATTTCATCCAGCGTATGACCCAAATAAACGGCAGCAATAAAAAGTAATAAGGTGAGCCAATGGGCGACGGCGATACGAGCACTGAACTGCTTCATGTTTAATACCTTTCCTTGTGATTATTATGGTGCATATTGTAACGCAAGTAAGTCGCAGTTTAGGTTAGGCACTTTTTTGTGCTCACGCTGGTCAATTTAATCCGTGTGGGCAAAAGAACATGCCAACCCTAAGACGATAACCACTTTATTACGCCATTTCCCGCAGCTCGCCCAGTGGCAAAACAGGCACTAAGTAAATATCCACCGGTAGGCGCTTCCCAATCCAACATTTCACCCGTGCAGAACACACCCGGCAAATTTCGCAACATCAGATTTGTATCGAGGGCTTCGAATTTCACCCCACCTGCACTGCTGATGGCTTCACTCAAGGGTCGCGCAGAAATGACTTTGATTGGCAGTGATTTGATTGCGCTAGTTAAGCATGACATATCATTGAAAATTAGATTGCCAAGCACTTCGCGTAGCAAGTTTGCTTTTAAACTTCTTAGCCCGAGGCGACTTTGTAAATGGCTGCTGAGCGAACGTGAACCGCGTGGATGATGAACTTCTTCGTGGACGCGTTGTGGTGACCAGTCTGGAAGCAGATCGAGTTTAAAAATTGCACTACCTTTATGCTCGATCTCATCGCGCAAAGCTGCCGAGAATGCGTAGATCAGTCCGCCTTCGATACCATGTTGCGTGATGATACATTCTCCCTGTTTACGAATGTCACCGAAGGTGATGGCAACGGATTTGAGCGGTTCGCCGTCGAAACGTTCGCGGAAGTGAGTACTCCATGTGATTTCAAAGCCGCAGTTGGCGGGGCGCAGTGGAGCGATGTCGATACCGCGTTGCGACAGTATTGGTACCCATGCCGCATCCGAGCCAAGTTGTGGCCAACTGCCACCACCCAGTGCCAGCACGACAGCGGTGGCATTTACTAAGTATTCTCCTTGCGGTGAATCAAAACGCAAGCCGCCATTTTTATCCCAGCCACACCAACGATGACGTACATGAAAGTTCACTCCATTTTCGCGTAGCCGATGTAGCCAGGCACGCAACAGCGGGGCCGCTTTCATATCAGAGGGGAAAACACGCCCTGAAGAGCCGACAAAGGTTTCGATGCCCAAGCCCTTTATCCATTCACGCAGATCGGTTGGCGTAAACTTATTCAGCAAAGGTTCGATTTCACTTTTGCAAGGGCCATAGCGTATAAGGAAATCTGAGTAAGGTTCGGCGTGGGTGATGTTCATGCCACCTTTTCCTGCCATCAAAAATTTGCGCCCGACGCTCGGCATCGCATCGTAAACATCGACACGTATTCCATTCTGCGATAATACTTCTGCTGCCATCAACCCTGCAGGTCCGGCGCCAATGATCGCGACAATGTTTTTGATATAAATGTTTGGGGGCATGGCGCTCAGGAAAAGCAAACTTGGCAAATTGGTTACCTAATACATTGGTAATTGTGAAATTGGTTTTTCTGATGTACTTGGACATTATCTGTTATTAGAATTGTCCAAACGTAACTGCCCACATCTTTAAACCAAGAAGCAACTGGTTTTATTTTCTCATGTCGGCATTGAATAGCATCGCTGCATTTCGTCCTTCTTCCTTAACGTGATACATGGCAATGTCAGCATTTTTGGTCAATTCTGATTCATCCAATCCATGTTCTGGATAAACCACAATACCTGTACTGGAAGATATGCTCATTAAGTTACCAAGCAATACAAATGGCTGGTTGAGCGCATAACGAATTTTCTCGGCAACCATTACCGCATCATGCTCAGTTTCAATTATCGGCAGTAAAACAACAAACTCATCGCCGCCGAGACGGGCGACCGTGTCAGATTCACGTACACACTCCATCATTCTTTTTGCCGCTTCTTTCAGAAGAAGATCACCCATATGATGTCCAAATTCATCGTTAACCGGTTTAAACTTGTCCAGATCAATGAACATCATCGCCAAATGTTTATTGTCCCGCTTCGCAATGGCAAGAGCCTGATGCAAACGATCTGAAAAAAGTGATCGATTTGGCAATCCTGTCAGATGGTCGTGATGAGCAACGTAGGCAGCCTTATCGTGTTTTTCATTAATATCCAGCATGCCAACGTGTGCTCGCTCCAAAAGCCGATTGATAGATTCGGTCGCGAGCAGTATTTCATCTGAGGCATCGATTTCAAGGCGGTCTTGCAGATTTAGTGAATGACTAATTTCATCAAGTTTATTTTCAAGAGTTTTCAAGGGATCAATTAGGCTTTTATACGCCCAAAAAGTCATACCACTCATGAAAAAAGCCACCATGCCCGAGGTAATCAGCGAAAACATGAGCGAAGAATCATAGGCCTTGTCAGCTTCAATATGGCTCTGCGCTACAAAGCGATCGTTATAATCCTTTAATTTTGTTATCGCATTTGAAAGCGCTTCCAAATTCTCATCGATGTTGTACCAGAACTCAGTTGCGGTTGTCACGTCATGTTTATGGATTACTCGTCCAACAAGATTCAAGTTTTCAAGAGCTGTTTTGGCGGTTACTTCAACTGAATCCAAAAGTGCTCGATCAGTATCATTTCTGATCAAAGTGTCACGATATTTATTAATCAATCCCAGCATGTCCGACTTGGAAAAGTTAAATTGTTTGCTCAAGTATCCGAAGGTGTCGTCGTCTCCTTCATCAACGATCATTTGAAGGGTTATGGCTTTCATCTCTGCAACGTCATTTCTGATGCCATCCAAGGTGGCAACTGACGGATAGATGAAATCTGAAAAATTGACAGTAGATTTATGAATGTTTGTAATCTGTTGGAAACTGACAGTTGCAACTGCAATAAGACCAATTACACCCGTGGTGGTGGTAATGATCAATTTGCTGGAAATTTTCATGAAATATATAGGGTAGTCAAAGCTTGCTGATTAAAATAATGAAATTATGTAAATGCTCTAATATTGCAAGCTTTGAAAGAATCAAAGAAACACAACATCCAAATCAATAGACATTCCTACCGCGTAGATTACCACTCCTTTAATGAACACCGGAGTAATGCATAGCAGTTGCAGTTGTTACGGCATCATAGCCCCGAATTGCGCGCGCCTTTATAAATTCCATGCCGTACCCTTCATTACCCGGTTTGAAGGTTAGGTACTCCCCGCATCCTCCCTATCTGCAATTGCTGCGGAAGTTTCGTGTGACATATATTCTTCCTGTCACAACGACGTTTAAACATACCTGACAGCCACTTAAACTTTAGAGGATAAATTTATATAGTCGCCTCAAAGCTTGATTCTTGAGTTTAGAGACGCTTTAAAACTCTTCCCACTCCTCACCGTCTTTGGCTGCGGGTTTATTGGGCAGTGCTTTGAGTTTGCTTGGTGAAACTGGTTTCTTGGTTGTAGAAGCAGCATGTTTAGCTGCCGGTTTAGCAACCGTAAGTGATGAAACAGGATCGGCTAACGCACGAGTCAATTTTCTTTCACCAAGCTTAAATACACTGACAGAAAGAGTGAGACTATGCGCCTCTTCTTCCAGTGATTCTGCTGCAGCTGCAGCCTCTTCAACTAACGCGGCATTCTGTTGTGTGACCTCGTCCATCTGAGTAATGGCTTGGTTCACTTGTTCGATACCCTGGCTTTGTTCAATTGATGCCGCGCTGATCTCAGACATGATGTCTGTGACATGTTTGACTGCGTTTACAATATCTTCCATGGTCTTGCCGGCGTCATCCACCAACCGGGTTCCCACTTCCACTTTGCTGACCGAATCATCAATCAGTGTCTTGATCTCTTTGGCGGCGGCAGCAGAACGTTGCGCCAGATTGCGTACTTCTGTGGCCACAACAGCAAATCCACGACCCTGTTCACCGGCCCTTGCAGCTTCAACAGCCGCATTGAGAGCGAGGATATTGGTTTGGAAAGCAATACCGTCGATCACTGAAATAATGTCCACAATCTTACGGGATGACTGGTTGATAGAGCTCATTGTAGTAACTACTTCTTTTACAACTACGCCTCCTTTCTGGGCAATAGCGCTTGCACTATTAGCCAGTTGGTTGGCTTCCTTGGCATTCTCGGCATTATGTTTCACGGTCGAATTCAGTTCTTCCATACTTGCCGCGGTTTCTTCGAGACTGGAAGCCTGTTCTTCGGTACGCTGCGACAAGTCGGTATTTCCTGAGGCAATTTCTTTTGAAGAAGTACCAATAGAGTCCACAGAGACTTTGATTTCATCAATTAATTTTTTTAGATTCACTACAGTGATGTTCACACCATCTTTGGTTTGTCCGAACAAACCGCGGTACTCCTTATCAATGGTTTGAGTCAGATCAGCATTGGCTAATGCATTCGCAACGCGCAACACATCTTTTAATCCGGTCTCCGTGACTTCTGAAAGCTTGTTGATGCCCTCACCCAGTAACTTCATGAAACCTTCTTTATCTCTTAAATCCAATCTTCTACTAAAGTCTCCATCCACAGCTGCAGCAACCAGTTCTTCGACTTCTGTTTGAATTGCTACTTCATGTGTTGTAT
>CAIRAO010000189.1 GCA_903876625.1 uncultured Gallionellaceae bacterium | reverse complement strand
TTTGATGTAAAGAAAGGGCTTGCCAAGCTGGTGATTTGGTTAGGTTCGACATTAGTATGGCTCGAATTCTTATTCGTCTTTGTTTTTCATCAGCAGAATTGACAATTCACCTTAAAATAGTCAAATAGTTTGAGACTTAATTTTATTTTTAATATCGCTTAGGATTTCAGTTGAGTATCAATTTGGGACTCTGCTGTAATCCAATCTTGCATTTCATAACCTCCCGCAAAACCACGCTTTTGGGCTAAAAAATAAGCAGCAGTAGCAATCATGTGGTAGCGATGTTCCGGTGAAATGGAAGGCTTGCTTTCTTTTACTGGAACTGCTTTTACAGCCGATTTAACAACCGGTTTAGTTTCTAAAGCTGCCGTTTTCACAGTAGTGGTTTTCTTTTCAGTTACTTTAGTAGCAGCGGGCTTGGCAACCGTTTTTTTAGCTGTTGGCGCAAGCGTTCCTTTTACAGTGGTTTTGGTAACTGCAGGTTTGGTGGCAACTTTCTTTATAGTCGTTTTAGTACTGGCACTCGCAGTAGCCTTGGTCGTTGCGGGTGTTTTTTTGGAAGTCGTAGTAGCCATGATATTAACCTCTAATAGTAAGTGAAATATGAATTGTTACAAAATCAGATGGCAGTAATATTACAGTGTTCTGCATAATAGTTTCTCTATACGGGAATTAAAATGACGCCTGCAAGTGGTGGAATTTCAATTTCGGCTGAGTAGGGCTGCCCCATCCAAGGCATCTTATCTGCCCTGATCCCATTGCCATTTCCTTGATTGCTACCGCCATAATATTCAGAGTCGCTGTTAAATATTTCCCTATAACTGCAGTCAAATGGTAAACCGATACGATATCGGTTGCGCGGGACCGGAGTGAAATTGAAAGCCGCAACCAAAGTCTCGCCATTGCGTCCGCGGCGGATAAATGAAAGTAAAGTATGCTCTACATCCTGACAATCAATCCATGAAAAACCGCCTTGCTCAAAATCCAATTCGTACAGGGCAGGGAGGTCACGATAAAGTCGGTTGATGTCTCGAACCAAATTTAAAACGCCTTTATGTGCGTCCATACCAAGCTGCCACCAATCAACTTCCCAAGCTGAACGCCATTCAGGACCTTGCGCAATCTCATTTCCCATGAAATTTAATTTCTTGCCCGGACTGGCTATTTGATAGGTGAGCAATAAGCGCAAGTTGGCAAATTTTTGCCAGCTATCTCCAGGCATTTTGCTTAGCAATGATCCTTTGCCATGCACCACTTCATCATGTGAAAAAGGCAAAACGAAATTTTCCGTATAAGCGTATAACTGGCTAAAGGTTAGTTGGTTCAAATGATACCGGCGGTGAACAGGATCTTGCTGCATGAACTTGAGGGTGTCGTTCATCCAACCCATGTTCCATTTCATCGAAAATCCCAAACCGCCGAGATAAACAGGGCGGGATACGGCAGGCCAAGAAGTCGACTCTTCCGCCATTGTTAGCGCACCCGGGAAAGCTTCGTGCACCATGATGTTCAATTCGCGCAGGAAGCTGATCGCTTCCAGATTTTCTCTACCGCCATATTTGTTTGGCAACCACTCATTCGCTTTACGCGAGTAGTCCAAATAAAGCATGGAGGCGACTGCATCAACGCGCAAACCATCGAAGTGAAATTCGGACAGCCAATAATGCGCACTGGATAGCAAGAAACTTTTTACTTCATTGCGTCCATAATTAAAAATATGTGTGCCCCAGTCTTGATGGAAACCTAGGCGTGGGTCTTCATGTTCGTAAAGAGCAGTGCCATCAAACCGGGCTAATGCAAAAGAGTCTTGGGGAAAGTGCGCAGGAACCCAATCAAGTAACACACCGATTCCAGCCTGATGACAGGTATCTATAAAAAAACACAAGTCATCAGGGGAGCCAAACCGGCTACTAGCTGCAAAATAGCCTGTGGCTTGATAACCCCAAGATTCGTCAAGCGGGTGTTCTGATACGGGCATTAATTCGACATGCGTATAAGACATGTCTTTTAGATAAGGAATTAATTGTTCGGCCAGTTCGCGATAGGTGTAGAAATTGCCATTGGGATGGCGTTTCCATGAGCCAGCATGAATTTCGTAAATATTGAGCGGGGCATGCAACCAGTCCCACTGGCTACGATGCTTTAACCAATCAGCATCTTTCCAGTTATGTTTAATACTTACAGCTGTACGCGCTGCAGTTCCGGGGCGCAATTCAAATGAGTTGGCATACGGGTCAGTCTTGACGACTAACGAGCCTGAGCGATTTCGAATCTCGAATTTGTAAAGTTCACCTTCGATAAGTTCGGGAATAAACAATTCCCAAACACCACTGGAACCATGTACCGACATGGGATTAACGCGCCCATCCCAGCGGTTGAATTGCCCAACTACGCTAACACGCTCTGCATTGGGTGCCCATACAGAAAAGCGTATTCCTTTGATTCCGCTTATTTCAACAACATGAGAACCAAGAGAATGGTAGGCTTGATGTAACTTTCCTTCATTGAAAAGATGTAAATCGAAGCTGCTTATTTGCGGAGGAAATGAATAGGCATCGTTTATAACAATCTGTTTGCTATCTATAGTGACCCGCAGTTTATAAGGTATTGGCGGAGCATCGCTACCATGCCATTCAAACAATCCATCAGGATGTGTTTTTTGCAGTGGTTGATCTCCTCGAGCGGTCACCAGAAGTACTTCGCTCGCATAAGGCTGAAGAACCCGAATCACCGTTTGATTATTTTCCTGATGTGATCCGAGAAAAGAAAAAGGATCATGTAATCTGCCTTGCAAAAGCAAATCGGGGCGCGGGTCAGCTTTGATACGTGGAGTTTTTTTCATATGTCCACGATTATAACCACAATAGAATGTTGAGGGGTGAATTTCCTAATTTCTACCATACTTCAATAAAACGCCCCCAATTTTACAATTGGGGGCGTTTTATTTGTTCTAATGCAAGATTATTTAGCTACTTGTTTTTCACGAATCTCGTCCAAGGTTTTGCAATCAATACACAAAGTCGCCGTAGGACGTGCTTCCAATCTGCTTAAACCTATTTCAATCCCGCATTTATCGCAATAGCCATAATCGCCCGAATCAATCTTGGCAATCATTTTGTCTATATTTTTAATTAGTTTGCGTTCGCGGTCACGGTTCCGAAGTTCAAGACTCATGTCTGATTCTTGACTGGCACGATCATTTGGGTCAGCGAATACGGTGGCCTCATCCTGCATTGTGTGTACGGTGCGGTCTATGTCTTGACCTAACCCGAGCTTGATCCCGTTTAGAACCTCTCTAAAATGTTCCAATTGCTTGGGGTTCATGTAGGCTTCCCCCTTTTTTGTTTTATACGGAGGAATGGTATTGGTTGGTTGAGAAGAAGGCATTTATTCAGAGTCTCCAAGTACGTGCGAAATTTTTAAGGGCGCTTTAATACCACAAAAACACACTGAAGGATAAAAAAAATGAATTTTTTTCCTATTATTTAACATTCACTAATTTAAAACACATTCGATGCCCTTATCAATACTTTTTAACTCAGTGTCGAATTAAGATCAAATTATTCTATTATTCAATTGGTTGGGATAACAAATCGAACTAAATCAGGGCGTTGTCAAGTATAGCATTGTCAAATTGCCAGTCAAAGGTTACTTGTAAAATTTAGGCAGCTTCAGCATTGATTCTTAGGTAAGGCGTAAACCGAGACTTGGATAATCGTATGGTTTATTTTTTTTAAGATAGTTGAGGAACTGATTGACGGTTTAACCAGCATTGAGAAAAGTTGCTACCGTGCTTGATACAACTTCGCGCAAATGAGTGACTCGATCTTTGTCAGAATGAAAATAGTTAGTTTTGACGCTTATACTTTTCCGACGCGGACTGTTCTTCCGATTGATTGCTTCTTGCAACTCTTAAGTCATCCAAATATTGACTGATTGCGTAAGGGGTATCGTCTGTCGTCTGGTAATCGGCAGGCTGATTAACCTGAACACTATTATTTGAGGCATACGATGTATTGTTAAACGGACTGTTTATAGCAGAACATCCGGTCAAAAATACTAGATAGGCATACATGATGATTCTTAATTTACACATAAACAATAAATCCCAAGTTATATATATTAGCTATATCGGCCTGATATGAAATAACTTGAGTAGGAATTTTGAATTTCGTGGCGGCTAAGACATACGAATTCCTGCACGACAATTGAACTTATTGATTGAACAAGAGATCTTATATTTTCGTAAAGGTAAAAAAATGCAAAGAAAAACCGAATATGAAAATAGATGATTAGACTTGACA
>CAIRAO010000188.1 GCA_903876625.1 uncultured Gallionellaceae bacterium | reverse complement strand
TGGCCGTCATTCTGGCCGGAACACAGCAGAGCTTCTTGATCGCAGTAAACGTGCAACAGTGAGGTGATTTATGGCATTCGGAACGACAACCTATTCAGGCATGGGCGTAACGGGGGCGATCAATTCTCCATACGCCGGTCCTTTCATTCTCGCTGGAGCATTTCTTGGTCGTGGAAAAATCACGGTTACGATGGAACACGAATGGTCTGAGGATGATATTGCAGTTGATGGGGCTGTGATGCGGTCGGCGAGTGTTGGATTGCAGGGTATGATTGAGATTGAATGCCAGCAAACATCATCGCTAAACAAGTACCTCAAGGCGGCGCAGAACTCTCATCAGACGGCGCTTGTCAATATGGACCCTAGCCAGTGGGCCTCAATATCCCTCGAATTGCAGAACCTTACTACGAACGATATGAATGTCTGCACGGGGGTTTCGTTCACAAAGAAGCCGCCTCTGCCCTACGGTCCCAAGGGTGAGTACATCCGTTGGACTCTTCGTGCCGCGAACATTACGAACCTTTAAGGAGCACTATGGATCACAAGGACATTCAAATTGGCGAGACTATCTACCGCGTCGGGCGCATGAAGGCAGCCGACGGCAGTTGGATTGCTACGACGTTTGCAAAACGATATAGGGAATACAGGGAAGCAAACCCGTTTCCTGAACCCGATCCAAACGCTCCGCCTGCTGATCCTGTGCCCGTTGAACTTGGCTATATGCTCTCGGCTCAGTTCCTCGCCGAACAACTTACGCACTCGGAATACTCGGAGATGCAGACACTTTGCCTATCGGTATGCGGGCGCTACAGCAGCAAAACAGGCTCTCCAGTCCCTATGCCGATTCTGCTTCCGAATGGCGCATGGGCAATCCCAGAACTTGAATACGATGGACCCACAGTTTTACAACTGACAAAGGAGACATTGGCGTTCAATATCGCCCCTTTTTTTCCCGCGGCCGGGTCAGCAGAGACGATTCCGGCGACGGATTCGAGTCAACCGAGTTCCCAAATCTAGACCCGTTTCTGTGGCGTCCGGTGCTGGCTGAGGTTTGGACACATCGGGATATTGTCGAAGGTGTTTTCACGTTTCAGGATTTATGCGATGTGCATGAGTTTTTAGACGTGAAAGAAAAGAACGAGGCCGACTTCCGCGCATGGAGAGCGGCAAAGGAGGCGTAGAGATGGCCGATGTAATCAAGTCTTATCTTGTCTCCATATCAGCGCACGTCGATAAACAATCCTTTGATAAATTTACTCAGGCAATGACCGGGGCGGAAAAAACCGTCTCGTCCTCCATTGGCGGCATTCTTGGAAAATTCCTCGCGTTTCAAGTCGCAGGGACTACAGCCTTCGCCACTGTTGGGTTCGGCTTAATCGGCTATATCGACAAGCTGGCCATGCTAGACCGTAAGACACAGATACTTGCACAGCAGAACATGATGAGTGTTCAGCAATATCGCTCCGTGTCTATGGCCTTGGATGCGATGGGACTTTCGCTAGAGGATGTGTTTTTTGGAACGCGAGAGATACAAGATCAATTTCAAGGCTTAATC
>CAIRAO010000187.1 GCA_903876625.1 uncultured Gallionellaceae bacterium | reverse complement strand
ATGGAAAAGCAAAAACGCATGGTGCAGTTACTCGATCCCTCACATTTGGTGGAAGGAAAAGAGCTCGAAAAACTCGCTACGGTAAAGGTTTGAGATCGTGACCAAACTTCTGATCGTTGACGATTCGGCGTTGATGCGTCGCCAGCTGTCCCAGATTTTTGAGTCGGCTGGTGACTTCGAAATTCGTCTTGCCAGAAACGGGCAAGAAGCCGTTCAGCAAAACCGCGACTTCCGGCCGGACGTAGTCACGCTTGATATCAACATGCCGGAAATGGACGGACTCACGGCACTATCACACATCATGGCCGAACGCCCTGTGCCTGTGGTGATGGTTTCATCGCTGACTGAAAAAGGTGCACTGGCGACTTTGGAAGCATTGAATCTGGGAGCGGTTGATTTTATTCCGAAACCCGGCGGCACCATTTCGTTATCCATCGGCGAGATCAAACCCGAGCTGATCGCCAAGGTTCGTGCAGCAGCATCTGCACGTATCAAGGCTAAAGTCACTCCCGTCAAGGGCCTGGCGAAGCGCATGCGCGAGGATCGCGAAAAAGCCGCTGCCCGCCCGGTGATCGTGCGTCGCGGTTTGTCGGATGATGGTCTGGTTATTATCGGCGTGTCAACCGGCGGGCCAAGCACACTGGAGGGAATCTTGCCGCAACTCCCTGCCGAGTTCCCGTGGCCGGTGCTGGTAGTGCAACACATGCCCGCAGCATTTACAAAATCTTTTGCAGATCGCTTGAATCAATCATGTGCATTAAGAGTTATAGAAGCTGCTTCACCAATGACGATTGAGCCCGGCACAATTTATATCGCCAAAGGCGGAGCCGATATGGTGGTTGCGAATCGGGGCGGAAAATTGACCGTATTGCCGAAGCCTGAAAATTCGGAATTCCTCTGGCATCCCTCGGTGGAATTATTGGGACGCTCAGTGCTGGAACATTGCGATCCGGCCAAGGTGATCGGTGTCATGCTGACCGGCATGGGCTACGACGGTTCCGAGTCATTTACCGAGCTCAAACGACGCGGCGGTCGCACCATCGCCGAATCGGAAGATTCCTGCGTTGTGTTTGGCATGCCGGCGGAACTGATCAATAAAGGCGGGGCCAGTATTGTCCTGGATGCATCAAAAGTTGCAGCACAAGTTAATGTTTGGGTGAACCGGCTGTAGATATAAAAAGGTAGTGTGCAATAAGCGCAGTGCATCGCACCGGATGTTGAGCGTCACAAGGTGAAATGCCCGTTGGTTATTGCACCCTACCTATAAATTAGTAGTAAAGGAGAGTTTTAAATGGCATTCGTCAAGAATAAAGTTTCCGAGACCATTCAGGAAGATGAGCGCAAGCAGGATAGGAACTGCGCTGATTTACTGGTGGGGCTTTCCGATGCCAATGCCACGACCCGTCGTTGGGCTGCACGTGATCTCGTCGATTGCCCTGAGAGTGCAGCTGCACTGGTCGAGCGCCTGAAGATCGAACCTGAACCTTCGGTACGTGAAGTCATCCTTACCACACTGACCCGATTGGGTGATCCGTCTGCTATCCAGGCACTGGTCGATTGTCTGCGCAGTGAGGATGCAGCCTTGCGCAATGAAGTTGTCGAGGCGATGAAACAATTGCCTGATGAAGTCGCGCCAATTATGCATGCGCTGCTGAATGATGCTGATCCTGATGTGCGCATCTTCACCGTGAATGTCCTCGAATCGTTATGCCATCCGGATGTGGAAGCGTGGTTGATCGAGGTGATTGAAAATGACGCCCACGTCAACGTGTGTGCCACCGCAGTGGATTTGCTCGGCGAGGTCGGTACACCGGCTGCTGCGTCTGCTCTCGTTCGCTTGAAAGCACGCTTTGGCGAAGATCCCTATATTCAGTTTGCCGCCGATTTGGCCTTGAAACGTATTAATGAAGACTGATACAAACATGACGGAAATCGACATCACGGATAGCGACTTCGAGAAGTTCCGGGAATATTTTTACCGCAAAACCGGAATCAGCTTCGAACCGACAAAACGCTACTTTGTAGACAAGCGTTTGGTGGAACGGATCGAGGCGACCAATAGTGAAACCTTTCGCAGCTATTTCACCATGCTGCGCTTTCAGGCTTCGGGTGAAGAGTTGCAGCTTCTCACCAACCTGATGACGGTGAACGAAACTTATTTCGTGCGCGAGGAATACCAGTTTCAATGCCTGGTGGATTCGATGTTGCCGGAGCTTATCAAACGCAAGACTGATCGAAGCCCTATCCGCATCTGGTGCATTCCATCCTCTTCGGGCGAAGAGCCTTATTCAGTGGTGATGTATCTGCTGGAGCGCTGGGCGGGAATTAATGATTGGGATGTTGAAGTCATCTCCTCCGATATTGATACCGGCATTTTGCAAAAAGCGAGAGCCGGACGTTATTCACCGAGGTCGGTGCAATATCTCCCCGCGCATTGGCTGACAAAGTACTTTACCAAAACGGGTGACGAATACCAGATATCCCAGGATTTGCGCGAGGCGGTGGAGTTTACCCGCGTGAATCTTTCTGAACCAGCCGATACCCGCCCTTATCGGAATTTTGATGTGATCTTCTGCCGCAATCTGCTGATCTATTTTGATGATGTATCGCGCAAAGCAGCGGCTGAAACATTTTTTGACGCATTGAAACCGGGCGGATTTCTGTGTTTGGGTCATTCCGAATCAATGAGTCGCAT
>CAIRAO010000186.1 GCA_903876625.1 uncultured Gallionellaceae bacterium | reverse complement strand
TGTCGTTGTTAATGGTTTCGTGAATTCAAGCCTTTCCAATTTCTGCGGATACCACGACAGTTTGGTGAACGCTGCGACTACCGTTAAATTTGCATTTATCGGTGATGCCGGCACGCATATTGCTTCATGTGCTGGCCAAACGGTTGCATCACCCAATGGAAATGTGAGCGCCGACGCAATGGCCTCTGTAATCGGACACGAACTAGTTGAAACCGTCTCTGACCCACTAGGAAACACATGGTTTGACAGCACCGGATATGAAAACGGCGATAAATGTGCGTGGACATTCGGTACTACTACAACGCTGGGTACCGCGCAGCAAAACACCACCGTCGGCACTCGTCCCTACCTTATTCAGCAAAATCTCGCTGCCAACACCAATACTTGCTTGATGAGCGCGCCTCCTGCCGCGGTTGCCCCTACGCTAAAGAGTTTTTCGCCAACTTCTGGAAAAGTCGGAACAAGTATTACTTTGACGGGCACAAGCTTTACAACAGCTACAAATGTTAGTTTTAATGGAATTATGGCTCCATCCTTTTCAATTAACGGTGATACTTCAATCACTGTCGCGGTTCCCGTGGGTGCCACTTCAGGACTGGTATCTGTGACGAATCGAAACAGCACCGTTAATTCATCAAGCTCATTCACGGTACCTGTTTCGGCTCCCACTATTTCCAGCTTCACTCCTGCATTTGGACCATCTATTACGATCACCGGAACAAACTTGCTAGGCGCAACGAGCGTTTCATTCAATGGAACAGTGGGCACAAACGTCACTGTTGTTTCTGCAACTTCTGTAACGGTAACGCCACCCGCATCCGGAACTTCCGGCAAGATCACGATTACGACGCCCGGTGGAACAAGCGCAGCAAGTAGCGCCACCTACTACTTCCCGGCAGCCTTCGCAGCGAACACACCCATCTCACCCACCTCAGGTCTGGTCGGGGCAACGGTAACTATTACGGGTACGAACTTATTGGGCGCTACGAGCGTTTCATTCAATGGCACTAACGCGGTTCCTACCGTGGCAACCACAGGAGTATCGCTGACAATAAAAGTGCCTACCGGTGCCACAACCGGCCCGCTGACAATTACCACCCCTGCAGGATCAGTGACATCTGCGGCAAGTTTCACGGTGATTCCTCCAGCTCCAACAGTTGCTGGTTTCACTCCAATTTTTGGATCTCCCATCACCATCACTGGGACTAACCTTTTGAACGCTTCGGCAATTTTATTTAATGGGATAGCTGGAGCGATCACAAGCGTTACCTCTGCAACCTCGCTAACCGCTACAGCTCCCGCCGGTGGAACAAGTGGGAAAATCACTGTAACTACTCCCGGTGGAACAAGCGCAGCAAGTAGCGCCACCTACTACTTCCCGGCCGGAGCAATATCCGCACCTTCAAGCGCCGCGGTCGGAGCAACAATCACCATCACTGGAACGAATTTACTTGGTGCGACTGCCGTGAACTTCGTGGGCACAACCACTGTCAGCGCAGCCCCGGCTTCAACTGCGACGCTAACTTCGTTGACTGTGAAGGTTCCAACGGGCGCAACTTCAGGATCTATCACGATTACGACTCCTGCTGGTGTATCTGCAGGCGCTCCAATTTCGATTGCTCCAACAATCGCGAGCTTCACGCCAACCTCTGGAACCAGAAGTGCAACGATTGTTAACACGGTAACCATCACCGGCACTAACTTCCTGGGAGCTACGGCAGTGGCGTTAACGGGAGTCAGCAATGTCACCATAAAGACGATTACCGCCACCACAATTGCCGTGACGTTCTCTCTTCCAACGACTTTGGCCACTTCAACAACTGCGAAATTTACTGTGACAACCCCAGCAGGAAGTGTGACTAGTACGGGAAGTTACTCCATCAAGTAATTAACTAACTGCTACTTCTTGTTTCTTGCCTTTACCGGCAAACTTTGCAATGAGAATTAGCGTTATACCCAGAACGCTAAAGGTAATTCCTGTCGTAAGTATTGGCTTCAAGAGCACTCCTGCAACGCTTCCAATCTGTGAATAGGCAAATTGGGAAAATGTACTGCTAGCGATTCGTTGTGAAATAACAAATGGAACAACAAATCTAATGATGATGCTCAATAAGCCAACCGAAAGCAGTTGCTTGCCACTCTTAGATACCACACTCTTGGCTTTCAGTGCCCAGCAAGCGAGAAGAAGAAGTAACCACAGTCCCCACATGTAACTACCTAGGTGGGCGTAGTGCTTTATTTTATTGACTATGTCTGATTGTTTATGAATATCAATCGTCTGCCTCTTCATTGAAGCAAGGTCGGCTTCGGTGACAATTTGAGTTTTTGCTGCCTTATTTACTTGCGAGGCTACTAAATTAGCTAGGTCTTTGAAATTTACTGACACGCTTGAGGCTCCAGAGGAAATACCTGCGGTGACAACATCCAACTCTTTTTTGAGGGCAGCTTGAAATTCTGCTGAGCCGGAAACTGATGCAATTGTGGCGTTAAGAGCTGCGCGGTTCTGATCAAGTGACTTAATCATCTTCGGATCAGCATTCAATTTAAGTTGATCAATGAATGCGTTAATTGTGCTGGGACTAGATGAGAAATCTTTCAGTGAATTTGTAGCAATAGTTCCTACGTTATTTATCCCGCTCATCGTAAAAAGGACTGTCGTCGAAAGAATCGCGATAAACAGAGAAAGCCATGCAAAGATTGATAAAACCCCGATGCCGAAACGTTTCATGCGTGAAATGCTAACCCCAATATGTCAAAAACTGGCCAGTAATACTGCTTTTTCCCAATTTTCAGTACTTGCTGTTAATTTATAGTCAGGTAGAATACGACTACAAATAGGCTCGGTAAGGAGCGTATTTCTTACTTTCTGGTCAGTTCCTTGAAGTTGGCCGCCTGCAGGGCCATGGTCTCCTTGAGCTGGTTGAGGGTTGA
>CAIRAO010000185.1 GCA_903876625.1 uncultured Gallionellaceae bacterium | reverse complement strand
GATGTCCGTTCTTTAGAAAATCAATGTGCGCCTGCGGCATGGGGCCGCCATTATAGGATGCCATTGTCCGGTCACCACCCTGACTCGTCCATATGTCCGGCTTTTCGCCCTTCAGAGCCCAATCCAACGCCCACATATCGTGGTTCCCAATGACAAGATCGCATCGTTTGATCGTCATGGAGCCGTGATGCTGTTCATCTGGTTAAAGAGATGCACCATCAGAGCCCGGAGTTGTATAACAGCTTTGGTGCGTTTCGAGCCAACTATATGTCAATCGTGGGCTTGGATGGCGGATTGGATTTATATCACGGTCATCTGCGTGGCCGTGATGAGAACGGCAATATATTGTTCGATGGCGTTGATTATCAGAATTACACGCAATTGATCGCTGAAGAAGTAAAGAATTGGAGCTACATGAAGTTCCCTTATCTCAAGTCACTGGGTTCAGAAAAAGGTTGGTACCGCGTGGGTCCTTTGTCACGCATTCAGAATTGCGATTTCATTTCGAGTCCGTTGGCCGAAGTGGAACGGCGTGACTTTGTTGCGTTCAGCGGTGTAATGCCGATGCATGCGCCACTCGGCTATCACTGGGCTCGCATGATCGAGATGTTGCATGCTGCCGAAATGATTAAAGATCTACTGCATGATGATGACATCATGGGTAGTGACTTAATAGTAACAGGCGAGCGTGGCAATGAAGGCGTGGGAGTGATCGAAGCACCGCGCGGCACGCTCATTCATCATTATCGCGTGGACGAAAATGATCTTGTTACCATGTGCAACCTGATAGTCTCTACCACACACAATAACCAGGCGATGAACGAAGCAGTACGTCGCGTTGCGCAGCAATATTTGCAAGGCCACGAAGTTACCGAAGGATTGCTCAATCACATCGAAGTGGCGATTCGCGCGTTTGACCCATGCCTGTCTTGTGCGACGCATGCGCTGGGTAAAATGCCGTTGCAAGTAGAAGTTGTAAACGAGGCTGGGGAGCAATTGTCCAATTTGTCGCGTTCCAGCGATGGAACATTTAGCGCTTTAATTTGATGGTTGCTCCCGTTCTAGTATTTGCTGTCGGCAACGAGTCGCGCGGTGATGATGCGCTTGGCCCACTGCTATTAAGCGAGTTGGATACTTGGTTAACTGCGAGTAAAAGTGCGGAGCAATTCGAGTTGCTGGAAGATTTTCAATTGCAGATCGAACACGCGCTGGATATGAAAGACCGTCGGTTAGTGTTGTTTGTTGACGCTGGAATAGATACGCACGCACCGTTTTCTTTCTATCGTGCTCAATTGAATAATGAGCGGATATTGTACAGCCATGCCCTTGTACCAGAGGCGTTGCTGAAAGTTTATGAGCAGTTTTATAACGAACTGCCGCCAGATGCTTTTATTCTGTGTATTCGGGGCGAACAATTCGAGTTGGGCAAAGATATTTCAAAGCAAGCCGAAGATCACTTGGCTGACGCTTTGGAGTTTAGTAAGACGCTATTGATCAAACCGGACGCTGCAGCATGGGAATTGAAATTACATTGTCCTGCATGAACTGTTAGATATACTTTCTTTTCTTTGTAAATTTTCTACTGACTATGTTCAAAAATTCTGCCATCAGTACAAAGATTAGTTTGCCGCAGCAGAGGATATGAAAGAGGTATGCACTGTTGAAAGTTGCTGTAATAAATAGATTATGATTTTGTCTTTGACAAAAAGTAATCAGAACTGACTTCAAGGTACTGCTATGGCACGAAGCTGAAATTCATGTCAACAAATTGCTTGCATGCAAAATCCGACCATCGCTAATTCACACGTTTGCCGAATGTGACGGTTCGGTATTTTCCTATTCAACTTCTGCTCAACTGCCCAAAGCTGCCGCTCAACCTTCTGGAAAAAACACGAATATCACGCAACCATGCTTTGACTGAGGAATATGTGCTGAGCCTGCTGGATTGTGTATGAAAGAGCCTGTCGGATAGTCATGGACACCATCGTTAAAAATACCCGAGACAACGAAGACTTCTTCTGGACCAGGAGAGTGAATATCAAGAGTTGTGAATTTTGATCCGGGATCGAATTCAAGGACTTTTGCTTTTGCTCCGTTCGTATCCTGCCAAAGGTTACGCATTCGAATACCGGGGAAAATCTCGGTCAACTGGAGATCATGCCAATTTGAAGAAATCACACCCTCTAAGTTGATCATCACCAAACCTTTTCTCAATAACTTAAAGCAGATAGATAGCTTATGAATTTCGGGTTTTGGCACAATTCTGTACTGCGCTTCCCAATATACGAACTCTGGGGGCACCCGTTATTCTTACTCACGTATCAACTATACGGAGTACGGCGCGGCACGGACTTAGTGGACGATACTGACTCCCTCCCGCCTGCAATCGGGGAAGATTGCATTCTCGAAGCTGCGAAAGTTCGAGCCTACGAATGGGCGGAAGCGAACAAAGGGGACACCCCACGTAATCAAGGGAGTGACTACAAGTACTTGATGGGGGCCGCGACCGCGAGATATGCTGAGTTATATCGGTCGTATCGCAAGGATGATAGGGAGACAGTGAATAACTATTTCAGTGTTCGTAAGATATCGCTCTATTCCAAATTCTACTCTTACTACTCAACTCTCTCTGGGACCGCTTACCCCGGAGTGTCAATGTAATGGAGACCAAGCTCATGCCAGATCAAGCCAGTGAATTCCACGATCATGTAGTTGCTACACTTGCAACTCTAGTAACAGGACAGAATACAATCCGAGACGGCCAATCGCAGCTTGTCGCACGATTGGATAAAGTAAACGGTTCTATTTCTCATCTATACGAACGATCTAACGCACTCGCGCTCGAACTTGTCAATCACCAGAAGGAAGTGTTGGTTCTCCTTGCCAAGCATGAGAAGGAATGCCCTGCGCTTCCAGAACTCAAGGAGATCCGGCGTAAATTGGAGAGCGGAGACTTTCATGGGTCTGTCGAGG
>CAIRAO010000184.1 GCA_903876625.1 uncultured Gallionellaceae bacterium | reverse complement strand
CTTCGTATACGTAGAGCCTTTTGTTGGCGATAGCTAAAAAATACGCTAATAGACCGCCTAATCCGGCCATAAATATACCCGTGACCAACACGCTGTATACTGTTCCCATGTTCAGTCCCTTGCCTAAATAAAATAGTCCAAGAACCAATGATCCGGTTCATTCCACTACCTTTATTAATCCCCACTGAATGTTTCAACCGCCCAAGCTCTTGGAACGGCAATTATTATTGTTGTTGAAAGCAGAGTAATCAAACTACAATTATTCTGCGAATCAATTGTTTCAATCATTATTATTAATGATTATAATAATCACTTACAAACAAGGGGATTGCAATGAGCGATGACAGGCAAAGTTACTATAAAAACAATAGACTCAAGCAGATGCGAGCATTTTGCGAAGTCATTCGGTGCGGAAACATTACCTTGGCTGCACAAAAACTCTTTTTGAGCCAACCTTCTGTAACTTTGCAAATTCAAGCGATGGAGCGCGAATTGGGCGTAACTGTCTTTGAACGGCGCGGTCCAGTGCTAAAGCTGACACCTGACGGTGAAGCGCTTTACATGCTTGCAAAGCCATTAGTAGATGGCATAGATAGTTTGCAGGAAAATTTTGCCGCCCATAACGGAAAGCTTGACTCGGGTGAACTGAATATCTGTGCGGGGGAATCAACGATTCTTTATATATTGCCTGAAGCCGTGCGCCGTTTTGTCAGCGCTTATCCGCGCATCCAACTCAAGATACATAATGAAACCGGACGAGACGGGTTGAAGATGCTGCGTGCCGACGAGATCGATCTGGTAGTAGGTTCAATGCTGGATGTGCCTGAAGATATCACTTATCAACCGGTGGTTACCTTTGACCCGGCGCTGATCGTGCCACTTGGACACCCCTTGTCAAACCAACCCAATGTTACGCTTGAAGAAATTAGCCATTACGGACTAATATTACCTCCCCGCCACCTCTCAACTTGGCGCATCGTCAAATATGTATTTCAACAGCATAGCCTCACCTTTACAGTAACGTTGGAAGCCGGGGGCTGGGAAGTCATCAAGAAGTATGTCGAATTGGGGATGGGTATTTCAATCGTCACGGATATTTGTCTTACCGGCAAAGAAAAATTAGTCCGCATCCCGCTCAACCAATATTTCCCTCAACGCGGTTATGGCTTGGTGTTACGCAAAGGACGATTCTTATCGCCGCAGGCAAGGCGTTTTGTTGAAATACTGAATGAAGTTTACGATCTGAACAGTAATATCTGAAAAACTTGGGTATCCGTAATTTGAAATACTCAATTTAAGCCAGCTCCTTGATCAGATCAGGATGTTTATCCAACAGTTTGAACAAATTGATCACTGCCGCAACAGGCTTGGCCTGCCCGCGCTCATAACGAGAAAAAGCATTCTTTCCCCCACCAGTCAATTTTGCAGCTTGCGCTTGGGTGAGTTTTAGCCGCTTGCGAATGGACTCCAATTCACTGGCCGTTTGACGGTCAACTTGATCTCGGAACACCAGCCATGCCGTTTCTTCGGCAGCGTCGTAAACCAGAATAGCCTCGTCGCATTTGTCACAAAACGCTCCACGCACGTGTGCTTGATAGTGGTGTCCTTTATAGTCTTGTGTCACAGTCTTGCTTCCATCATGCAACACCCCTGCCGCGCAGATTGGGCAATCCTTTCCGTTCCATTTACTCATCTTCATCTCATCGTTCCTTGAATGAAATTACAAAATACTCACCTGCCTGCTGAAACTTGATATACAGCGCAACATCCAGCCACTCGGCGTGATACACGTCCTGCCACACTCGATGATCCCCGCTGGTCGTCATACTTTTATAAAAATCCACAGCGTTTAAACCCTGCACCACAGTCATCGCATCTGACTGTGCCATCCCTGCTGCACGAATTCCCGCAAGTGCCGAGAGCGTTAGGTTCAACGCTTCCGGAGTGGTCATTTGCGCCTGAATCGCTTTGAGCAAGTAATGCGGCTTGTGTTTTTCCATGCGGGCATTATTCCCCTAATAGGGGATTTTGTCAAAAGTGAGCTATTTAATCCGAAACTGACCCCATATCGTTACTTTCCGTTCCATTTACTCATCTTCATCTCATCGTTCCTTGAATGAAATTACAAAATACTCACCGGTAGTATTTCTTGACGCAGCGTGACTAGTGGAATAGGATTTAATCCTATTCCACTAACGGAGGTTCGTCATGCGAACTACGCAACAATTTAGCATCACTCTACCAAACGAGATGGCGGACATTGTGAAAACAAAAGTTGCTGCCGGGGAGTATGCCACAGAAAGTGAAGTCATCCGAGACGGGCTGCGCGTGTTAATGGCTCGCGATCGAGCTACGGAAAATTGGTTACGGCAAGAAGTGGGAACGGCCTTTGACTTACTCAAAGCTGATCCATCACGAGGTGTCTCCGTTTCAAATATTCGAGCAACGCTTGCGGCAGAACACAAGAAAGCAACCTCATAAGCGTGAAGCAATATTCAGTTATTTTTACGCCAGAAGCGAAGGATCAGCTTGTCTCGCTTTATCATTTCATTTCGATAGCAGCTTCGCCAGAGGTTGCAGAACGCTATACCAATTCTATTGTTACATATTGCGAAAGTTTGCATTCTTTTCCGCTTCGCGGAACTTGCCGCGACGATGTGCACGTAGGTCTGCGCATCACAAACTACAAAAAACGTGCGGTCATCGCCTTCGCTGTCAACGATAATCAGGTATCAATTATCGGCATTTACTACGGTGGCCAAGATTATGAGTCTGCCCTTCAATTTGAAATAGACGACTAGCCAACTTT
Source organism: uncultured Gallionellaceae bacterium (assembly GCA_903876625.1). Classification (GTDB taxonomy): domain Bacteria; phylum Pseudomonadota; class Gammaproteobacteria; order Burkholderiales; family Gallionellaceae; genus PALSA-1006. The sequence continues at coordinate 554 of CAIRAO010000184.1, read as the reverse complement.
CAGGCGACGAAAGATGAAAGTTAAACGAATAGGCGTTCCTAAATCGATAAGAGACTCGCGGCAAGAAGAATACCGACATCCTGCACATCAAGCGCATCGAGGTCAGGCAGCGGAACTGAAACCATGAACGCAGTATGCCATGAATGCAGACAGAATGCATCAACAAAAGCCGCATGGATACAGGGGAATCAGAATAATCAATCAGACCGCGATCTGCGGCACAAATGTCCGCTCCGGCCTTCTCCAGTCGATCCCTTCCAGAAGCATCGACAGCTGCGCTCGACTCAGAGAAACGGTTCCGCTCTCAGCCTTGGGCCAGATGAAGCGCCCGCGTTCGAGCCGCTTGGAGAGCAGACAAAGTCCATCGCCGTCGAACCACAACAGCTTCACGATGTCGCCTCTGCGCCCTCGAAATGCGAAGACGTGTCCTGAGTAAGGCTGCTGCTCAAGTACGGTCTGCACCTGCGCGCTCAAGCCATGGAAGCCACGGCGCATGTCGGTCACGCCGGCAGCGATCCATATCCTGGTTCCTGCGCGAAGCTCGATCACTTGCG
>CAIRAO010000183.1 GCA_903876625.1 uncultured Gallionellaceae bacterium | reverse complement strand
TTGAAGTTTGCACCATTGAATGTGCCAAAACCCGGCATCGATACCTGGGCGCCTGTCGTGGTCGAGTTTTCATTAACCACACCGGCTCCGGCAACAAAATTGACAGTTGGTCTGAGTAGTGTGTCCCCCAATTGTCGACGTGCCTCGCCTGCCGATTTGTCTGATTTAGCAGCGAGATATTCGGGATCATGGCCTTTGGCTGCCTGCCATACTTCCAAAAGATCTGCAGCAAAAGTATTCGATGTAAATAAAATATTAATCAATATTGCCTGCAAAAACAGTACGGCTATTCCTAACTTCATATCAATTCTCCTGACGAATTCCGCAACTGCGCAAAATCGTATTCATCAAACACCATTGAGTTATTCCACTTTGCAATAAATTGATTCCGACAAAAGCAGTAAACGCCAAAAACCATTTACTAATAAATATCGGACTGCCTTCTATGCCCAAGCCCAAAGAAAGCAAAATAAAAGCACCTGCAATAATTCTTACCATTCTCCATGAAGTCATTTTAAATCTCCTGTGTTCTTGTTGATAAATGTCGCATTATTTGAATAAGCGACATAGTAAAGTAGTGGAATAACAACCAGTGTTAGCATTGTCGAAACCAAAATTCCGAATATAAGCGATATAGCCAATCCGTTAAATATAGGATCATCCAAAATAAAGAACGCTCCAAGCATTGCCGCCAACCCCGTTAACACAATTGGCTGGGCTCTGGTAATTGAAGAATTTACTACTGCCTCTTTGAATGGGATTCCTTGCCTCAACTGGAGATTGATAAAATCAACCAACAAAATTGAGTTGCGCACAATTATTCCAGCCAAAGCAATCATGCCGATCATCGATGTTGCGGTGAATTGCGCACCGAGCAATGCATGCCCGGGCATAACCCCGATTACTGTTAATGGAATGGGCGCCATAATAATGAGAGGTGTTAAATATGAACCAAATTGAGCCACCACCAGCAAGTAAATAATAATCAAGCCCACCCCATAGGCAATCCCCATATCTCTAAAGGTCTCGTAAGTTACCTGTGATTCGCCATCCCATTTGATTGAGAAACTGCGGTAAGGGTCTTTGGGCTGGTTGATGAAATATTCATCTAGCGCTTTACCATTAGTGTCCTGAATTTTATGAATTTCTGGTCGCATTTTAAACACGCCATAGAGTGGGCTGTCATTACTTCCGGCTGTATCGCCGATCACGTAATTCACCGGCAACAAATCTTTATGAAATATAGGTTGCTCTCGAGTTGAATCAACAACCTTCACTAACTGGCTAAGAGGAACAAGTTCCCGCTGAGAGTTCCGCACCGTCAACTTTAACAATTCATCCAGACTGCTTTGTTTGTTTTCGGGCAAACGAATATTGGCTGCAGCCGGATATTTAGTTTCGTCATGAATAAAGGCTGTATTTTCACCTGATAGTCCCGCACTAAGAGTCGTTACGATAACCTGCTGGGGGACCCCCATCAGACTGGCTTTGCGTCGGTCTACAACGAGATATTTTTTGGCCGATATCGTTATTGAGCTATCGTCCACATCTACAACACCTTCTGTTCTCTCAAATACATTGCGAACTTTTTGTGCGATCGCATAACGGCCCGCGTCACTGGGACCATAAATTTCAGCCACCAGTGGCGAAAGTACAGGCGGGCCGGGTGGAACTTCTACTACTTTCACACGACCTGAATATTTTTTTGCAATTTCAACCAGTGCCGGTCTAACCCGCATCGCAATGACATGGCTTTTATCTTTACGCTCATGTTTGTCAACGAGATTCACCTGAATATCTCCCTGCGTTTCCGAAGAACGCAAGTAATACTGACGCACCAGACCATTGAAATTGATGGGGGAAGAAACACCCGCATAAATCTGATAGTCTTTTAATTCCGGGACTGTACTTAAGTATTGCCCCATTTCACGCAAAACCTGAGCTGTCTTTTCTACGCGGGTGTCAGAAGGCATGTCCAGCACAAC
>CAIRAO010000182.1 GCA_903876625.1 uncultured Gallionellaceae bacterium | reverse complement strand
CTGTATCACCCACCAACAAACCACCCGGGAAAGTGAGTTTAGGCAAGGACTGCAATCCACCTTCGGAAAGTGCGCGGGCACCATATGAAACACGGCGACAACCTTCCAGATAGGGACGGATGTCAGGGTGTAATTTGAAACGTTGAAATTCTTCGAATGGCGACAGATAAGGATTGCTGTAATCCAAACCTATAACGAAACCTACAGCCACCTGATTGTTTTCAAAATGATACATGAACGAACCGCCGTAAGTATCACTCGCCAGCGGCCAACCGACAGAATGCATCGCCAGGCCCGGCTGGTGTCTCGACGGGTCGATCTCCCATAATTCCTTGATGCCGATACCATAGGTCTGTGGGTCAGCACCCTCGCGTAATGAAAAATGCTCAAAAAGTTGTTTAGTCAATGAGCCACGACAACCTTCTGAAAAAACAGTCTGGCGTGCGAGCAATTCCATGCCTTGTTGATAACTGGCTGTCTGATGTCCATCTTTGCCCAAACCCATATCGCCTGTTGCTACACCACGCACAGAACCATCCGTACTGTAAAGAATTTCAGCAGCGGCGAAACCCGGATAAATTTCCACGCCCAGCGCTTCAGCCTGCTCCCCCAACCAGCGGCATAAATTACCAAGACTGATAATGTAGTTGCCATGATTATTCATCTGGGGCGGAGTGGGTAAACGAAAAGAACTGTTCTCCGTCAGAAACAAAAAGCGATCTTCTTTTACCGGCGTATGTAAAGGCGCACCGCGCTCCTTCCAGTCAGGGAAAAGCTCTTCCAACGCGCGGGGTTCTAGAACTGCACCAGAAAGAATGTGTGCACCAATCTCAGAACCCTTTTCCAAAACACAGACGGAAATTTCGGCACCTTGCTTTGCAGCCAATTGTTTCAATCGAATGGCAGTGGTCAAACCCGATGGTCCGCCTCCCACCACTACCACGTCATATTCCATTGACTCCCGGCTCATCGCAGATTCCTTATGTTCATCTACTGTTAAAACTGATCCTCAGTAAACGCCATTACCAGTTCACCACTGTCAATCACTGTTTGCGCCAAAGCCGCTGCGTTAGGTAACACTTGTTGTGCGTAGAAACGGGCAGTTGAAATCTTTGCTTGATAAAAACCAGTATCACCCGTACCTTCTTTTAAACGTTTAGCCGCGATCAAGGCGGCACGGCCCATCTGCCAACCGCCGCAAACAATACCCATCAGTTTTAAAAAAGGAACACTTCCAGCTGCGACCTGTGCTGACTGATCTTTGAATTGAGTGACGATATGCTTAACGCATTTCGAAGCATCTAGAATTCCCTTCTCTAAAGACTTGCCGATATCTGCAAGATCACTAGATGCAGAGAGTTCGGCAGCGACAGCACTCATTTCTACAAGTAAATTTTTAGCGGCGAGTCCGCCATCACGAACGATTTTGCGCCCGATCAGATCTAGTGCCTGAATGCCCGTAGTGCCTTCATAGATCGCAGTGATGCGGGCATCGCGGAAATGTTGTGCAGCCCCGGTTTCCTCGATAAAACCCATACCGCCGTGAATTTGTATTCCGAGAGAAGTCACCTCAATCGCGTTTTCAGTACACCACCCTTTTACAATCGGAATCATCAGTTCGGCGAATGCCTGATTGTGCGCACGCACTGCAGCATCGGGATTGGCATGTGCATGATCTAATGCAGCCCCCACCACGTAAGCAAGTGCACGCATTGCTTCAGTCTG
>CAIRAO010000181.1 GCA_903876625.1 uncultured Gallionellaceae bacterium | reverse complement strand
GGCCGGCCAGCGCCAGGCAAAGGGTCAAGAGGATTTTCATGGTGGATGTGGCTGTGGGAAAGTGCCAAGGATAACAGGCCAGAAGCGGCGCTTCGATCCTGTTCTGCGGGCTGATCGGTTGCAGGCTCCGACTCGCCAGGAGCCGACAGGAATCACATATCAATCTGCAACCCGCATGAATGCTAGATTCTTGTATCTAACATTTGAAACATACCAGCAAAAATACCATCATTTTTGAAAGCGTCTACGGATGTGGGGCTTTTGAGACGGTGTGATTTATTGTGGCATTAGCGGATTCACACTTTTGCTAGACAACGCAACAAATTTGGCGCTGAATGGGCGAGAACATTACGCTATGAACTCAAAATCCAGCTTCAAGAACCTCACCTTCCTGATCGGCCTGTCCTGGCTGCTCTATGGAGCCCTGACCTACGGATACCCGGACTGGGACGTTGGGGTGTCTCTGCTCATGGCTACGGCTACCTACTTCACCGCTGACAAGGTGGTAATGGCTATCCGAACCCTGGATTGGAAAGCATGGCCCAGAATGCTAGTATTTACTTGGTTCGCTGTGGATGGGAGTTATACGGTCTACTGGTTCTGCAGAAATCGAAACACGCTCCTTGCGATGCAGGATGCCCAGTGGCCGGTATCGCTTTGCCTGTTCCTGCTGTGCGGGGTTATTTGGACTGTGGATATCGGCGCGATCCTCTAGCAGTGCCGGACGATCATGGCCCGACTGGCTAAGTAGCTACGCAAGCACCACATTGCTTCCCGATTGGTGCCCGACCACTCGCTTCAGGAAATGGACTAAAGAATGAATAAGATCCTCAAGCGAATAGGCTTAACGCTCGGCACCATCGTGGCTCTTCTGGCTCTGAGTTTTGCGTACGGCATTTACGGTTTCGCCACCGCCCGTGAGCGGATGGACAAAGTATGTGCTCAGATTCCAGTCGGCATGTCGATCGATGAGCTGCGCAAGTTCAGCGATGACAAAGGGCTACTGAAACCGCACTTGGAAAACGGTACTGACTATTTGGGTGAGGGGCGGACAATGGGGCGGCACAGATGCAAGGTCGTGATGGAGGCCGGGAAGGTGAAGTCGTCAGTTCGAAATTTCATGGACTGATTCAGTCAAATGACCCCCGGCCCAACGCTCATCAAGAAGTGCACCTATTGCTCCGCATTGATTTGCGAGCACACTGCGCTTTCGTGGAACTCATTTGGGGCGACCTTTTGGACCGATGGATGGGCGTACGGTCGCATGATGGTCCCCCATCTAATGCTCATTCGCTGCAATCAGTGCGAATCGCTGGTGTGGCGCGATGAAATGGAAATCGTTCGTGAATACGATTCGTTACGTGAGCCGAAGGATGTCAAGTTGCCTGCATACGATTTTATGAATCAGCCTTCATTTAATGAGTACATGGCCTATCTCAAGAAGTTCGGTGCGAAGCCGGACAAGGAGCGCTACGTTCGCCAAAATGCACTGTGGATGGGAAATCACTTGCGACGCATAGACGTCAATCTGTTTTCTGCTGGGGTTTGGGACAAGGTCGTGGTAAATGTAGATAGTCCATTGACCCAGGGCGAAATAGAGAACTTAGAGATTTTCCTGAAATTGCTTGATGCGTCGGATGAAATCCAACGGCTGTCTAAAGCCGACGGTCTGCGGCAACTTGGCCGCTTTTCAGATTCACTTCGTCTGCTGGAAAAGCCACCTTCTGGACCGATGACCGCAGCACATAAAGTTATTGAGAATCTGGCGCAGTCATCCGACTCCATGGTTGCAAAGATCGAGTAACAATAATGATATCTGAGTTGTCGAAATACCATAGTCTGGTGCCTCTGGTCGATTGTGCTAAAGCCCATGGGACCGTCTGAAAATGGCTAATTCGATCTACTATCTCCCTGGGTATGGTGGGCGTCTTGGAACGGGACTAGGAGCCGAACTGCTTAGGCGTGGCTTTGACGTGTCTGGCCGAGAAACTGTTGGTGACTTCAAGGACCTGACGTTCAGCGATCAAATCGCTGCAGTTGCCGAAGACTTGACCACGCGATACTGGACAGAGGGTAGCCGGGTCATAGCAAACTCTTTTGGTGCCTACCTGTTTTTGAACGCGCAGCGGTTGATAGATCCGTACATAGGCAAGGTTCTACTGCTGTCACCAATCGTGGGGGAGTTTTCCAACAAAGAGACGGGCGCCAGTTTCGTGCCACCTCAGTCTGGAAAGCTGTTTGAACTTGCCGAGAGCGGTGGCTACCCAGTACCCCACCAATGCGAGATTCACGTCGGCGAGCAGGACTGGCAGAGCATCCCGAGCAGCGTCATTAGATTTTCTGGGCCATTAGGCCTTGACGTGGCTGTTGTGCCTGAGATGGGGCACATGCTCGACAAGGGCTACGTTGCCGCGCTGCTGGATAGATGGTTATCGAAAGAAAGTGCTGACACGACCACAGATGCAAATACCACCATTCGCTAACGTCATCGACGCCACAAAATTTGGCGCGCCGGTATTTACCCTCGATGACAGAGGTGATGTGGAGCTAGCGACAGCATGTTCTCCAATCAGTCATCTGCTACGTTTCAAGGAAAGCCTAAAAATGAAAAATATTCGCCCGGCGCTGTTAATCATCTTTTTCCTTTGCATGCTGGTCCCAAGGACCGGTGTTTCGGGAGTTGATGAAGGGGTGGCGGCCTATGGTCAGGGCGACTACGCCACGGCATTGCGCGAACTGAAGCCGATTGCTTCCAAGACCGGAAATTCACGGGCGCAGGTGGTCATGGCATTCATGTACGACAACGGTCAAGGTGTACCAAAAAATCACAAGGAGGCGATTCGATGGTATCGGATGGCAGCTACCAATGGAAATGCTCTAGCGCAGTACGAGCTCGGATTTTTATATTTCAACGATCCGGCCATTTCACCAGACTATAAAGAATCCATAAAGTGGTTGCGACGATCCGCCAAGCAAGGAAATGACAAAGCTCAATATTCTCTCTGCATAATGTATGCGAACGCT
>CAIRAO010000180.1 GCA_903876625.1 uncultured Gallionellaceae bacterium | reverse complement strand
TAAATTGTCTGGATCTGTGAACCACGTTACGGTTTCAGCAAGTCCGCGTTTAAGTCCTTCATGACTACCATAACTAGGTTCCCATCCTAAAAGTTGCTTCGCCTTTGAGTTGTCTGCCCACAATCTTTCAACCTCAGAGTTTTCGGGGCGTAGGCGAGATTCCTCCGTAATTATTTCTATTTCAGCATTCATGATTTCAGCAATCAACTGAACCGTATCGCCAACAGAAATCTCAAAATTACTACCAAAATTGACTACCTCACCCAATCCATTATCAGAATTCAATGCAGCAATAAAACCGGCCACGGTATCCTTTACAAAATTAAAATCCCGCGTGGGAGAAACCGCACCAAGTTTTATCTGACGATGACCATTGGCTATTTGCGTAATAATAGTTGGAATCACAGCACGGGCGGACTGGCGCGGGCCATAGGTGTTGAAGGGCCGCGCAATCACTACCGGCAGACCGAAGGAAGCATAAAAGGAATAGGCCAACTGATCCGCAGCGATCTTGGTGGCAGAATACGGAGACTGCCCCTGCAAGGGGTGCTCTTCGGTGATCGGCACGAAACGCGCTGTGCCATAAACCTCGCTGGTCGAGGTATGAATCACCCTCTTGACACCCAATTCCCGCGCCGCTTGCAGCACATTCAGTGTGCCTTTGACATTGGTATCGACATAGGTGTCGGGCGAATGGTAGGAGTAAGGAATGGCGATAAGGGCGGCCAAGTGCAGCACCGCGTCACAACCTTTCATCGCCTCCTTTACCCCATGTGGATCGCGGATGTCGCCAGCAAACACCTCGAACTGCCCCTTCACATCGGGTGCGCACTGGTCCAGCCAACCCCAAGAGTTGAAGGAGTTGTAGAGCACGAATGCACGGACTTTATGGCCTTGACGGACGAGGAGTTCGGTAAGGTGCGAACCGATAAAACCGTCTGCACCGGTAATTAATATTTTCATGTAATTTTCTTTTTGCGTATGAATTTAGCAGGAACCCCCCCCCAAATCTCGAATGGAGGAATATCTTTGGTTACAACAGAATTAGCCCCGACAACCGAGTTCTCACCAATAGTCACACCTGGATTCACAAATACATTTGCCCCAACCCAGCAATAATCACCAAATATAACGCTACCATGTTTCTGAGGAATATTGCCCAGTGAAAAATCATAATCTGCAATAGCAGTTTGTGTGTATACACGTACATTATGAGATATTGAGCATGATGTCCCGATTGTTACAGAGTATCCCTTTGCTGCCTGCAACGTCGATAACTCTCCAACATAACTTCCCGGACCCGCATTTATATTCCCCTCTCCATAGAGGAGAATAAGTTTACCATTAAACCGAAATTCTTTATCTAGCGCATAAACCTTTCGGTAGCGTGAATACGTAATCAACCAATAGAAATTGGAAATTTTATCAAAAAACCTTCCCAAAAAGAATAATGTCAAATGTTTCATTTTTTGAATTGCACAGAAGCCACAGCAGCAAAGGCTGATCTAATAAGAAACCATGGCATTGGATAAACCAAATTAGACATTATCCATGCGAGCATGAACATAAACACTTGAGAAACGAAGTAGCCAAAAACAATTCCATTAAGCCCCCAAACGTTACCAAGGATCCACATGGCTAATATTGATATAACACCAGAAGAAATCGTCACAATCGAAACAAATTTCGTCTTTGATGTAAAAAAGAAAAATCCGGCAATTGCAAAGTACATCCCAATGAATCCATTTCCAAAAATAAAGAAGGGGGTCAAGTGTTTTACAGGCAAGAATTTATCACCTACAACATATTGAAATAAGATTAAAGCGAAAACTGTCGCAATTCCCGAAAGCAACAAAAAAAACAAAAATACATAATATGTAATACCAACTATAAAATGGCGCCCGACAACAGATTCGTCTTGCAGCTTCTCATACAACCATGGGCCATAAGATTTAACAAACGCATCCGAAGCGATGCCCATGACAGCCCCGATCTGCGCTCCTACAACATAGAGGCCGGTTTCAGAAACACCAAGCATATTAGTTACAAGAAATTGACCTCCCGTAGAGATAGCAAGCGCACCGATTACATGAGGGATAAGTGGCACACCAAACTTTATTGCATCATGACTTTGCGTACGCCAAGCTATAGGATTTTTTAACAAACCGTCTTTTAACAACCACCACAGAGCGATAATTCCAAATATTCCTATCGCCAACACTTGCCCCAAAACTCTCCCCTGCCAAGCCAAGCCAACCACCAAAATAAAGATTAACGAGAGGCACGCATTGAGCAGGCTCTGTGAAATCTGAAAAGCACCATATTGCTTTGCTTGCCCAGCTACCTGCCAAAGTGAAAGCCGAATATTGCAGAGAAACTGCAAGCCTGAAATAACAACTGCCACCAATAACCAGTCAGCAGGCACGCCGGTAACCACTTTCAGCCACGAACCAAAAGCTGCAACCAGCAGAAAGATCACCGACGTGGTGACAACAAGAATCCCGACACAAGTTCCGACATATTCAGCCAGCTCTTTTTTTTCCAGCTGGAAATAGCGTACGCCTATAGCCCCATGAACACTCAGACCAGTAAATGCACCTAACACGCTGAGAACTATGCCAAACATGGCTACGGTTCCGTAGTCGGCGGGAGTGAGCACCCGGGTCAAGATCGGCAAAAGCGAGAACGGGATTCCTGCATTGAGGATGTTGGCTCCCAGGTAAATCGCCGCATTGCCGAAAAGCTTCCCCCGAAGATTCACCGTGATGTTGCCCCGCTTGATGCTACAGTCTGTGCAATAAGGCGCTGGTGAGCTTCAGTCAAATCTGGCCCCATTGGCAGACTCATTACACGCTTGGCCATTTCTTCCGCAATAGGAAAACTGCCAGCAGGTTTATTAAGGTGCGCAAACGCCGGTTGCAGGTTAAGCGTGATGTGGTAATGCACGGCAGTTGGAATACCCGCTTCGTTGAGTTTCTTCTGTACAAAATCACGATTTTCGACCTGTATCGTATATTGAGCATAGACGCTGGTGTTGTGGGGTTCGATGTAGGGCGTTGTAACCCCGAGGATTCCGGATTGGGGATTGGGGATTGAGTTAATCAACTCGGAGTAGCGTGCGCCGATTTCTGTGCGAGCTTTGACTTCTTCGTCGAATATATCCAGTTTGGCTAGGACGATGGCTGCTTGCAAAGTATCCATGCGACCATTGATGCCGATAATGGGGTGGTGATAGCGGCGATCTTGTCCGTGGACACGAACTTCGCTCATTATCTTGGCTAGTGCGTCATCATCGGTAAAGAGCGCGCCTCCATCGCCATAACATCCCAGCGGCTTCGACGGGAAAAAACTGGTACTGCCAATGGTAGAAACTG
>CAIRAO010000179.1 GCA_903876625.1 uncultured Gallionellaceae bacterium | reverse complement strand
CCGAAAGTCGGTCAGGAGGGCGAAACGCAGATTGTCGTCCCGATTGGCCAGAAATCGGATTTCCAATGCTTCTATTAAATTTGGGATGTTTTGCGCGCTGAGAAGCATGGTCGGAACTGCAACCAGGGTGCGGTATTCAGGTGGTATTCCCTTGGAAAAATCCATTCGCGGCAAGGGATGGGGCGCCACCAGCAGAGTCGCCAGCCAGTTTACCAGGGCTATAGCCAAGTGGCTCGTACATAGAAGCGCGAGGAATCCGAGGATGGCCAATGGCCAACCATGCAATCCATCGGTATGTGCCTTCGCCAGTAAACTCCCTGTAAATATGATGGTCAATCCTATGATAGCACCAATATACAGCAATAAAGGAATTCGGCGGCCTAATTGCATAATTTTCTCAACCGGTGATAAACGCACTTTCATCAGTTGTTCGAGTTCCGACAATCCCTTGTCGATCAGATAGAAACCAACATGCGCCGTGCAGTCATAACGGCCATTTTTTGCACTGCATTTGCGGGCGAGGCTTATCGCCGTGCGCGCCACTTCACTTTCTGACAATCGACTTTTTTTGGCGATTTTCTCTATGACGTGGCGGTAACGGTCACGGGTGGAAAAATCCATTTTGACATAAACGTCGCGGGGATCCTCGCGCATGATCTGATCGACCACACTCATCGTTTCGACAAACTCGCGCCAGTCCATTGCGCCCAGGAAACGAAGACTGCCGATACTGTTGCTCATAGAGACCTGATCTGCGGCTTGTTGCTGGGTCTCCAGATGCACTAATGCCTTGATTGTCTGACCGTACTCGGAGAGGCGCTGCTCGATCCAGGTAAGCGGCAAGGCCAGAGAAGGACTTTGCCCTTGCAAGCGACGTGTAATTTCTGCAACAAACGCACCCACCATCGGCGGGTCTGACCGCACCATGTCCGCGATTTCCAGAAACAAGCTTTTCGGGTCCTTCTCGGCGATCGCTGTCATCCGAGTCGCCCAAGAATCGGCTAAATTGCGGTTGGCTCTGTCGGTAGATATGCGGACGGCGATACGTCGAATATTTTCGATCAACGCCAGGCGCAACATAATAGGAATTGCCCACAATTCACCCAGTGTAAGCACGGTTACTGTCTGGTAGGCGGCTACAAATAGACTAAGAGCCTTCGAATCCACCTGCCCATCGCCATGGGAGATCATCTCCAGCGCAATGTCATACACCCGCGGAAGAGCAGCCGATGGGCCATTTGCAAGGTGAGGCAGTTCCCTGCTGTAAACTTTCGGCAAATGCCTTCTGGCTGTGCGAATTTGTTCTTCGATCAGATAGAAGTTATCCAGAAACCATTCTTCGGCCGGTGTAATATGATGGTTTTCCCCAACCGCCTTCGTCAACAGTTTTCTAACGCCAAACAGGACATTTTCATTATCGGCCATCCTTGCCAGCAGTTGGTTCGAAGTGCGTCCCGGACTCAACTTGTGTGCGCCCGCGATGGTTTTGCCGTGCTGCTGCATCTGCTTGGCACTGAATAATTCCGATCGCAGCAACAGTTCGTCACTGGCATGTTTTTTCTGTGAGTCTCCGCCCGGAAGGTGCGCCTTTAGCTGACTTAAGTACCTAAGAATGATCTTGCTGCTCATTTCCACTTTTTCCTACTCCTTATGGCGGCCAACAAACTAATCGAAAAATATGCATGCCTCGCGGAAAACCAGTTTCTTCCACAATGAACGGCAGATGTTAATTGGACTCCCCTATGTTTCCAAAATAGAGTTAAAGGGATTGTTTTATTTGCAATTTTTATTTTGTACGTTACTATGTCCTATGGTCAAAAATAACATCTGAATCCAAACTTTATATTTGTACCAATTTTAGAAGAATAGGTCAATAGGCGAAACAAAGCGACGTATTTTAAAGACGTTATATTATTTCCATCAACGAGTTGGGCAAGGGATTGATCATCACTAAT
>CAIRAO010000178.1 GCA_903876625.1 uncultured Gallionellaceae bacterium | reverse complement strand
CGCTTCATGGAATTGATAGCAGTCTTCTTTACTATAATCGAATCTTCCTAGCTCTACAAATTTGTAATCGCGATAATTTGCGAACCCAGCATTCTTTGCAATTGCATCTCTTTTCTTGATCAACTCAGAATACAAATCGTGCATCGCTTGCTTGTCTTGCAAACGGCGTTCCTGAATTTTTCGATACACTTGTTCTCTTAAAGACCTGTCTTCACTTTCTAAAAATTTTGCTGCTTGTTGAAGGGTATATTCTTGTCCGTTTACCTCAACCATCATCTTACCTGCAATGGCACCATACTGTTGCTGCATCACACTCAGTTCTGCCTGCAATGGAATATTAACTTCTCTAAATAATTCAATGCTTTTTTTAACCGAACGCAGGTAGGTAAAATATTTATCTTTCTCTAATTCTTGCGTAAAAGGAGAATTGATCAACTTCTTGTTTAATAGGTCTGCATAGGGTTGCAACTTCGGTTGAATTTCCATACAGAAATACGTAAAGGCCTCTTCTAACTTGGCATCGGTAGTATCGCAGGTCATTTTAATCTGGCGCCAGCAAGCGTCTTCACTTACTACAGCCTCCATTTCGCTCATGTCTTTGAGCCATTGTTCCAAATCTTCTCTCGAATTGATGGGGCGATCTACCAAATTCTTAAAATAAGGCTCCAGGGTTTCCCAGTTGGTTACTGTAAAATCTTCCGGCACAAAATGTCGGGCTAGCTTTTTAATATCTGCACTCAATACCATATTTCTAATTTTGAATGGCAAATTTAATGGAATCGCAGTGCAGATGAAGGGATAATGCTATTTTTACAAACTTTATTAAATTTTTGAGGGGTGTCAGACATTATCCATTTATTACCAGACAATATAGCGAACCAGATAGCGGCGGGTGAGGTTATTCAAAGACCGGCTAGTGCGGTAAAGGAATTATTAGAAAATGCAGTTGACGCTGGCGCTAGTTCTGTGAAATTATTGGTAACTGATGCTGGCAAAGCCCTTGTGCAGGTAATCGACGACGGAAAAGGAATGAGCGAAACTGATGCAAGAATGGCCTTTGAAAGGCATGCCACTAGCAAAATCAGTAATATCGAAGACCTTTTCCGGATTAAAACAATGGGTTTTAGAGGTGAAGCACTCGCTTCTATTGCGGCAGTAGCCCAGGTTGAGCTAAAAACAAAAAGAGCTGAAGACGCACTGGGCACTTTTATAGAAATTGAAAATAGTCAGGTTATTAAGCAAGAAGCCTGCGCCTTTCAAATGGGCACCAGCATTAGCATGAAGAACCTTTTCTTCAATGTACCAGCCAGAAGAAATTTTCTAAAAAGTAATGCCGCAGAAATGCGTCATATCGTAGAAGAGTTTATCCGTGTTGCCATGGCTTTCCCGAATGTTTTCTTTTCGCTCACTAGCAACGGACAAGAAGTATTTCATTTAGACGCCGGCACTTTAAAACAACGAATTGTTCAAATACTCGGCTCGCAATACAACGCAAAATTGGTAAGCGTAAACGAGGAAACTGATTACATGAATATCTACGGCTTTGTTGGTAAACCGGAAACGGCTCGTAAAACCAGGGGCGATCAATACTTCTTCGTTAATAATCGTT
>CAIRAO010000177.1 GCA_903876625.1 uncultured Gallionellaceae bacterium | reverse complement strand
TTTCGGATCAAGAGGAATCAACATGCAAGCAACAGAGCCATTGAAGCCAGTGCCTGAAACGGTGGGCGATGGCTTGCATCAGCGTGGTGTGACACGGCGCGAATTCCTTAAGTTTTGTAGTGCTATTACCGCGATGTTAGCATTGCCTCCCGCAATGGCAAGCGTGATGGCAGAAGCGATCTCCAAAGCGCAACGACAATCAGTGATTTGGCTTTCTTTCCAGGAATGCACAGGTTGCACAGAATCAATAACACGTTCGCATTCGCCGACGCTGGAAAATCTTATTTTCGACCTGATCTCACTCGATTATCACCATACCCTGCAAGCTGCGTCAGGAGAGTCTGCGGAACATGCGCGCGAGCAGGCGATAAAGGACAATGCAGGCAAGTATTTATTAGTTGTGGATGGTGCAATTCCGATGGGTAATCCCGGTTATTCCACCATCGCTGGTATCAGCAATTACGACATGTTAATGGATGCCGCTAAAGGAGCCGCAGCTATCGTTGCGGTTGGTACTTGCGCGACCTATGGGGGTCTTCCCAAAGCGGATCCAAATCCAACCGGCGCTGTTTCAGTAAGCGACATTATCAAAGATAAACCGATCATCAATGTTCCGGGTTGCCCTCCGATTCCGGTTGTTATGACAGGCGTACTGGCGCATTTTCTGACTTTCGGCAGCATTCCAGAACCGGATACCTTGGGTCGCCCCAAGTCATTCTACGGCGAAACGATTCATGATAGATGCTACCGCCGCCCATTTTATGATCAGGGAAAATTCGCACAAACTTTCGACGATGAAGCAGCAAGGCAAGGCTGGTGTCTATACAAGCTCGGCTGCAAAGGTCCGGTTACGTACAACTCGTGTGCAACCACGAAATGGAACGATGGCACCAGTTTCCCGATACAGTCCGGGCACGGTTGCATTGGTTGTTCAGAGCCAAATTTTTGGGATGCCGGACCTCTTTATAACGCCTTGTCGATGCCACTGACGGCGACACCCTCCATGCTGGGCGCTGCGGCACTTGCCGGTGTGGCAGCAGGAGTTGCTATTACCTGGCACAACCGTTCGACAAAAGCGGGAGCGAAAGAGACTCACGAAAAAGTGACTGTGCAAAATTTGCTTCAGGAGGAAAAATGAGCCATCTTGAGCTCCTGACTTTTGCGCGTGGAAGTGCGTTGAATTGGGCACTCGTGATATTTGTAGCGGGCATCGTCTTGCGTCTGTTCGAAATCTTCGGACTTGGTCGCAAACCGGATCTGGCCAAGCCGCGAATTAATACTCCAGGTAGCGGCTTGCGCACGATGTTTACGCGTTCCTTGCCGGTAGTAGGAATGCTGAAACGTGATCCTGTGACCTACATTGGCGGCTATGTATTCCATTTTGGATTACTGATTGCCATAGTCTTTTCCGCTCCACATATTGAATTTTTCCGCTCCTTGACTCGATTAGGCTGGTCGAATTTTCCAACAGCGCTGGTCGATGCTTCGGCAGTGGCAGCGATAGTTGCATTGGGAGTACTGCTGGCGCATCGCCTGAATAATCCGGTGAAACGCCTGCTGTCAGGCTTTGGCGACTATTTGGCTTGGACAGTAACACTATTGCCTTTGTTGACCGGTTATCTAGCCGCTCATCATCTTTTCGTGGAGTACACCCTGATGTTGGCGTTGCACATATTCTCTGTTGAATTACTAATGGTGTTACTGCCCTTCACCAAGCTATTCCACACCTTCTCCGTATTTATTTCGCGCTGGTATAACGGTGACATATTCGGGCGTAAAGGAATAGCATCGTGAGCGCGACACTGGCCAAAGGCTTTAACTCTTTCAAGGAAGTGATCGACGCGCCGATCGCCAGTTTCTTTTCCAGTTGCGTACACTGTGGTTTGTGTGCTGAAGCGTGTCTGTTTTACACCGAGATCGGTGATGCGAAATACACGCCCATTCATAAATTAGAGCCGCTACGTCGTGTGTGGCAACAGGAATATACGCTGCTGGGTAAACTGGGAAATATGCTTGGCTTCTCCAAGCCCATATCGGATGCAGAGTTGACCGAATGGGAACCGCTGGTTTATGACAGTTGCACGCTCTGTGGTCGTTGCGCAATGGTTTGCCCGGTAGGCAACGATCTTACCTACATGATTCGCAAAATGCGCGAAGGTATGGCGGCATCGGGTCATGCACCGGAAGATTTGATCGGTGCGACAACACGCGCGATCACGATTGGCAGCCCGATGGGAATTAAGTGGCCTGCGGTGCTGGCGCAGATCAAACATGTCCAGGCTGATACCGGTATCGAAGTACCGGTAGAACGAGTAGGCGTTGATTATCTGGTGTTGATGTCATCAATGGAGATCATCAATTTTCCCGAGTATCTTTCTGCCTTGAGTCGCATTTTCAAACAGGCCGGAGTGAGTTGGACGTTGGCATTGGATGCTTTTGAGGCGACTAACAGCGGTATTCAAATCGGTGCTTCTGATCTGGCACGAGAGATTGTTAGCCGCATCGTGGTGGCAGCCGAACGCCTGAAAGTCAAATGCGTGATCAGCCCGGAATGCGGGCACGCCTTTACCGCCTTGCGCTGGGAAGGGCCAAACCTGATGGGGCGAGCTTTCGGCTTTGAGGTAAAACATATTCTCGAAGTGTTGGATGAATTGCATGCGGCAGGCAAGTTAAAGACCCAAGGAAAAGACAAACGTCCGCTGACTTATCACGATCCCTGCCAGATCGCCCGACGAGGCGGAGTAGTAGAACAACCGCGACGTTTACTGGGCGAAGTGGCAGAAGACTTCCGCGAGATGCCGGATGCCGGGGTGATGAACTGGTGTTGCGGGGGTGGGGGAGGTGTATCGGCCAATTCGCGCGCGGAACCATTACGTCTGCAGGCCTTTAAGCACAAAAAGATGCAGATAGAAACTACAGGCGTGCAGACGCTGATTACTGCTTGCGCAAATTGCCGCATTGTCATGGAAGAAGGACTGGAGCATTACCACATGAAAGTCGAAGTAATCGGTTTGACCGAATTGCTAGCCGAATATCTGGTTGAGGACAAATCATCATGAACCAACCGGATAGCAGACGCGTCATCGTTGATCCGGTAACACGCATTGAGGGTCATTTACGCATCGAAGCAGAAACGGATTCTGAAGGCCGTATCACTCGCGCCTCTTCCGCTGGCACCATGGTGCGCGGAATCGAGATTATTCTGCGCGGGCGTGACCCGCGCGAAGCTTGGGCGTTTGCACAGCGTATTTGCGGCGTATGCACGCTGGTGCATGGTCTTTCCTCGGTGCGTGCAGTGGAAAGCGCGCTGAAGATCGAAGTGCCCGGCAATGCGCAATTGATACGCAATCTGATGATCGGCGCGCAATATATTCATGACCATGTGATGCACTTCTATCATCTGCATGCATTGGATTGGGTGGATGTCGTGTCGGCTTTGAAAGCCGATCCAAAAGCAACCTCAACTTTGGCGCAAAGCATTTCCGGGTATGCCAAATCATCTCCCGGCTATTTCAGCGATGTGCAGAAAAAATTAAAAGGTTTTGTCGAGGCAGGGCAGTTGGGCATTTTCGCCAACGGCTACTGGGGACATCCCGCTTACAAATTACCACCCGAAGCCAATCTCATGGCCGTAGCGCATTATCTCGATGCCTTAGCTTGGCAGCGCGATGTGGTCAAATTGCATACCGTGTTCGGCGGCAAGAATCCTCACCCGATGTTTCTGGTGGGTGGCGTGCCCTGTGCCATTAGTATTGATCCCAACCATTCTGGAGATAGAGTTGCTCACGCTGGCAATTCCGGCACCGCACTCAATGAAGTTGGCTTGCAAACGGTATTGAACGCGATTACTCAGATGCGTATGTTTGTCGATCAAGTCTATGTGCCGGATACATTGGCCATTGCAAGCTTTTACAAAGACTGGTTCAAGCAAGGAGAAGGTGTCGGTAACTTCCTGACCTTTGGTGATTTTCCGGCCAAAGGCATGTCTGATCCATCCTCTTATATGATTCCTTCCGGCGTGATTCTGGATCGAGATCTAAGCAAAATACTTCCCATCGACTTGAATGCGGAAAGCGAAATTCAGGAATTTGTCAGTCATGCCTGGTACGAATATTCTGTGGGTAAATATCAGGGTCTGCACCCTTATAAGGGCGAGACCAAGCTGGATTACACAGGGCCGAAGCCACCTTATAAACAGTTGGATGTGGAGAAGGATTATTCGTGGATGAAGTCGCCGCGCTGGAAAGGCAAAGCAGTTGAAGTCGGGCCGTTGGCTCGTGTGTTAATGATGTATGCGAGTGGACATGAACAGACCAAAGAACTGGTCGGCATGACCTTGAAGAATCTTGATCTGCCAGTGCAAGCGCTGTATTCGACTATGGGACGTACCGCAGCGCGAACTCTGGAAACCAAGCTGGTGGCTGACGCAATGCAGGGCTGGTACGACCAGCTGGTGGCTAACATCAAAGCAGGCGATGTTAAAACTTTTAACGAAACAAAATGGGACCCATCGACCTGGCCAAGCCATGCACAGGGTGTGGGTGTGATGGAAGCGCCGCGCGGAGGACTTTCTCACTGGATCGTGATCGACGATCAAAAAATATCCAACTATCAGGCCATCGTGCCAAGTACCTGGAACGCCGGGCCGCGCGATGCGAATGGAAATCAGGGGCCGTACGAAGCTGCCTTAAAAGGTCACCAGTTGATTGATGTCAAACAACCCATTGAGATATTACGGACCGTCCACAGCTTTGATCCGTGCATTGCTTGTGCCGTGCATCTGACTGATCCAAACGGCAAAGAGTTGATGCAGGTGAAGGTAACTTGAGAGAAGCAGTTAGAACATAATCAAATATTACTGAAGGCGATTTATGGATAGAGCTGCAACTTTATTTTTTGCAGCACTCTCCACTTCCCAGTTGTATCGGCGGACATGGCACGCTACCGAAGGAACAGAAAACACAGCAATCACCGTGTTTGGGCTTGAGTAAAATTTGGCAATTCGTGCATTGATAAAACCACTGACAGGCATCAGTGGGCATCGTTAACATTTCCGCATGACCGCAGTTAGGGCAAGTCAGAAGTGATTCAAGTTGTGGCTTCATGTTGTAATGTGGAATCAGTTTTTTTTACCGCTTTGCCTAGCCAGTATTTTGCACAAGTGCTCTTCTTGCCCAATCATGCTGACAGCGACTGTCTCGAATAACTCCTGTATCTCTTCCATCGAGAAGGCGGCGAGCAGACGGTTGGCGATTTCAGTCTGTAATGGAACCATGCGCGATTGCCCATCCGGCAAACTGAAATATATTCCGGCAAGGCGTTTCAGACCCCCTTCTTCATGGAGTAGCAAGGTAGATTGTTCTTTTTCCAACTCGTCGTAAAGTTGTTCAAGTGTATTTTCTTTCTCTTCATCAATATTCTCGGGTATTGCTACAACTAGTCCCATATGATCGTCGTGATAAGTACAACTTACGCCCATATTTGATGCGTGCTGAACAAATTTATCGCGGATTACTGCGTCGAAGAATATGTATTCAAACATGGTATGAGAGTGTTAAATGACTTTACCCATATCGTGCCCTTCGAACGACTTAAAATCAATTACCCGAAAGGAGTAGGTCATTGTTTTTGGCAATTTCATTCGGTTCAATATTCTTGTGCAACAAAATGCTACGAAACCATCCGTTTGCTAGCATGGGTATATTGTGTTTTATTTCCAGTTCCGGGGCAGATTGAAGAACATCCTCAAAAACCACATCCATACGGGTCGCCAATCGGCGAGAGATTCCGTTAAACAAACGCCGAACGGGTGCACTTTGGCTTGGTTGCAGAAATTTATCAAATATGATAATCGTACCGCCAGGTTTTAGCACTCGTACTGCTTCACTTAAGCAAGATCGCGGATCGGGGACAACCGCTACTATCAGGTGAAGAATCACGTGATCAAACTGAGCTTCTTGGAACGGCAGAGTCATGCAGTCCCCGAGGATGAAGTCAATATTTAAATTCTTGCCACGTGATTTAGCGCGAGCAAGCATAGCCGCATTGAAGTCAAGTGCGGTATAGACGTGCAAATCAGGCAGAATAGGCAGATCCAAGCCTGTGCCAACTCCGCAGAGTAAAACTCGATTAGGCTTAATTGCAGGCAAAAGGGCAAGTGAACGTTGCCTTGCTTTTCGCATCGGGTACTCTATTAATGCATCGTAGAATGGCGCGATTAAACTATAACTCAGGCGCAGTAGCGGATTGGTGCGATAAGTTGATGGGGCATTTTTCATTGAAAAATACTTATAATATCTATTGATTCGCATTTCATGTTTCTAGGCCAACTTAATTTTGATTCACAAGTT
>CAIRAO010000176.1 GCA_903876625.1 uncultured Gallionellaceae bacterium | reverse complement strand
TTTTTGATCCGGTCGACCAATAAACTGTGCTTCGTGATGCCTTTCTTTTGGATGTAATCATTCTCATGACAGAACTGTTTGAAATATTCGAATGAGATTGTAAAGGGAATGCCGCGCTGTTTAGAATTCGAACGGAGGTTGTCAGACGCATACTTCTCCGGGTATTTCTTGCGATATATTCGCTTCTCACATGATGCACACTTAAAACCTCTGTGCTTATGGCGATCGTAGCGATTCGGGCAGAGACAGCATGTACGCCAGCGGGATTTATATTTGTGGGTCACGCTTCGCTCCACAGTT
This sequence comes from uncultured Gallionellaceae bacterium, assembly GCA_903876625.1. Taxonomy (GTDB): domain Bacteria; phylum Pseudomonadota; class Gammaproteobacteria; order Burkholderiales; family Gallionellaceae; genus PALSA-1006. The sequence goes on along the minus strand of CAIRAO010000176.1, from coordinate 1,921 downwards.
GTAACATATTCCCTTCTTTCCCTTGCTCATACATCCTCATTCATTCCTGATTAATTAATGTTGCGGTTGCTGGCGACAACTTTACTTCTTTAAGCAACCCGCCTCTATTTCAGATATTTTATTGGGCAACGGGGTATCATCGCATGAGCCTCGTGCATCTCAGTCAACCGCAACAAAGTTATTTATCTTTCTCGCACCTTCTCAAAATAGAATTCAATATTTTTCTTGCCAGTTGCTTCAACTAATCCAAAGTCCTCTGCCATTCTAAAATTGCGGCTATACCTTCTTGCCCTTTCGAGTTGTGCGGCAACGTCAATACGGAAAACTTCAAGGCTATTACTATGCTTCCAGATATTACAACGGCGACAACACGGATTAAGATTATCAAGACCATTAACATCGCCAATCAATTTCAATCGCAATACCTCTCTCATCCAGTTTGCTTTCGGGATAATATGATCCACTTGAAAAGTTTTCCGAAACACTGGCTTCCCGCAATAAGCGCATTTGCCATCGTATTTTTCATAAACCTTGTCACGGTCAATTTTCTTCATGCCTTACCTTCCATTGCACCTTTCGCGTCGCTGCCTTTGCAGTAATCCCTGCACTAACTATACAACTTATTTAATCCATTGTCAAGCTATTCCGACAGCCTGAAGAATATATTCCACATACGCTTGATCCGGGAATTCCTTGTCATAGCATTTTAGATTCGATGGATCATGAATCTTTTCGCCGTCCCAATAAAGAGAGTGTAGCGTATCAATTCTATTCATCGACATCACTGCTATCATAGCAGGCTTTGATTTGTCCATTCCATAATAGGTTTTATCAACCGCGCCGGGATAGGATTTGCATTCAAGCGCAACTCCAAAGAGTAAGCATACCTCTACTTCGCTTCTCGTGCCGTGTAGAAACCCATCCTTAACCTCTGGAAATAGATTCACAATCTCGTTGTACGTTTTCCCGAGGAACATTGCTGTAACGCATACAGCACAATCACCATCAAGACGCTGTTTAATCGTTTCCATTATTCACTCAGCCTGAAGAATCTTCGTGGCATACATTTATTCAATGTTTTTCCATCCCTTCTTATTGATAACCCTGCTCATCGTCGAAGAGTGGACTTTGTATTTTTCAATAAGTTTCGCAACGAGGCCATATTTTCTTTTTGCCGATAAACCTTTTGTCTGCTTTCGTATGGTTTTCACGTCTTCGGAGGACAACTTTCTATTCGGATTTTTATCGCCTGCTACATCAACTTTTGGGTAACGTCCATTTCTATGTGCATGATGATTATTTTCTAATGGAGTGGTATATTCAAGGTTGTCGGCATAATTATTTGCCTTGTTACAATCTTTATGATTCACGTGGGACTTCCCCTTCGGGCGCTTTCCCAAAAATGCTTCTGCAACGAGAGTATGAATACGGACATTAATAGCTTTTTTCGCCCTATGTTTAAGTGGAGACCGTATCTTTAGAACTAAATATCCAGCCCTTTCTTTCCACGGTTTTAATGTTTTGTTGTTTGGGTTTCTATGGTTGCTTATATGCTTTACGTTCCCAAGATTTGAAACAAGATACATTGGGAATCTTTTCGCTACTCTCCATTCTTCTTGCATGATATCACCAAAATACGAAGCCCTCTTCATCGTTGGCTTACCCACACCTACTCTCGTAGAACGGGCAACGAATCAGAGGGCATTTTGAATGTCATCTGTAGGCGTAAGTAAGCATCTGAAATATAAGCAATAAATATTATTCAGACAAGCGGAAATATCGACGGGATAACGCAACGTTACAGAATAGGTCAGAATCGCATAAATGGGGGTCGAGCGCTTTCGTCACAAACCGATACTTCTTATTGCCAGTCTTCATATCCTGTTTCTGTCCGCCCCCGGTATCGACCTTCAGCGTTTCC
>CAIRAO010000175.1 GCA_903876625.1 uncultured Gallionellaceae bacterium | reverse complement strand
GATATTCTGTTCAGCTGTAGCATACGTTTTGTGGGCGCAGGCAATGAATGAAATGCCTGCCACCAGGGTTGGTGCTTTTCTTTACGTTCAACCTTTTATTACTTTTTTTGCAGCATTTGTGTCTTTATTAATGATTCGAGATAATGTGCAAATTTTAACTCAACCAAAGTCGCAAATTAAGGATTACTTGCAAACGAATTGATTTCACTATAATGTGATCCACTAAGCCAAGCTTGGTGCTTGTTAAGCCTGATTATTAAGCAATAACCGGTTTATTTTAGGGTGTGAAAATGAAGTCTTTTGTAATCTTGATATTATTGGCTCTGATCAACAATTGTTTTGCTGAGGCTGAACAGGGTGATCCGGTGGCGGGAAGGCAGAAATCCAAGTTTTGCCAGGGTTGCCATGGGGTGGATGGAAATAGTGTTAATCCACTTTGTCCTAATTTATCGGGACAAAATGCAAATTATATTGAAAAACAAATTCACGATTTTCAGACTGAGAAACGTACAGATTCGATTATGACAGGTATTTCTCAAGGACTTATTACCGATCAGGACGCCAAGGACATTGCAGCTTACTTTAGTAGCAGAAAACCCATGGTTGGTTTTAACGGAAATAAAATCGGACAGAACATTTTCCGCGAGGGGAAACCCCAAAGACAAATGCCAGCCTGCTCAAGTTGCCATGGTGATAACGGCAAAGGAAAGGCAGATGATAATAATGTATATCCCATTATTGGCGGACAGACGAAGGATTACATCGCCAAACAACTGAAAGATCTTCGTAGCGGTGTTCGCCATAATGATCCTGATAGCATAATGGGAAATGTGGCCAAGAAGTTGAGCGATGAAGAAATCGATGCACTTGCAGATTACGTTTCAAAATTGTGAGCCGCTGTAACAATTCATATGCCATTTCTCAATCATTAAGAGCTACATGTTATTTGGCAACCTAACTTCAAAGCAGGTTTCCCCTTCAGCACCGGATAGGCAGCGAACATTTCCATGATGATGTTCCGCGATTTGCCTAACCAATGCCAATCCGAGACCGTAGCTGCCTTCTTTTTCACGTGACCCTGCCGGCCTGTAAAATGGCTCAAAAATTCGCTCGCGTTCACTTTCCGGGATACCTTTACCGTTGTCTTGCACCCAAATGATTGACACCGACTCGTTGGTGCTCATACTTACGCGGACGATGTCACCGCCATGACGGCGTGCATTTTCCAGCAGATTGCGCAGCATGCGCCGAATTAAGCGTGCATCTCCGTTTAATGTAATCGGTACGAGTTCGCTTGGTACACCGGCATGAGCACATTCGTCAGCAAGCAATGCTGTCAGATCGAACGGAGCTGTAGAGAGGGGTTCGCGCAGCGTATCCAATCGGCTGGCAAGCAATATCTCTTCGATCAATTGATCGAGTTCACAAATGTTGCGTTGCATTTCGGCGAAAAGTTCCGCAGTGGGGTGTTCAGCCTGCATTTCCAGAGCAAGACGAATTCGTGTCAGCGGTGAGCGCAGTTCGTGCGAGGCATTGGCGAGCAGTTTTTTGTGCGAGAAAAGAAGCGATTCGATCCGTTCCGCCGCTTGATTGAAACTGGTTGCCAGAGAGGAAACCTCGTCACACCCGACTACGGGTACGCGCGTAGTCAGGTCGCCCGTACCCAAGGCCTCTACGGCTTGTTTGAGGCTTTCCAGACGTCGTGTTAGACGCCGCGAAAGCGGGTAGGCAACGATGGCAACGACCAAACCGATCAAGGCAAGTGAAAAAATGAGCGGCAAGGGCGGTCCTGGATGATCGTGCGCGGGCTGAGCCAGCAGCCAGCGGCCATCGGATAGATGCATTACCCAGGCCGAATGATGATCAGGACGATTGACCCAGCCGTTTTCATTTGACTCAAGCTCCGGCTGTGCCAGAGTGGGACCTACGTGAGCTAGCAGTCGTCCATCGGATGAATATAGCGAAATGCGAGGTAGCGACGGGCGCGCCAACCTTTCCAGCACTTCCTGTTGTTTGGCGGGCTCGGCATCGGTGGGAGGCAACGCCATCAAAATCACATCGCGCACCGTTTCGAATATCTGATTAGCGGGAGATTTGTTTCCCTCAAAATGCCAGAACAGCCCTGCCAGCAAAACTAGCATGGCAAGGCTGGCAACCACGCCGAGATAAATCTGGAAATACAGTTTGCGTAGCATGTTTTATCCTCTAGCTAATTCTGGTTGCGGGCAAAAACGTAGCCGGCGCCGCGCAGGGTTACAATGCGTGTGGGTTGCTTGGGGTCATCTTCAATTGCCGCGCGAATGCGCGAGATGTGTACATCAATAGAGCGGTCAAAGGCTTCCAGCGGCTCGCCCTTTACTTCATCCAGCAATTGTTCGCGGCTCATTACCCGACCGGGGCGATCAGCCAACGCTACCAGCAAATCGAACTGATATGATGTCATCTCGCGCGTCATTCCATCCACTCGCACTATGCGCGAGCTTCGGTCAATTTCCAGTTTGCCAAAATGTAATAATTCGCTATTTTCTGGCTGACCGCGACGCAAAATTGCCTTCAGACGCGCCAACAATTCGCGCGGTTCAAAAGGCTTGGGCAGATAATCGTCGGCACCCATTTCAAGTCCGAGAATTCTATCCATGGTGTCGCCGCGTGCGGTCAGCATTAATATTGCAATCTGCGAAAATGCGCGAATTTCGCGGCACACGTCTAAGCCATCTCCATCCGGCAACATCAAGTCAAGCACCAACAAATCGAATTCCTTGTGCTTGAGCGCATGAATACCTTCACGTGCAGTATGCTGGCACTCTACCTGGTAACCCGCATTGCCCAAGTACTGTTGCAACATGCCGCACAGACGCTCGTCATCGTCAATGATCAAAATTCGGTGGTTCATAATCACACTCAGTCGGAATACCCTGCATCATACCAAGAGGCATGAAGTGCAGGGCAGTGGAATATTTCCAGCGTTCAGTTATGCATCCAGCCGCCATGCTTGGCCATCTTTTCAGAAAACTTCGCGCGTTGCTCCGGCGTGAGCACCTCGGCAATATAGAGCATGGTTTGCGTCATATGCTTGCTAACCTCATCCATTGTTTTCAATTGATCAACGCGCAATTGCTCTATGGCTGCTTTGTCAATTTCCTTAGCACTCAATAGCGCCATCATTTTTTGATGGTTGCTGCGCATTTGCTCGGCTATCGGGGCACCGGTAGTAACCGATTTCTTCACGATCTCGGTCGCTTTGACTTTCTGTTCTTTAGTGGCGTCGACTTCCGAGAGCAGGTGGTCAAGACGTTTTTCCGCCATCTTGCTCATTTGTTCGGGATCAATCGGTTTGCTTGAAGCAAAACCCGGCGCATCTTCGTGACACCAGCCGTGTTCTGATCCGAATGATTTACCTGCCATGAAACCGATACTTAAAATGACCAGCAACCCGATAAATCTGCCGACACGGTGCTTGCCATGGCAATGCCTGTCTGAACTGTGCCTGTTATGACAGCAACTGTTATTTTGCTCGGGTTGGCTGGGTGGAGTAGTGACTTGTTCGTTCATGATGAATCTCCTGAATTGGTTTTTGCCGCTTCACATGAATTGGCTGGTAGTCACTTTATGCGCCAGGTTTTGCTGTAGCGTGTCGCCTAGGTAAAGATTTGTGAAGTGGGGAGGCAAGTATGAAGGAAAATTTCGTCCAGCCCAATCATCTGGCTTTTCTAGTTCGAATGAACGCAAAGCCAGCGACATTCAGAGTTAAGGATGCGCTGAATTGGTCTGTTTTTCACCTTCACCCAGAGGGCAAGGAGCATTATTCGGCTTGAAGCATGTCACTCTTCTATTCATCAATCAGTTAGCCAGGCGGGCGGTTTTTGAAGAAATTCTTGAAGGGACG
>CAIRAO010000174.1 GCA_903876625.1 uncultured Gallionellaceae bacterium | reverse complement strand
TACTGAATCACACCGAGAAATGGCATAATAAACAAATATATTTCTGTGACAGTAGATCTGAACAGCAGTTGTTGTCTACGAATTGGTTTGTTTCGACAATTTCGATCAAGGTAAAACATTACTGACTATCATGACTCATATTCCTCCCGCGCAAGAAAAGCCTTCCAACTCTACTGTTTCAATCAAGATTCGCGAACGAATTGCGCGTGCCAATCAACGTTTTCATGCAAACGATAACATTGCTACCTTTCTTGAGCCGGGTGATCTCGAAGCATTAATCGATGAGGTTGAGGGCAAGATGAAAGACGTCCTGAACAGTTTAGTTATCGATACCGATAGCGATCACAACACCCAAGACACCGCACGGCGAGTTGCAAAGATGTACCTGACTGAAGTATTTAGAGGACGTTATGTTCAAGCGCCTGAAGTCACCGAGTTTCCGAATGCTGAAAGGCTCAATGAGTTGATGATTGTTGGTCCGATCACGATTCGTAGTGCGTGTAGTCATCACTTTTGCCCCATCATGGGACGGCTGTGGATAGGTCTGATGCCTAATGAGCATTCCAATCTGATCGGGCTTTCAAAATACTCGCGCTTGGCCGAGTGGATCATGAGTCGGCCGCAAATTCAAGAAGAGGCAATCACCCAAATGGCCGATTTGCTAATGCGTAAAGTTAGGCCAGACGGTCTTGCTGTGGTGATGGAAGCGGACCATTTTTGTATGCACTGGCGTGGCGTTAAGGATTCGGAAACGAAGATGATCAACAGTGTTATGCGTGGTTCGTTCCTGAAAGACTCCACCCTGCGCCGCGAATTTCTTTCTTTAATCAACCTGAAAGTCTGAGGATCAAATGCTTGTCCGATTACTATATGCAAGCCGTGCAGCAGCTCCCGTGAAAAACAACGTGGTAGATTCCATTCTTTCGCAGTCGCTAAAGCACAATCCCAAGCTTGGTATAACAGGAATATTGTGCTACAGCGAAGACTTGTTCTTGCAGTTACTCGAAGGCGGAAGAGACGAAGTATGCGAGTTGTATAACACCATTGTACGTGACGACCGCCATACAAATGTGCGTATCCTTAGTTATCAGGAAATCTCCGAGCGCCACTTCGGTGGTTGGACAATGGGGCATGTGGACGTTTCGACAGTCAATCCTTCTTTGCTGCTCAAGTATGCAAAACAGGCGACGCTGAATCCGTTTAACTGTTCAGGGCAAGCTTCAATGGCTTTGATTGAAGAACTGATGGCAACGGCATCAATAGTAGGACGCTCTGGTTGAACAATTCTACTTTCGGTATAGCGTAGAAAGCTTAAACCGCTTGCTGGCAACCAGAGTGATTAAAGTAGTCGCAACTTGATTTGACAGTTAGCATTGTCATTATGAAAAGTTTGTTTCTACGTTGAACAAAGTTTTCTCAATGGATATAACGATTATGTCCAAAACTTGGGTTCGATAACTTCCCGGCTGATTTTACTTTCTGATCATCTTGCGGAATAAATAATTGAACAAGATAGCGACACCTATTAACATCCAAAAAGGTAATGATTTGTTCACCAACATAAGTGGCAAGTGGCGAGTATTTACTGATACGGTTATGGGTGGCATATCTAATGGTCAGTTATTGCCTGCAGTTATTGAAGGAAAAAACTGCCTGCACTTGAGTGGTACAGTAAGTTTGGCCAATAACGGGGGATTTATTCAGGCGAGTCTCGATTTGTCTGAATCAGGGTTTTTCGATGCCAGTGACTATCAGGGCATAGAAATTGATGTGTATGGTAACGGTGAAATATATAACATACACCTTCGCACTCAGGACACTCAAATCGTTTGGCAGTCGTACCGTGCTAGCTTTCAAACAAAGCCTTATTGGCAACATATCAGGCTGGCATTTTCTGACTTTTCGCCTCACCGAATTGAGACGCCTTTAAATCGAAGCTGCCTTCGACGGGTTGGGATAGTGGCCATTGGTCGGGTAATGCAATCAGATATTGCATTTGCCAATCTTTGTTTCTATCCTTGATTTTTGAATTCTTAATCCCATGAATATTTTTATAACTGGCGGTACAGGATTAATTGGTCGCGCGCTGTGCAAAGTATTGCTGGCAGAAGGCCACCAGATCTCGGTGTTAAGTCGGCAACCGGAAAAAGTGCCTGTGCTTTGTGGTGCAAATGTTGCATCCATGGCAAGTTTAGACGATTGGCAAACTACGCATAAATTTGATGCCATCATCAATCTTGCAGGCGAGCCTATTGCGGATAAATATTGGTCTGAAAAGCAAAAGAAGCGACTTTGGGACAGCCGCGTGACGCTGACAGAAAAATTGGTTCAATGTATTTACGCTACAGAATATAAACCTTCAGTATTATTGAGCGGATCAGCGATAGGCTATTACGGAGATCAAGGGGATGCGGAATTAGATGAGTCCTCTGCATGCGGAAATGATTTCCCGGCACACTTATGCTCCGCGTGGGAAAAAGCCGCTCTGCTTGTCAAACCACTTGGCGTTCGCGTATGCATACTCCGTACCGGACTCGTGTTGAGTCAGCATGGCGGTTTACTGCACCGCATGTTATGGCCTTTTAAGCTAGGCTTAGGAGCAAAGCTGGGCAATGGCAAGCAATGGATGAGCTGGGTACATATTGATGATTATGTAACTATGGTGGTTAGATTATTAAACGAACAAAACCTGCATGACGTTTTCAATATGACCGCACCCAACCCCGTCACCAACGCCACATTTACCCGACAATTATCTGAAGCTGTCCGTCGCCCAGCAGTCTTGACTGCACCGAGGACATTCCTGAAATGGGCGTTGGGTGAACGGTCAGTACTGTTGTTGGGAGGACAACGTGTATTGCCTGCAAAATTGCAGGCCCTGGATTTTCAGTTTCGCTACCCAACTCTTGCTATAGCGCTTGCCAACTTACTATAGGACAAACAAATTCACATTGCACAAATTTTAAGACCAGTATCTGCGGACTTCGCTTAGACTTAAGTCTATGGTTATCGTTCATGGCATCATGGAATAGGCGAAATATTTGTTCGAAGGACAGAAATGGGTCGATTTTTCGCAATTAGGTATTTTTAATAATAAGTGACAGCGATGAAACCATCGAGAGATCCTCAGTGTGTGTAAAATTACCAAACGTAACTTTTAAATCTCATAAAGCTACACTATGATTACTCAAATAGGGCGATATGAAATCATTGAGGAACTGGGCCGCGGCGCCATGGGCATGGTTTATAAAGCCAGAGATCCTCTGATTGACCGTCTTGTTGCCATTAAGGTTATTAATCTACAAAGCCTTAACAATACGGAAAGAATTGACTATAAAGCGCGCTTCAATCGGGAGGCTAAAGCTACCGGGAAGTTGAATCATCCAAATATAGTCATCATTCACGATGAAGGTGAAGCAGGAGATTTAGCCTACATTGTCATGGAGCTGCTTGAGGGACAAGAGTTGCAGAGTATCATCGTCAACAATCAGCGTTTGTCGATAGACGAAACATTGGACATCATAATTCAGGTTGCGACGGGCTTAGATTTTGCCGCTCAGCATGGAATTGTGCATCTAGACATCAAACCATCCAATATCATGATATTGGATGACCGGCGGGTTAAGATAGTTGATTTTGGCATTGCAAGAATATTATCTTCGTTGATGAATCCTTCAGATAGAAAGATTCTCGGCACACCTTTATATATGTCGCCAGAACAAATGCTGAACCAACCCCTCGATTCCCGCTCAGATATTTTTTCACTCGGAATCGTGCTATATCAATTGCTAACGGAACAGACTCCGTTTGCTGGCGACAACCTCAATACGCTAATGAACCAGATTCTCAACAAAGACACAATCAAACCAAGTTTGTTGAAACCAGAAGTTCCCGACATGCTGGATCCCATCATCCTTAAATGTCTTGAGAAAAATCCACAGCAGCGCTACCAAAGTGCAAGTGAACTTGCGGATGATTTGCGCACTTGTAGAGCGAAGCTGTCTAATGCTCAGAAGGCGTTTGATGAATTTAAACGTGTTGGAAAAATGGCTCGTCCTCTTATTCATCAACTGGTATATGAAAGCCGGTTGGCCAAGGATATCAACACTTCAAACCTTTTGGATATATTGATTAAGTCACAATTCAAAAATATTCGCCTTGACTTGTCAGGACTGCTGGTCATTCATTCTGGAAAATTCATGCAGCTATTGGAAGGAGGAAAAAAAGAAGTTGACGATCTGTTTGCTGTAATTCAAAAAGACACACGTCATACCGATGTAAAAGTTGTGCTGGAGTCTGATAGTAATTACAGATTGATGCCGTCTTGGGGAATGGGTTTTAGCACAGGGGGAATTTTTGAAGAAAAGCTAAGAGATCAGAATTACTATATTTCCCCTGATGTCACCTTGCAGATTTGCCAATCCATGGAAAACAAAGTGGGTCAGTTATTCTTGAAATTTATTGATTCACAATAGATAAGATCGACATAAAAATAGTAGCAAAAGCTATATATTGTGAATAGCTATTAAAAATTATCATCAATCAAGTTACGTTATTAAATTAACAAATTTATAGGAGTTGTCATTATCTCTTTCATGCTGGAATAGTTGAAGATCTGCTTCTGTATCATTAACCGGCGTTCGGAAAGTCCGCTTTGAAGCAATCTGTTTTGCATTAGAAATCGTTGAGAATTTTCAATTATTAGAGTTGACAAATTGCTTACAAATTCCTTTATCCATTCTTGCTAAGTGGTTGACGGGATTTTGACAACCGATTAAATTCACCAGGCTTCTTAAACAGCCCATGACTTCATTCAGCTTCGATGCATTCTAAGTTCATCAGTAACCATGACAATAATAAATACAATCTCACAAGATCTCAGCACGAATTGTAGTTTAATTTGTGAATTCAAAATTGCTAGCGTTGCAAAGCAATGTTTTGCGTTTAATGGTTCACATACTAAATGAACACGATTGATATATTCCCTTGGAACGACAATTTCAATACGGGTTTGCAAATTGTTGATGATCAACACAAGAAATTGGTTGAGATTTTGAATGAACTCGCTGGACATTTCGCGCATCAATCTGACGTGCCCGCTTTAAATCTAATATTCCATAAACTGACCGACTATGCCATTTACCACTTTCAAACGGAAGAGGCAATTTGGCATAAGTATCTTGCTGATACAACGCTAGAGATAGAACACAAAAAAGTTCATAACAGCTTTATTTTTAAGATCAGCAAATTAATAGAGGACAAGAACGCTAGGCATGAAAGAAAAGTGGTCGAGGAAATGCTGACCTTCCTGACCCTTTGGTTAGTTTCGCATATCCTCGAGACAGATAGACAAATGGCGATGGTAGTAAAGGCGATTCAATTGGGCTTATCCGAGGAAGCTGCACAGAAACACGCGAAGGAACAAATGGGAGGAAGAGTAAGAATATTGATAGACATTGTCCTATCTTCTTACAACACACATGTGACTAATACGCTGAACCTGATGCGTGAAATGCACGAACACACCGAAGCTGAAATGGCATTGCGTGAAAGTGATAAACGATTTCGCACCATAATTAAAGAGTCTCCCATCGCAATTGCTTTTGGAAGAGATGGCAAAACGATTGACGTCAATGAAGTTTATCTGGAAATGTTTGGTTATGATGATAAAAATGAGGTAGTAGGTAATCCTATAATAGAACAGATTGCACCACAGTGTAGGGATGAAATTGAAGGGCGAGTAAGAAGTCGATTTCAAGGAGATTCCGTTGAATCATCTTATGAAACGTTAGGATTGCGCAAGGATGGTTCGCAGTTTCCACTATTTGTTTCCGCGAAAAGATTGGTTTTTGAGGATGGGCCGGTTACATATGCTTTTCTGATTGATATTTCTCAGCGCAAGGCATCTGAGGAGAAAATCAGACGTTTGGCATTTTATGATTCTCTTACAAATCTGCCCAATCGTGAACTTCTTCTGGATCGTATTCAACAGGCACTTGTGTCCAGTAGTCGTAATGGGAAGAAAGGGGCGTTGCTGATCATTGATCTGGACAACTTCAAGAATCTTAACGATACGAGAGGTCACGATATTGGAGATTTACTACTAAAACAGGTTGCCGAGCGCCTAACTACTTGTGTGCGCACAGGTGATACAGTTGCCAGACTCGGAGGCGACGAATTCGTTATTCTGCTTGAAGAGCTAAGCGAAAATATTGATGGAGCTTTAGATCATACCAAATTGATTGGTAATAAAATTCTAGAATCGATGAACCAGAAATATGATTTAGGAAACCAAATGTACTATTGCTCTTCAAGTATTGGCGCCACGATTCTAGACAAACAAAGCTCTGCAGATATATTGATGAAGCATGCGGACATCGCGATGTATCAGGCCAAAAAAGCAGGCCGAAATGCACTTCGATTTTTCGATCCTCAAATGCAGGCAAGCATTGATGCCCGATCAGCAATCGAGAGTGAACTTCGCAAAGCCATTGAGAACAATGAATTTCAGTTATATTACCAGATCCAAGTGGACGGTTCACGTCATAAACGTCCGGTGGGCGCAGAAGCGCTGATTCGTTGGATTCATCCTGAGCGTGGCTTAATAGCTCCAAATGATTTTATCCCGATTGCCGAAGAGACAGGGTTTATACTTCCCATCGGGAAATGGGTACTGGAAAATGCTTGCAAACAGTTGGCAAAATGGTCCAACCAAACCAATACCGCGCACCTTACAATCGCTGTAAATGTTAGCGCATACCAGTTTCAGCAGCTTGATTTCTCTGACCGTGTAATAGACGTGATTGAACGTACCGGTATAAATCCACAGAGACTCAAATTAGAATTGACTGAAAGCATGTTGCTTTCCGACGTAGAAGAAATAATAACCAAAATGACTGTTCTAAAAGCCCGCGGAGTAGGCTTTTCCCTAGATGATTTTGGTACTGGTTATTCGTCCCTCTCTTACTTGAGCCGGTTACCACTGGACCAGCTAAAAATAGATCAATCCTTTGTTAACAAACTTGAGTCGGACGATAACTCAGTGGCTATCAGCGGGGCCACTATAAATCTGGCACACAGTTTGAATCTCAAGGTGGTCGCAGAAGGTGTAGAAACAGAGACGCAAACTTACATCCTAGGTACGGTCCATCATTGTGATTATCTCCAAGGCTATTTGTTTGGCAAGCCAATGCCTATTGAACAATTTGAGGAGTCTCTTAGAAATACTTGATGCCGTAAGCTGCTTTCCAGTTACTAATCTGACTCCGCCAAATACTGCCTTGAGTTAGGACTATGAGTTAAAAAAATGTATGTAGATTTTTGAACAATAATCTTGATGAATTTTTACAATGTCGGCTTAAGTTCAGCTTGAGACGTTCAATGTTTATAATGCAAAATATTCAAGGTCTGGGCCATAACTTGCCCTTGGCGAACGTCGGCTATATGGCGTACGGTATGAGACCTTGAAGTTCGGGATCGTGCCATAAGTGAATATTCGTATGGGTCGGCTCTATGGCGAGCAGTTTTGCATTCGAAGTTTCTAGAAGTACCAATAGATGAAAATTCATCCAATCCTTCCTACATAAATCCCACTTAATCTGCCTTCACTGCTGTATTGGCACATTACCCACACAATTCATGTTGTCAAGGGAAGAATAATATAGTTTAGTATATTTGATAAATTCCCGATAATATATTTAGAATAGTGTTCAACTAAAATTTCAAGCTTGTTACGAATGAACAATTCACCTACAAATATCTTGAATGATCAACCTGCGTTGCGAATGCAGTTGATGCAGTTCGCGATGGAAAATGCATCCATAGAAATCTATTGGTTAGGCAGTGACGCCAGGATTTATTATGCTAATGACCATGCCTGCAAAACGATGGGCTACACTAAAGATGAATTCCTTCAACTTACTATTGCTGATCTAGATCCCAATTACCCGATAAGCCTTTGGCAGGATCATTGGCGTGAACTCAAGCGCGACAAAACACAAACATT
>CAIRAO010000173.1 GCA_903876625.1 uncultured Gallionellaceae bacterium | reverse complement strand
CAATTTTTGCCTGAAATATATCTTTTGTCGCATCAGTTCCGCTATAAGGCATGAAGTCATCTTCTATCCATTCATCCACGTTTCCTGCCATATCGAAGACCCCATAAGGGCTCACTCCATTGGTATAGGTATTTACGTTGGAAGCGGATCCAACATTGTAATAAGTATTCAAGCGCGCCGGATCCATCGTGTTTCCCCAAGGCCAACGTCTACCGTCAGTTCCTCGTGCCGCCTTTTCCCACTCTGCTTCGGTAGGCAATCTTTTCCCTGCCCATTTTGCATAAGCTCTGGCATCAAACCAATTGACCAAAGTTACCGGATACTTCTCTGTTCCTTGCAGAATTTTTCCACCTTTCCAGTCTGATGGGGGGCGATGGCCTGTGGCAGCGAGGAACCTCGCATATTGGGCATTTGTCACAAGATATTTATCAATTCGAAATGCTCTTGTTTCTGCGATGTGTTGAGGGCGAGACGGTGCATCGGCATTCTTTAGATCCGTGCCCATCTTGAATTTTCCGGCAGGAATTTCCACCATTGAATCGAGTTCTTTCCATTGTTCGGGCGTTAACAGTGCTTCTGCTTCAGCCAGAGTGTAACCAGCAGATTGATTTTTCCGATTTTCGTTGTCTTCGTGTAATGCAATATCTTCGCCTGCGGCCCTAATATGTGTCGACTCTTCCTTTAGGTTGTATGTCGCCAGTGCACGCATTTCTCCCATGCGAATCGAGCCAAGACCCACTACGTGCAAACTGCCACCCACGATTACCAAAGTAATACATGTAATTATCGTTGCAGTAAGGTAGCGTTTTTTACGCTGCAGTTCCCCAGGGCTCAATACAATTTTTTTGGATTGATTCAGCATTACACTTCCTTATTCGGCAGTGCTTCTTTCCCTGCCTGAATTGTGCCGGCTGATCGACCATATACATTTTTGATTAGCACTTCACCCAAAATTCCACCAATACCCGAAGCTTCCATTGCAAGAATCACGTAGAAGCCCCACCATCCAAGTGGATTGAGATTGCTACCGTGTGGATAGCCAGTTATGTAGGCGATTTGTGCATAACTGGCGCATCGGACAATCAGTGGGGGAAAATAGCTGAGCCACTTTGCTCCCCGTCCAAATATCCAGGCAACCAGGAGTCCTACTAAAAATGGCAGAAAGAAAACATCTAGCATCCAGGCAAAACTAAATGTCGATAGTCCGTAGAATAACTCGATCTTTACTCCGAGCAATCTGTCTCCAATGAAATTTAATATCACACCGGCTAAAAGAGCTATCGCTCCTGAAATAACTCTCTGATTCATTTTGACGAGTCAACCCCCGTAAGTTTTTCTTGTTCTTCTTTTTTAGTTTGGTCAAGGTACCAATCTTTGACTTTTAAACTGGCCAAATAGTTCGCAAGTATTCTGCGATCACCTTCCGGCAGACTCGCGTATGAAGGCATTTGGTATTTCTTTTTTAATCGTGAAGGCAATATCGATTGAGGATTGGGTGACGATAGATAATCATATAGCCATGCTTCTGTCCTCAACGAACCGACGCCATCCATCATGGGTGCCGGAACTGATTGCATTACGTCTTTCATTGACCACAGTGAATGACAACTTCTGCAGGTATTTGCGCGATAAATATCCGTCGCTTTTCTTGCCATTTCAGTTGATGCTGTTGTGTAAAAAGGAATCTCAGTTTCATGGGGCTCATCTACATGCATGAAATTTCTTATTACTCCAAATATGAGGAGCACACCTATGGCGGCTAAAACAAATTTTTCTCCGCCTTTCATGCGTGCTGCTTTTGCCTTTCAGCCTCTTTAGCCTTAAAGCGTTCGCGACTTGCTAT
Organism: uncultured Gallionellaceae bacterium; assembly: GCA_903876625.1. Taxonomy (GTDB): domain Bacteria; phylum Pseudomonadota; class Gammaproteobacteria; order Burkholderiales; family Gallionellaceae; genus PALSA-1006. Next base: position 8,527 of record CAIRAO010000173.1, on the reverse strand, counting down.
CTGAGCTTTAATTACTTCCCTGCTTTTTGCATATTCTGCCGGATCCATTTTTTCTTTATCATCTTCTGTGAACATCACGTATTTGATATCTTCATCAAATTGTTCATTTTTGGCCGCCCAAAATATCCAATAGAGCACGGTCAATATAATAATAGCGCCCACAACTAACCAAAGATAAATGGTCCATCCATCCGGTAATGATTCCAAGTAGTTTCCCATAATTGCCTCTACGTAAATTTTAGAACAAATAGCCACCCAGCATTTGCATGGCTCCAAGAATTACTGCAGCTATCAACCCCAGTATAATAGCCGCGAACATCAAACGCTCACCCAATCTAAACTGACTCGCTTTATTTCTATTGTGCAGAAACGCAAATACTATTCCTGCAAACACAATAATTCCTACTACTAGAAATACAAACACCCAGTTGCTGAATTCCTGGCTTCGCATTCCTTCGATGCTTAAATCAAGCTGCGGCGACAAATCCGAGCTCAACTGAGAAATAGGTGGGTGTGTAATATTCGAATCGGAAATAAGAATCTTCAACTCCTGTATCTATTTGGATAACAGCCCAGAAAATACCCCGGCTATTTGCCGGGGCTGATCTGTTTACATCCGTTCGGAGTTATTTCCAAAGATGATTTGCAGTTTGCTTCTTAGTAAGTTTTTTGATTAGGCTTATCTAATTTTGTTTACATGAACCATTATGTAAACAACATGTAAAAATAAATCTTTATTTTTGCAACTTTAAAGCTGATTAGCCCTTAACACGATCTATGAACAAACCATAAATCGTTGGCGCCAAAAAGACTACTAGTATAATTGCACCCAAGCATCCAGGACCGTAATCAATTTCAATCATTATATATCCCCTAAAATATTAGTTTCGTTTGAACATCGGATTGGGAGTTTTTAACTATCCAATCCGATTTGTTTGAACAATTTAATTAATGATGCTTTGGCTGCCAAGTTGATGGAGGCAATCTCTTGATCATGATAATAACCAATGTGAAGAAGTACGTCACATAGAAAATATCGATTGTGTAACCCTTATCCCACCATGGCTGTATTCTTTCAGGCGTGCCATCAGCTTTTACATTGCCTTCAAAATTCGCCATTACAACCTGATCACCAACTACTGTGTACTCTTTCAAGTTCACGCCTTTGGCCATCAAAGCTTCAATTTGAGGTTTGATTATTCGCAAATCGTTCATAGGCAGAGGATGACGCTCTAACAGTTCGTCATTTCCTTTACCCAGATTCAACTGAATGATTTTTTTCATCGCAGCTTCGTCATCCTGAATTGCCATGACTTCTGGCAAGTTCATCGATTTGACATATCCCTCATAAAGAGCAGCTGTAGGACGCTGACCCCATAGCGGGAATGTCACGGCAAATGCTGTCAATACTGTCAGTACAACCAACAGTACAACAGGCAATGGCATACGATTGTTATCCTCAGTTATTGTTCCAAGATCTTCTCTTTCCCAAAGTGCTTTATCGGCCTCATTTGTTGCTGAGTCGACCAACGTCACCAACGGCTTATCAAAATTCCAAGACATTTTGTATCCCCCTGTCACTTAAGACTTAACATAAAGTCAATCAAACCGCGGATTTCAGAATCCTTTGCATAACTTGGAACATCAGGAGCTGTTACACGCTTCCCTTCACGATATTCGTCATACTCTGTTCTCCACTGTGCGAAGTTGATTGCTTTACCATCCGCATCTTTTTCACCCCAAAGATAGTCAAAGCGCGGCATGATTGAATGCGGCTGAACTAAACGTGGATTAAAGAAGTGCATCATCATCCACTCTTTGGAAGAGTTGCGTGATCCCACATGCATCAAATCCGGCGCCTTTCGGTCAGAACCAAATGCAGTTGGAGATTCACCGTTGAAGTCACCCAGCATTGGTGGAGCGCCAAATACTTGCCAGTCCTGTGTTTGCTCAGGCAACAATGTATGACACCACCAGCAACCTTCACGAACAAACATCGTCTTGCCCTTACCGGTATGAGAAACATCCTCATCTTTGGCTACGCGCAATACGTCTGCAGGAGTCCAACCTTTGGTTGTTGACAGATTTTCTATAAAGCTATGTGGTTTACCATCAAAGACGCCTTTTGAAACTGTAAATACCGCCCCCACGTCCTTTTTAGCATCTCCAATATGGCCTTGCTGTACGCTCAACTCTTCAATGCCAGCACCCAAAATTCTTGGATGCAATATACCTGCAGGAAACGAAGTTCCTTTTTGGTAAACATAAACAGTTTGAGCTTCTGCCAACGGCTGTCCGGATTTCGGATCAGCTTTCAGAGCCACAACTAATGGTTTATTCCAGCCTTGCAACAACGGATCATCCAGATTGAAGCCCGTTTCGTGTCCCGCCGACAGCTGTTTTGATAACGCTATGTCGGTTGAAGACACTGATGCAATGTTGATGCTCGGCAACAACAAGGTAATGCACATCGAACCGCCAAATGCCAAGGCAAATATTCTCGTTCCGATTTTATACTCTCTAAATCCAGCCATGCTTAATCCCCCTATATTTTAGCAGCCCAAGATTAGCGCTCATATGCCAGTTCATGAGGCATACGACCCGCTGGCACAACGGTACCTACGCGTGCAGTCATCCACATATTGTAGAGCCACAGAACGTTACCGACGAATACCAGGGTACCACCTATCCAACGTGCAATCATGTAAGGATGTTCTGCAATCACCACATCGATGTACGGAACTTCATAAATCTTACCCGCGCCTTGAATCAAGCCGGCAATCGTCATGGAAACCCAGTAAATGGTGAAACCGATCAACAGCATCCAGAAGTGCATATTAGCCAAGGTCAACGAATACAGCTTACGACGCATAATTGTCTGCAAGCCTAGGTAAACTGCGGCGCCTTCCAGGAAGGTCGAGAATCCCAGCAAAGCCAAGTGGGCGTGAGCTACGATCCAGCCTGTACCATGAATGTACCAGTTGATCGCGCGAGTCTGCTGGAAACCACCTTGCATGTTCAGCGGGATCGCCATCAAGCAACCTGTGATCGTAAAACGGATCTCAATGTTCTCAACGAACATGTACCATTTTCCACGCATTGTCAGCATGATGTTTGAAACGAATGCAATCGCTGGAACCAGAATCAACACACCCTCAACAGATGCGAAAGATTTTAGCCACTCAGGCAACGGAGCTGACATCAAGTGGTGAGCGGCTGGTGTCGAGTAGAACACAACAACGGACCAGAAGTGCAAGTGGCCGATACGGTGTGAATACAGCGGATTACCAGTTACTTTTGGCACTGTGTAGTATGCAATTGCAGCAGCCACTGGCGTAATCCAAAGCCCCAACACATTGTGAGCAAACCACCATGTCAGATACGCTTCAGTCAAACCGGTCAAATGGAAAAACTCTGGAGAATTACCAACCAGGAACACAATGATCACCATAAATACTGAGGCGATAAAGAACCAGTTAGTTGTGTAAATTCCTTGTGTTTTACGAGTCAATACGGTCATCCAAACGTTGGTAGCCAACGGGATAAAGACGAATATTGCGAGATACAAGTCAATCGGCCACGGAAAGTCTGAATATTCACGACCGGAAGTGATTCCAGCCCATAGCACTGTTAATCCAAGTGCCAAGCCTACATTCCAGAACAGACAGTTCCACAAGCCCAATTTCTCCGACCAAAGCTTGTTGTTACCCAGTGCAGGCGTGATATACATCATCGCCATCGCAAATGCCATTGAGATCCAGCCGAAAATAACGGCCATCACGTGCACTTGGCGCATATGCCCGAAAGCAAAAAATATGTTACCAGTTACAAAATCCGGGAACGCGAGCTTTGCCGCATTGAATGACCCCAACCCCGTACCGATAACAAACCATACTATAGATGAAAAACCAAAGAATACCGCGGAAGAACCTTCCGGTATATCTTCGTTTTTAGCTAACAGATATTTAAACATGCGTCTCCCCCTCAACTCAAATGAAAACTTTTAGTGATTATCACCACTACCCTTTTTTTCGTGCGGCATAAGAATATACCACGATAGCAACATACTCGAGAATGCCAGCAACACCCCTAGTGCCCCCGCAATTAAAGCCATAGTGTTCTCCCCAAAATAATTTAAATTTAAAGAATCAAAAAAACATAAAAGCCGCGTTTATTTACGCAGCTTCTTTAAGTTCAGCTTGCTCGTGACGACCTAATCCCACAACAAGAATTACACAAAAAGCAATCCCAAATACGATCATCGCCCAGTCAATAAATCCGGTAAATGTTGATGGATCATAGGCAGTCAGGCCCGGACCACCCCAGTTTGCAAAACCACCGCGCCCCATTAGGCACATTAATGTAGCCCCAAAGACGCTTCCGTTACCCATACCCGTCAACATTCCGCTTATCAAAACCAGCCAAAATGATCGATATGTTTTCTTTTCTGTACTCATGTACCCCCCCTTAAGTCATTAAAAATCAATACGCTCTCAAAACAACTCAAATACACCTTCCCCTAAAATCAAGTATGACTCATTGCAAGCCATCCATTTATAACATTTTCCAAACGAACCCAAGGCCCGGCTGTTTTTGCAAACAACGCTGGATTTTCCGAATCTTAAAGAGCATCTCCTTATCTTGTCAAGGGAATTGTTGGGTTGCTTCTTTAAAACTACTATTTTGAATACCAATTCTGTATGTAAATTTAGCTAAATCTCTTGAAAAATTTTCAATAATTTTAAAAATTCACCCACAAACCCTACAAGTCGCCTATACCTTAATATTTTTTTTACTATTGGGAGCAACTTGTTATATTACTTTCAGCATTTCAAACGCACATTTTCCTTGTTTCTCTTTCTCCGTATCACTTAAATTTATTTTTCAATGTGAGTTGCACTGAATCAAATTCTTCCGTTGTTACAAACTGACCTTTAAGAAATACGAACTGCAATTGTTTCCCGCTTCCATCCAAACCTGAAAGTCCAAAAGACTTGCCAGCATAGTCTGCGTAGTATCGAATATTTTTGATCAAGTTTATCTGAACCCCATTTTTTTGCTCCAATCCGATTGTTTGATCAGCAAATTCTATTGAAATTGGCGATGAAGGGAATAGCATCAATCGAGTTTTGAAAATTCGATTTACGCCGGCAATTACAAAAAAGCACGTCAGAAAATAGAACAAGTAACCCAAGTTATGATCATCACCAAACCAAAAACTGGTCGCGATGGAGGCAAGAGCGATAACTGTTGGTACGTAAAGTAACAAATCCCAAATCACACCTTTTTGATCCGGCACTAACTTAATTTTTTTTTCGTACATCATTCACTTACCAATAATTACGAACTGGGCAACACGGCACGTTTAATTGCAGCATCCAGCTCACCCATCAACATTCTGCCCGCAGACTCAAATCGAACGATGCCATTTTTATCAATGATAAACGTCCAAGGGTCGCCCATTACTTTATATGCCTTGTAAGCTTGCGGATTTGCGTACTGATCGATATGAATTATGATCATTTCTTCCTGATATTTGTCTGTGATCGCTTTGAGCATTTGTAGCTGTTCATCACAATTGGTGCAGTGTCCCGGCGTGGCAAATTCGAGCACGATCGGCTTTCCGGTAAGCAACGCCTTATCCACTGAGTACTGGTACATTCGGGGATCTGGTTGTCGATAGGTGGTAACTTTACTAAAGTTACCACCTCCATCTGCCAGGGTTTTAGTTGGCAAACTCGGTGCCCGCTGGCCTTCTGCAAAGCCCGCAGACAATTTCTGTTCGCAGCCTCCAACAAAACTCAATAGGAGGACTGACACCAAACCAAAAATTTTCATTTGCTTCCGCCTCACGAAATTGATTTATTCAATTGTTTTAACTCGCTCCAAAAACTAACGATTAATCTTATTGATCCAAACCACATCAAACCAATTTTTACGATTCCTTGTCCCATCCTGAACAAGTGCGGAAAATGTTATATCCCCAGATAATATTTGCCAGCAATACCAAACTGCCAAAAATTCCAGAGAGAGCCATGAAGTGTGATGCCGTATGGTCAGTTGGGTCCTGAGAATAAACACCAGCTACACCGGCTGCGGTAAAGAACACGACAACCCCTAACAAGCCAAAATTGTGTGTCCAAAAATGTACCTTAACGAGCCTCAAGCTATAAATTGGACGTCGAACCAATCTCGGAATCAGGTAATAGACTGCACCAAAGATGGCCATTTCCACCCAGCCCAGTAAATTAATGTGTGTATGCGCCAATACGATCCGATGTCCATGGGGAGGAGTGTAATCAACCATTTCCCTGAACGCAGGAATGCCTCCCATCAACGCACCCCACGAAAAACCGATGATGCTATAAACGATGCATGCGTAAATAAACCATAAGGTATATTTTGTGTATTCTTTATCTTGAACCCATGGTTCATTTAGTTCCTGATTCATGCTTTCCCTCTTCCTCTTTTGTTTTCATCGAACCGCGAATATCCTTAAATTGCGATCTCCAACCATCAGGCACCCACATATCCAGCATTGCATCGATGAAACTTGATTCGCCTTTAGGTGGCTCATATGCTGAAGACGAACCTGACTCTGCTTTTAAGTCAGACAAAAACACCGCTATCAAATGCAAATCTTTATCTGGCATCCCTGATACATAAGCAGCATCTTTAGGCTTCGCACCGTGATCTAATGTTTTCGCCCCATATGTTTTTTCGGGATCTTTTAGAAACTGGTAGAAATAATTTACATCATGCTTTGAGCCAAGCCCATCAAGGCTCACACCCATGCTTGTCCCGCTACCCACAGCTCTATGGCAGGTATAACAGCCACCCTGCTGATATATCTCATAACCTTTTTTACCCTCTTCCGAAAACACAAAATGTGTCAATATTGGATACATTGGTTTATCAGAGTGATGCCTGATCGTCTCAAGCACCGTAAAATTAATCACCGTAATAACCACGAGAAACGCAACTATACCGAAGAGGATTTTTTCTCCTTTTTTCATTTATCGCCAATTCTGCCCTAATACACCAAAGACCTGCTTCTCTGCATTGTATTAGCGACTGTATAAAAAGAAAAAGTACTGGCCTATACAGACCAGTACCCTTTTTAAGCCTGACACAAATCTGCGTCAGGCTACCAAATTACATCTACAACCGATCTTAATGATTTTTCTTGATGTTCTCAAGAACAGTCTGATTGCCAATTTCCATTCCGTCACCTGGCGTACTATCAGCAGCCTGAGACAAGAATGCAGCTGCATTGATGATATCTTCATCTGTCAGATGAGCTGCCACTTTTCTCATTTGACCCAATGGATCATTTGCACGGGAACCTGAGTCAGCTTTTCCTGTACGCGCACCCTCACGCCAATTGTTCAACTGATCAACCAGATAGTTGTACTTTTGTTGACCAATCTTTGGGTACACAGGATCAGCACCACGGCCATTGAAACCGTGACAAGAGATGCAAGCTGACATTGATTCTTTTTCACCGGTACCGTAACGTACAATCTTGAGACCCAAGTGAGGCACTCCAACCTTGGTTCCATCAGCCTTAAGTGCCGCAAGGTCTGAGGGTTCGGTTGCTTTTGGAAGAGAATTGACAAAAGCCGCAACATCGCGTCGCTCTTGTTCAGTAAGTGACTTGGCAAAACCGTTCATCACTACGCCAACGCCAGCACCAATCCGTTTGTCTTCTGCAAAGTTGGTCAGTTGCTTGACAACGTATGCATAACCAATATTAGCCAAGCGCGGCGTTCTCATGGCATCCATACCCAACGCCTTTTCACCGTGACATGATTGGCATGGTGCAGTACCTGCGTCCGGCTTGCCTTCTTCAAAAATTTTCTTCCCGTTTGCTATATTTACTGTTACCGAACCTTCGCCAGCCATAATTGCACCGGAAAAAGTAAGCATAGCGACTGCCCCCAAACACGCCATCGCTAAATTGGATATTCTACGCATATGTGCCCCTCCCCACTAAAAATTTTAATTACCCGCAACAAACGCGGATCGACGCTTTTTCATTCCGGATGAATCAGGAATGTTTTTTCATCAGAACAAAAGCCAAGCCAAACAAAAATACGAAAATTCCGACATACATGAGAACAACTTCGCTGGTCGTTACATCTGGTTCTAGCATATGAATCTCCTTGGCAATCACAAAATTTATAAAAACAACAACTCCCCCCCTAAATTCCCCATCAAGGATAGACTGATACTAGCATCAAGAAATCCATGAAGCAAGTGGGTAATTCTACACAAATCTCCCGTATTACAAAATTCTTGCTCACCAATTTTATAAGCAATGAACCACAGCTACCTCTTTCCAAAATCGAAGCAGACACAATAATTCGAAAATTGTGGGGGTAGAATTTGGATGTAACTCACTGACAAAGACGGCTCGAAAATGAGTGTCAGCCTTTAGTCACTTAAACTCTCCTGACTCAAAAGGAAAAAAAAGGGTATTCTTTGAATACCCTTTAAAGCTGAAGTCAGGGAAAACATCAACTTT
>CAIRAO010000172.1 GCA_903876625.1 uncultured Gallionellaceae bacterium | reverse complement strand
TAAAACTTAACTTTATTTCGACCCGATTCTTTTGCCTGATACATTGCAGTATCAGCAAATTGTAATATATTATGTGGGCTACTTTCACGATGATTAAACACGCAAACTCCGATACTGGTTGTGCAGTTGTGTTCAACTATGGTTTCGGTATTCTGTTCGCTTTTAGAGATTAGAAGGTACGGTTTTGATAAAGAGGCGCGGATTTTTTCAGCAACAATACTTGCCTCGTTTGTTGCGCTTCCTTTATCACAGTTTAATTCGCTCAACATAATTACAAATTCATCACCGCCAAATCGGGCGACCGTATCAACTTCGCGAACACAACCTTTAAGTCGGTCAGCAGCCTCGACCAATAGGAGGTCACCCATCGCATGTCCATGAGTGTCATTAAGCGGTTTAAAATTGTCCAAATCAAGAAACATTAATGCACCATAACTACCACTGCGTTTACTTGCTGCCAAGGTCAGACCAAGTCGATCTTCAAACATGCGACGGTTTGGCAATTGAGTAAGCGGGTCGTAGAAGGCCAGCTCATGCACTTGATCTTCCATTTTTTTGTGTTCAGTAATATCTCTGACAACCTTGGATACACCAATCACCTTACCCAGTTGGTCATAAATGGGGGAAAGCGTAATAGCAACGTTAATCAATTGTCCATCTTTACGTGTACGGATAGTTTCATATTGGTCAATATTTTCTCCGCGTGCCACTGCTTCCAATAACTTGGACTCTTCCAATAGATAATCAGGAGGAATCAACAATTGGATAGGTGAACCAATCGCTTCTTCAGCCGTATAGCCGAAAATCTTCACTGCACCCTGATTCCAGCTTTGGATAATTCCACTTAACGACTTGCCAATAATCGCATCATCAGAAAATTCAATAATGTGTTTGTATTTCCTTAGTTCCAGTTCCCTTTGTTTGCGATCAGTGGTATCGATTTTTACAGCGACATAGTGCGTGATGACACCACTCAAATTTTTGACAGGAGAGATATGCGCATCTTCCCAATAAATTTCACCATTTTTTCTTTTGTTAATGAGTTCGCCATGCCAGATTTGCCCCTGGGAGATCTTATCCCATAAGTCGAGGTGGATCTCGTTCGGCGTCTGGCCGGACTGAAGAAAGCGCGGATTTTGTCCTACGACTTCAGCAGCACTATAACCTGTAACTTCTGTAAATCTGGGATTGACATACTGGATATAACCATCCAGATCGGTAATGACGACTGAAGCAGGACTCTGTTCTGTGGCAATAGATAACTTCCTCAACATTTCATCGGCTAACTTGCGTTCGGTGATGTCGATAAAAGCCCAGAGAGTCTCGCCCGTATCCGGTTCCAGGAGGGCACCGCTTAAATCCACCCAAATGTGGCTTCCATCTTTGCGTTTATGTTCAATCTCGATCCGATACAGTTTGCCCCCCTTTAATATCGGATAAGCTGACTGACCCAATGTTCTGTATTCGTCCTCATTCAAATAATTATTCTTTGTGGGCGTTCCGTTCAATTCTCCTTTTTGGTAACCCAGCATTTTCTCAAAGGCCGGGTTAGCCCATTGGATGGTGCGTTCCTTTACAGTAACAATTCCAACCAAATCGTTTTCAAGCATAGCTCGTAAACGAACCTCACTTTCGTGCAGCATCATTCTGCTTTGGGTAAGTTGAACATTATTTCGGTTTAATCTCAAGATTAAGAATGAAATTAATATGGCAAAGAAAACGACCATCGTAATTGCCTGTAATGTGCGCTTTTTTGCATCCGATTGCTGGGCACTAATTCCCCGAAGTTCTGCAACTTCGTCAATCGCCGCAACAGCAATAATTGGATAGTTATCAAGATGCCGCCACGAGAACAGCAGCGGGACCTTGTCGGTGATGGAAGTCTCACGGAATATGCCATGATCCCCGGCGTGAGAATGCATAAATGGCCTGTCGGCCGGTGTTGTCAGCTTGAGTCCCTCTTCCAAATTTCGGCTACGTGCAATGATCCTGCCATCTTCGCGAACAATCGAAATCAAGTCGGAGGGGTTAATGTGTAAAGTCCAAAGATTGTTTGATATATAGTCCGGCCGCAAGGGAACACCTATAACGCCGACGAAGCGATTTCCGTCGCGAATAGTACGGGTACACTGAATTAAAGGTAGCCCGGAAATGCGCCCAACGATAGGCTTGCTAATAAATAATTGGTCTTCTTTGCTTTCAGCATGTACCCGGAAATGCTCGCGATCACCAAAGTTCAATAACTTGGGTTTGGCATCGGAAGAATACTCAAGGAAGCCATCTGCTCTGATCACGATGACGAATTGAAGCATTCCCTTCGGATAGGCATCGAGCATGTCACGAACTGAACGATCAAAATCTTTACGATCATGCAAATAAACAGTACGCAAATGTCTGATTGCTGTATCGACGCTACGAATGGTGGCATCAAGCTGCTGATCAACTGCCTCGTTGATCTGTTGGACATGCAGTTCGCCACCGTGTTTAGCCACATCCATGTCAGACTGTTGTGTTTCCAAAAGAGAAACCCAGTAAAAAATACAGGCGACAATAGTTAGACCGATTATGGTCAGAGGGAGAATTGAGTTCTTCAACATTTAAATCATGAATTCAACTGGCGAGACGGATCGCTTTGTTTAAGCAAGGTCTCAAAATCATCCAGCGGTAAAGGTTTGCCAAACAAATAACCCTGAAAATGTTGGCAGCCATACACAGCAAGGAAGTTTCGTTGTTCTATCGTTTCAACACCTTCTGCAATGACTTCCAGGCCGAAGCTTTGCCCAAGGGCGATGACTGTGCGAATGATGGCCGCATCATTTGGATCATTCAATAAGTTGCGCACGAATGACTGGTCAATTTTCAACTGGTTCAATGGCAAACGTTTTAGGATTGATAAGGAGGAGAATCCAGTTCCAAAATCATCCAAAGAAAATCTTACTCCTCTGGATTTCAGTGCAATCATTTTTCCAATGAGGTCATCCACATTTTCCACAAATATACTTTCCGTCAGCTCAAGTTTCAGTTTGTCGGCATCGGCTCCTGTATGATCAAGTACAGTCAAAACTTGAGTCGCAAAATCAGGCTGGTGGAATTGCTTGGCGCTTACATTGACTGCAATAACCAAGTGTTTAAACTTCGGATCGTCTTGCCAGGCTTTAAGTTGAAGGCAAGCCGAGTTCAGCACCCATTCACCAATGGGAATAATCAATCCGGTTTCTTCAGCCAAAGGGATAAACTCACCAGGGAAAATCATCCCTTTTTCCGGGTGTTGCCAGCGTATCAGTGCCTCGGCACCAGTCGCCTTTCCTTCAGCATCAACCTGAATCTGGTAGTGCAATCTATACTGCCCGTTAAGAGCGCTGTGCATCCAGGATTCCAATTTCACACGGGATTCCAGTTCAACTTCTGAGGTTGGGTCAAAGAAGCTAATTGTGTTTCTCCCATGCCGTTTGGAGTTGTGCATAGCCACGTTAGCCTGCTTCAAAAGTTGTTGTGCAGTAAATTTATCCGTTTTGAATAAAGTAATCCCGGTACTCACCGTACAATGATAGGCATGACCCCGCAAATCAAGCGGTTGATTTATTTTACCCAGAATTCTGTTGGCCACAGCCTTGGACTCAGCCGTCGCAACATCGATTGCATCTCCAGGTAGGTCTATAGTCACGACAAATTCATCGCCACCCACCCTTGCGATGATGTCCTTGGAATGTACTGAAGACTTCAAGTGATCAGTAATCTCAATCAAGAGCAGATCGCCAACCTCGCGACCTTTGAAATCATTCAAACTTTTAAAGTCATCTATATTGATCACCAGGATTGCGCTGAAAGTTTGTTGAGTGGCCGTTCCTTCAATTTTCTTCTGCAATATCGACAACAACAAATTGAGATTGGGAAGATGCGTGAGAGGATCGTAGAAGACCATATCGTGAACGGTATCTTCAAATTTCTTTCGTTCGGCGATCTCTTTAATCAGACGCAGGGTATTTGTAACATGGTAGCCATAGGTTGAAAGGATGATGTCGATTAATGCCCTCATCGTGCCGCTCATCTCTTCACTGGCATGTTTCTTTGCTGCATCAAGAGACATGCCGGATTGTAATGCCTGCACTACCATGGCCATTTTTCTGTCTGTTTCCAGAATGTGGGAAACTAGCCATCGTGTTAAAAATGAAAGCGTATCTGCAACAATTTCGTCAAGCGGCCTGAGAATTTCTCCACTCTTAAATTTATTTATTGATGCAATAAAACTTAGATGTGTTTCCAGGTGTTTTGTTTCCATTTCATCAGCAGGAAGAAACTCATGCCAAATAGACTCTTCTGTTTTGAAATGATAAGCAGCGTAATCTGTGAGTTCATCAAATACGCGACTTAATTCGGGATGATTGGACTCGTACGCTACGTGGCTTGCAAGTTTATTCAGAATAACAACGAGCTTTTCGTGTTGCTCATCGATTATCGCTATGCCCGTATAAAAATTCTCATTCCACGGAAAAATATCGATTGATTGCATTGTTAGCTCAACTCAAAAGAAGCAACAGTTAGAATTAAAGTTTGGGGATCTAAACTTTCAACTAATGCAGGTATGCTGAAATAATTTATGCAGGTCAAGGTCGTCAACTCCTTGGAAAAGACCTTCTGTCTGAGCCAGAAAATAGAGACTCTGGCACGCAGCAAGAATAATTATACCTTGCTGAGGATATCACCCTGTTGTAATTATGGAAATAGGTAGAAATACCTAGGAGGATAAGTGGAATTGCTGCATTTCGAAAGGAATCCAATCAGTTCTTCCATTAACCCCTTAAAATATTCAATATCACGGTATTCTTTTCAAAATAGATTTACGAGTACTGTTATCTGGATTAAAGTTGGATGAGGCTGATCTCAAAGGTGGATTAAATTGAATACAGAGCAATTACGTGCAGCACAAGCTCCATTAAAACAACTCTATAAAGATGAGCCGGAAAAAGCCAATTGGGTATTGAACGCGCATGGGTCTTTGCACCAATCGCGCGTTACATGCCGCATCGAAACCGGTGTTTCCAGAATGGAAGCGGGTTTGCATCCTGCAACGGGTGGAGAGGGCCAGGATGCCTGCTCGGGTGACATGCTGCTCGAATCTTTGGCGGCGTGCGCCGGAGTGACATTGACCGTAGTTGCAACAGCGATGGGAATTACCTTGAGCAAAGGTGATGTATATGTTGAAGGCGATCTTGATTTTCGCGGAACGCTTGGCGTATCAAAAGAAGTGCCGGTCGGATTTTCCAATATCCGACTTCGCTTTGACATCCAAAGTGATGCGACTTCAGAGCAATTGGCGAATCTGATTAAATTGACTGAACGCTATTGCGTCATCTATCAGACATTGGTTAAGCCGCCAACAATTTCCGTGGAAATCAATTCATGAGTTTTTATGTGGTGCGCACTTCTTTGTTATTGCG
>CAIRAO010000171.1 GCA_903876625.1 uncultured Gallionellaceae bacterium | reverse complement strand
TCCATCCCCGTCATTTGTTTAATGAGGTTCTCGTCCAACTGCTCACTCTCGCCGGTCTCGCTCGCTATCACCAGTCGCTTACCTATCAGTACATAAAGCTCATCTAACGATATAAGCTGCTTTAGCGTTGTGCTTTTATTCACCCGATCGACAAGTAACTCAAACGTATACTCATCCGTATAAGGATAGGGATCTTCGGTCTCCCTTTCCCATCCTTCAGCCTTAAGAATATTTTTCTTCAGTATTTTCCATTCATTCTTAAGGTCTGGATTCTCCTCAAGCATTGCTTTCTTAACTCTTCTTGCAAAACGTTGTGCTTCCTTGGCCTTGTTGCTCCCATTATGAATAGGACAGTAGTCTTTACCATTCTTAGTTCTCCGAAAGCAGACGGAACACCATTTTTCCCTTTTTAGACTGTAGGTAACCCCTTGAAGTCCCACTAACCGCGTGCCCGCATAGCCTAATATGTAGGCTAAACAAGCAATGTCTTTGAACAAAGAAAATATTACCGCTGGAATTTCATTTTTTTCATTCAGGACTAGTTCATTCCTTTGAATACGGTATATAAGATTAAATTCAAATCGCGTAACAATTTTTTGAGCTAGCGCAAAATACTTAACGCCCAACTCAGCCGACATCGTATGTTTTTTTTTGCTTCCGTTGGCAAATGACTTATGTTTCGGATTGAGTATCGTCTGCACCTCTATAGAGCTTCTAAGTGCTTCAGCAAACTCGTCCTTATACCCATCAATTTTATACTTTTCCTTAACAACATCCATTTCCTCTAATAATTCGTTAATCTTGATCTCAATAAATTGCGGTATCCGAAAAGGATAATCATTCCAAGTCTTAATTTCTTTTCCCAGCTTCTGCTTCAAGTCTGTATTGTCGATACTTTCACGTAGCCATTTTCTACTTAGCCTCTTTGCCACTAATCCTTTGGATCGTCCTTGAAAAACCAGCTCCGCTCTAAAGATCAACCTATCCATCCTGCCTGTAATTGTGGTCGCTTGGTCAACGATGCTATTAATTGCTCCTAATTGCCTGCATGTCATTTATTGCACCTTTAAGATAACTAATGTTATGTGCTTATTTTTACATATATTATTAAGCCTGTCTATTTCGTTTAAGTGTATATTTCTAAATTGACTTTTGAGTTGCTGCGCTGCAAGAATGGTGCACTAAATTAGCAAACCGCTTAAAGCAACTATGAAAAAATATTCGGGAAATTATATTAATAACGAACGATCAAACCAGCCGTCTTCTATTCATAAGCATCGTGAAATATACCTTCCTCCTCGCGTCATAAGAGCCAAGGATGCACACGTTTATCTAGGAATGGATCGAAATCGATTTAATAGGGAGGTTAAGCCTTACGTCATTGCTGTACCTATCGGCAAACAAGGTGTTGGATACGACAGATTTGACTTGGATGCTTGGTGGGTTGTATATAAGGAGTGCAACGGTCAGCCCGGCGCGCTCATGAAACTGGAAGGAGAAGCGCAATGGGAAAACGAATGCCAGGGCTTTACCGCCGCCCAGATAAGCCGGGCGGCATGTGGCACGTTGACAAAATCGTCCACGGTCAGCGAATTTGCGAAAGCTGTGGAACATGCGACGAAGAGGAAGCGGAAGAGTACTTAGTTCGCAGACTTGAAGCAATCAGGCAAGCTTCGGTCTATGGAGTAAGGCCGGATCGCATTTTTAGAGTTGCTGCAACAAAATATTTGAACGAGAACCAACTGAAGGCCTCTATTGTATCGGATGGCTTCATGCTGCAATCGTTAGACCCTTTTATCGGGGAAGTGCCATTGAGTAAATTGCATGATGGAACACTCCAACCATACATCGAAGCAAGATTCGGATCTGGTATCAAGTCGAAGAGCATAAATAACGCCTTGAGTATCGTGCGCAGAATTTTGAATCTTGCTTCACGGAAATGGAGGGATGAACACGGATTGACATGGTTAGAAACACCACCATTGATTTCTATGCAGACAGCAAATGACGAACGCAAGCCCTATCCGTTGTCTTGGTCAGAGCAAAGCGTCTTGTTTCATGAGTTGCCGGATCATCTTGCAAGAATGGCACTGTTTAAAGTTAATACAGGAACACGTGAGCAAGAGGTTTGCCATCTACGTTGGGATTGGGAAATTGAAGTGCCGGAACTTGGCGCGAATGTTTTCCTGATACCAGCGAATTTTGGTGGGAGAACATTAAACTCTGGCGTGAAGAATGGCGAGGACAGGTTGATCGTGTTGAATGACGTGGCGCGTTCTGTAGTAGAAAGCTGTCGAGGTAAACATCCTGAGCGAGTTTTTACTTTCGAGGACGAGCCAGTTGGCAGCATCAACAATTCTGCATGGGGAAAGGCAAGAGTCAGGGCTGCAATGAAGATATACGTTGACTCAGGCAAGAGTATTTCACATGAATTGTTGATAGAAGGGCAGCGTGGTATTTTGATTACCGATGAGTTGAAAAAATTCATGGAGTCAGCCATGCCGGGATTAGCCAATGTCAGACCGCACGATCTGAAACACACGTTTGGTAGGCGACTCAGAGCAGCAGGCGTTCCACTTGAAACACGGAAAGTCTTGCTGGGGCATAAGAATGGTGACATCACATCACACTATTCTGCACCGGAACTTGCTGAGTTGCTTGAGGCAGCCAATCGTGTGTGCGGGGGAGAGTCCCGCAAAAGTCCCGCAATGACTTTGCTGAAAAGAAAAATCGCCTAGCCAGTTAACGCTAAGCGATTGATCTGCTACTTGAATATGGTGCGCCCGAAGAGATTCGAACTCCTGACCCCTTGGTTCGTAGCCAAGTACTCTATCCAGCTGAGCTACGGGCGCATTTTATTGTGTTAAAGTGCCTCTTTTACCAATCCCTAAGTATTTTATGCTTGTAGCAATATTCTTCTCAAGGGAGCTATAAATGCAAGGGCGGCATTGTACACGAAATAGTTTGTAATCCAAAATATCAAGAAGAGTTCAATTTAGTTCAGAACAACAACTGCAAATTAGCTAAAAGTCATCAACTATCTCTTCATTTAGGATATCAATCTCCATGCACTAGGCTGTTGGTTTTGCCTAAAACTGTATTTCATGTTTATTCAAAGTGCAATACCAATTAAAATAGCATCTGGTTCTTTGTTCATTAAAAAGGTTAGTTCTCATGCATCCCATGCTCAATATTGCGGTGAAGGCCGCTCGTCGCGCCGGAAATCTTATTCACCGTGCGGCTGACAACATTGACCATCTGACGGTCACCAAAAAATCCAATGCTGATTATGTTAGTGAGGTTGATCGAGCCGCTGAGCAAGCTATTATTCAGACCATATTGGATGTTTACCCTACCCATGCGATTTTAGCTGAAGAGAGCGGTTCGCAAGGAGAGTCTGAGTTTCTTTGGATCATCGACCCGCTTGATGGCACCACCAATTTTTTACATGGCGTTCCACAGTACTCGGTCTCTATTGCATTGCAACAGAATGGAGTTCTGACTCAGGGCGTAATCTACGATCCAACCAAAAACGATCTGTTTACTGCAACACGCGGTCGCGGCGCATTTCTCAATGACAAACGTATTCGTGTAAGTAAACGCGACCAACTCGCTGATAGCTTGATTGGCACCGGCTTTCCTTATTCCAAGATGGATCATCTTGATGCTTACATGAATATCTTGCGCGATACCATCCAAAAAACTGCGGGGTTGCGTCGCGCGGGTTCAGCCGCATTAGATTTGGCATGGACAGCAGCAGGCCGTTACGATGCCTTTTTTGAAACCGGACTAAAACCATGGGACATCGCCGCCGGTTGCCTGCTCATTACTGAAGCCGGTGGTATGGTAAGTGATTTGCAAGGCAATGACGGTTACCTCAAGAGCGGGAATCTTTGTGCTGGAAACCCAAAAATATTTGCACAGATGTTACAAGTGATTGCGCCACATCTCAGTGAAGCACTAAAGAAATAGGCTGAAGCAGCATTTTCGCGGCAACAGCCTAACGTGCTCTACTTCGCCCCAAGTTTGACGAATGCCTGCCCCATCTTCTTGTCTGTTTTCATAATGTGATTGGTAAGCCAGTCGCGCAGAAAATTCATGATTTCCACCGATATGACTGCGTTGCCAGAATCGAATTTTTTCTTGAGATCGCCGGCAGTCTGCACAAACTTGGCATGCTCAGCTTTATGAGCTGGCGTATCTTCATACTTATATTGTGCCATTAATTTTTCTTCGTAACCAAAGTGAAACACAGTGTAATTCACCAGTTCAGAGAGAATTTTTCCAAGGACGTCATTCGCATGACCGGACTGCATTGCATCATTCAGTTGATTGATTAAATCGATTAGTTTCTTGTGTTGTGTATCTTGTTCGCCGATACCTGTTGATAGCATATTAGACCAGCTGATTAGTGCCATTTTGATTCTCCTCGTTTGTTTGTGTTTCGCTTTAGGGTGCTACAAATTTGCAAACTTTAAGAATAAGTAACTGAAACGATCTTAATTCGCTTCTCCTACTTTCACTGGCGATATTGTTCGCTTGTAGAGCCAGTTCGTCAACCCTATCTTGTTCCTCTTAGTGAACTTCACTCCGCAATCTTATACTGCAGTAAATCACTTTGAATTAAGTGAATCATAAATAATCCTGATCACTTTCATGCAAGAGTAACGGTAAAATGCTTTCTTTCTGAATTACTACTAACTCTTTCGATGACTGTCGCCCAGCACACGCCAATGATGACTCAGTATCTGCGAATAAAGGCAGACTTTCCAGACATGCTGCTGTTCTATCGTATGGGGGACTTTTACGAGTTGTTCCATTCAGACGCTGAGCGTGCGGCGAAGTTGCTAGACATAACATTAACCCAGCGTGGCGCATCAAATGGGCAACCCGTCAAAATGGCCGGCGTACCTTATCACGCCGCCGAACAATATCTGGCTCGTCTAGTAAAAATGGGCGAATCCATCGCCATCTGTGAACAGATCGGTGACCCTGCTACCAGCAAAGGCCCAGTCGAGCGCAAAGTAATGCGCATCGTCACTCCGGGCACCGTTACTGACTCGGCTTTACTGGAAGAAAAACGCGACAACTTGTTGCTGGCATTGCACCAGCGCAGCGGCAAACTGGGACTGGCTTGGCTGAATCTGGCCTCCGGACAATTTTTTGTATGCGAAACAATCACCAATAATCTGCCCACCGAACTGGAACGTTTGCAACCTTCCGAAATTCTGCACGTCGAGAACCTCGATTCCCTCTCTCTGCGTGGAAGGGTTGGGGAGGGGGTGATTTCCCGCGCACCACTAAAATCCCTTCCCGAATGGCATTTTGAATTGAGCACCGCGCGTCGAACGTTGTGTCAGCAGTTTGCCACCATCGATCTCGCTGGATTCGGGTGCGATGAATTTACCATAGGCCTAGAGGCCGCTGGCGCGCTACTTGGTTACGCCAAACTCACCCAAGGTCAAGCTATCGGTCACATCCGCAGCATGCAGGTTTACAGTGCAGACGAATACGTGCGAATGGACGTCTCCACGCGACGCAATCTGGAAATCACTCAAACTTTACGCGGTGAATCCGCTCCAACTCTTCTCTCACTGCTCGACACCTGTGCATCCAATATGGGTAGTCGATTGCTAGCCAACTGGCTGCATCATCCGTTGCGCGATAGAAATATTCTGCGTGAGAGACTAGATGCAGTGGACAAACTCGGTGATTATCTCAGTACTGTCCGCGACCACATAAAACCAAGTGTCGATGTTGAACGCATCACCGCCCGCATCGCGTTGCGCAGTGCGCGTCCGCGCGATCTTTCCGGTTTGCGCGATACGTTGCACACATTGCCGCAATTGCGTAACTCATTATCCGCATGCGATTCACCGCTTATCAATAGACATAACGACGCTCTTCAAACCGATGTTCAACTCGTCTCCATTCTGCAAAACTCATTAAAGGCAGAACCTTCCAGTGTTTTGCGCGAAGGAGGTGTTATAGCCGACGATTTCGACGCCGATCTGGACGAACTGCGCGGCATTCAAACCAACTGCGGCGACTTCCTTCTGGAACTGGAAGCGCATGAACGCGCCCGTACCGGCATCACCACCTTAAAAGTCGAATACAACCGCGTGCATGGTTTCTACATTGAAGTGAGTTCAGCTCAGTCCGTCAATGTACCGGACGATTACCGTCGTCGTCAAACCTTGAAAAATGCCGAACGTTATATCACGCCAGAATTAAAAGCTTTCGAGGACAAAGCACTCTCCGCCAACGACCGTGCACTGGCGCGCGAAAAATTTCTTTACGAACAATTGCTCGACCAGCTCGCGCCGTTCATTCCGGAACTGCAACAGATTGCCGCCGCCATCGCTGAACTGGACGTACTTGCCACTTTCTCCGAACGTGCTGCAACGCTAAATTTCAGTGAACCCCAATTCAGTGACAACGCGCAGATCAGCATCATTAAAGGTCGGCATCCGGTTGTGGAAGCGCAGATAGATCAGTTCACGCCGAACGACACCACGCTCAACGACGCGCGTCGTACGCTGCTTATCACAGGCCCGAACATGGGCGGTAAATCCACCTATATGCGCCAGGTCGCCATCATCGCACTGCTCGCTCATATAGGCTGCTTCGTTCCTGCACAGCAAGCAGTGCTTGGCGAGATCGACCAGATATTCACCCGCATCGGCGCATCCGACGATCTCGCCAGCGGACGTTCCACCTTCATGGTCGAAATGACCGAAGCTGCCAACATTCTGCACAACGCCACCGACAAAAGTCTGGTACTGGTGGATGAAATCGGGCGCGGCACTTCAACTTTTGACGGCCTTGCGCTCGCCTATGCCATCGCCCGTCACTTATTGGAGAACAACCGCAGTTACACTTTGTTCGCCACACACTATTTCGAACTAACGCGCCTGAACGAAGAATTTCAGCAACTCGCGAACGTGCATTTGTCTGCAATCGAACACCAACACAGCATCGTTTTTCTTCACAGCGTCAACGAAGGTGCGGCCAGCCAGAGTTACGGCCTGCAGGTTGCTGCGCTCGCAGGCGTGCCGCAAAGCGTCATTCGGAACGCGAAAAAACAACTGCGCGCTCTGGAACAAAACAGTGCAGCACAGAATCCGCAGGGAGATTTGTTCGATAACAAGCGGGTAGAGATCGAAGAACCGGAAGAGCATCCGCTGTTTGCGATGTTGCGCGAATTGCATCCGGATGACCTAAGTCCTAAAGAGGCCCTGGAAAGGTTGTACCAGTTGAAGAAGATGCTTTAAGTAATTTCGGGTATCCGTAATCTGTGGTTGATTTTAGTTTTTAACCGTTTTTCATAAAAAAATACAATTGTGTTGATATGATTTGATTACGAATTTGTCATTAATATTATTTTGTAGTCGGTCAAACGCTGTGTAATTATATCGTCAAAAAGGTCCCTGACCAGCCATATTAGCCACTGGCGAAGCGCTGCTTATGGGGTAACTATTTGATGCAGTGAAGTTCGTGTTGTTGCCATAGGGTGAGTTTGACATTCATCGAATTCGTAGTTTTTAACGTCTGCCTCACTAGCTGACAAACATTTGCTATACGTCTACTGCCGAGTACCTTTGGCTGGTGACGTCATCGCCAACGAACCAGAACTGAAAATCAAGAATTTCATCGTATCTCTCCTCCAAACATCCAGCGGACGATCATCGGTAGTAAGGTCAGGTCAAAGACGAGCGCCAGAAGGGTTGCCAACATTCCGGCAGGGTTAACGGCCATGAGCAGCACAGTACCGAATCCGAAGGCGATGATTCCTCCAATTAGGTATCTCTTTAGTTGAGCGGCGGGGGCGCATGCAAGGCAATAGCCATAGCTTTTCCCGCTGAAACGTCCGTAAATAAATCTCAATGCAGGAGCGTTCCCCAGAGGGGCGCCGCAGTGCAAGCAGCAGTTATCGTCGATGTAACACTTCTGTAGAGCGGCGCGCCGGGCACCCAGGCCCAATATCACGATCCCGGAGCCAAGCACCCAGATGATGTTGACGCTGCCAGCGCTATAAAGAAAATAGGCACTGACAACAAAGATCAATAGTAGGGCTCCGCCATAGATCGTCCACGAAAGATGGGCGAACCACTCAGCGATGGTTTGGCTGCCAAACGGTGGATTTTCGGCGCGGATACGGAGAACGCGAGCAATGAAGCCGAGCGTGACAGCGAACGCTCCACAGATAAGGGCGGATACACCGGTGGTGGCGATCTCGTCAATGCGGTAGGCTCGCGCTTGATAGACGGTCAGGAGCGTATAGCCGCCGCGGCGTAACTCAATGATCTGGCTAGTGGCCTTTCCGTGGTTCTTAGGCACGATTAAGGCTTTTACAAAGTCCCCAACGCGTAACGATTTGAGGGCCGGAGCAAATCTTTGGAGATCTTCCAGATAGGCCCAAGTTTCCGTTTGGCTTCCAGTCTTGATGTCGAGGTGGATGTATGTGTATCCCTTGGAAAAATGCACTTTCTCTATGTGCGTGACGTAGCCTTCGGCTGGGTGCACCCCAGGTGGCAGAGGCGAATCCTTCAAATTCAAGGTGCCAATAAACCAAGCGACGGCAAACACAATTGATAGAAGTCCGAAAAAGGCCGCACTGGCGAAAAAACTTGACGCTTCGCTACGCAGTTTGTCGGCTAAGGATGAGGGTATGTTAGTAATAAGTGCCTCGGTGTAGCTGGTCTAAAGTTATTTGCAGGTTATGCTGCAAAACTCGATTCCAAAAACCAATGGCTGAAGACCGGCTAGCGCACCGGTCTTCTTTGCAACGTGTTACTTCTTCGAGCCGTTCACAGCAGCCTTGAGTGTAGCACCAGCCTTAAATGCCGGGGCCTTAGATGCCTTGATCTTGATCGCGGCGCCTGTGGCGGGATTGCGCCCTGCACGAGCGGCGCGTTTGCGCACTTCAAAGGTACCGAAACCAACGAGTGCGAGCTTGTCGCCCTTCTTCAGTGTGGCAGTGATGATTTCGATAATTGCAGCGATGTTACGGTCAGCTCCTGCTTTTGTATCTCCTGTTGTTTTTGCGAGTGCTTCGATGAGTTCTTGACGGTTCATTGTTGATCCCCTAAGTGGTTTGTAAAATGGAAATAATTCCAGCCACGATTGTTGTTGATAAAGGGCTGGTTTGCAAGCGACAATTAATAATATTGCTTTTCGAGTTGGGCAAAACAGAGTATGTAGCTATATGCCTTGAGCACACTCCAACGCAGCTAAAGAACTGAGAGTGCTAACCTTCCTGCCGCCATTTCGTTCGAGAATAGCAGTAGCGGAGCTGCTGATCAACAATATCCTCTCGACCAACAACTCGGTCAACTCCTACAGCGTAACGCAAAACTGCAGTTCACCGGAATTTAGCAATGGTGCCAACAAATGCCCGAATAATTATTTAGCGTTATGTACGCTAGAGTACGTATCAAGAGTTTTTATCAGGGCATAGTTTACATGGCAATTACGTGAAACTTATCAGTGCGAAATCAAGAAAATCATTGCGATATTCTCACGCTTGAAAAAAACCGAATTGAAAGAAATTATGGCCCAATATCAAACTGCCCAGAATCACTTTCAGCTAAATTTCACGTCTCCTTCCAGTTCGTGTTATGGATTCGTAACGTTTGGAAGCAATAAAATATTCCATGTGGATGATGTTAATGAATTCTATAAATTTTTAGGATTTAGTGATGCACACAAAGAAAGCGGAATGATGCCGGAAGAATATTTGTGGCTTGAGTACAGAAAGAACCAATGCAATAAATCTTATGCCTGCCTGCAACATAAAATCATCGACTACCTAAGCCGTCATTTACCCAAATTTAAAGAGGAATATGCGGCGCAATATGAATATTGGATTTATCGCTGCCATGAACAGGGATCAACATCATTACCGATGTGCGCCGAGTGCAAGTGTGCCAAAGCAGAGATTGCCGAGTGGAAGACTCAGGAGTCGAATGAAGCGGGATTTACTTGTTAAGTTAATTGCTTAATACCCAGGGAAGCTGCAACAGAAATACTTTTTAACTCTATTACGGTTTGCGGTCGCCATACCAAATAAATTTTTCAGCGGGTGACATGATGTCAATTAAAAGCAATTTAGTTCCTTCTGAAATTCGAGAGCTGTTTGTTAATCATGATTCGGTCGAGACACGGCGTAAAGCGAGTGAAATCGTCCATAGCATAAGCCCCGATATCGATTTAACAACAGTAAGAAATGTTTATGACGATGTCATGTGTTTATTTAGCGGTTCATATCCAAAATATAACCCTATCCAAACTCCTTATCACGATCTTCGCCATACTCTCGATGTGTTTATTTGCTCAGTTCGTATGCTGCACGGTGTTCACCTTTCCGATACCAAATTATCGGATGATGAAATTTCACTGATCATGATTGCCGCGCTTTTGCATGATGTTGGATATGCCCAAAAAGTTGAAGAAACAGCAGGGACTGGTGCTCAATTTACCAAGATACATATCACCCGCGGTATCGGGTTCATGGAGCAAAACCTTGGCAATAGGTCCATCCCGTCAGCTTGGGTAGTGCCATTGGGGCAGATTATTCGTTGCACCGACCTGCGTGTGAATTTGTCTGACCTCAATTTTGCCAGCCCCCGCATAAAACTGCTTGGACAAATAGTTGGAAGTGCTGACATTGTGGGTCAAATGGCCGATCGGAACTATCTTGAAAAGTTGTTATTTCTATTTACTGAGTTCAAAGAAGCCGATTATGGAAATCTTGTGGATACGAATGATCTTTTAAAAAAAACACACAGTTTCTACGAAAGTATTCGAAAAACTTTGGATGGGGAACTGGGTGGCATATATCAACGACTAAATTTCCATTTTAAAGATTGGGTGGGCGATGATAGAAATTATTATCTCACGTCTATAGAACACAACATCCAATATTTGGACAAAATCATTATGTCGAATGAATCAGAATGGTTATCCATGTTGAAACGTCACGGCATCGTTCAACGCTTCAAAAAAATCACTACGGAAAGCGTAGTTTAATTAATCTGTGCACTGAAAGTTTTGAAAATGTCCAAAAATATTTTGTTCCTGATGTCGATGACATTCCTGCTGGGTAGCCTGGCTAGTGCGGATACGCTGACCGCAAATAAATCCGAGATTTACCATCTTCACAGGGGAGATTCTGTCTTTATTTCAGTTTGGCGCGAAGAAACTCTGCAGAAGCAATTGGTTATTTTGCCCGATGGAAGCTTAACTTATCCATTGATTGGTCGTGTTGAAATTGCCGATCTATCAACCACAGAGGCAGAGCAAATTATCACCACAAAATTAAAGAAGTTTTTGCCGAATCCTGTCGTATCAGTTGCTATTGTTGGCATCGACGGCAATCGCGCTTTTGTCAGTGGCAAAGTAATGCGCCCCGGTTTCATTACTATTAGTGGTCCGACAACTGTTTTGCAAGCCCTCAGTATTGTAGGTGGCCTGGATAAATTTGCCGATGAAGGTGGAATCAAACTATTACGAAACAATCCTGAAGGACAAGTGGTTATTCCTATTAACTATAGCAATATCATTTCAGGGAAAAATTTATCAACCAATATTCTTTTAAGAGCAGAAGACACTTTGATAGTGCCTTAAAGTTGCGCCTATTTTGTGTGTTTTTCTCCCTCTCCCTCGGGGAGAGGGGATTTATACGGAGTCGTTCTAAATGTGGCACCTTAAATTCGGCACATGCATTGGTATTTTTTTGTGAGTCTAAAACAACTTTTCTTTTTAACTGTTTCAGTGCTTGGCCTTTGCGTATTTCAGCAAGGAAAGGCGGATTCCTTGCAGACCGTTTTTGCAAGTAAATTGAGTACCGAATATGACTCCAACCCAAGTTTGAGTCCGGGTGCTTCAGGTTCCTGGGTGGCTTATTTTCAGCCGGCGGTTACCGTAACTAAAGTTTTCGGAACTGACAAAATTGTTGCAGGTTTTAATTTACTGATGCAAGACTCTTCAAATTTGGCGGTAAGCTCTGATTCGGTAAACCCTGCAGCACTTTTGAATTGGCTTCATAGTGGCGAGAATCGGACGCTCGATTTGAAATCTTCCTACATCCAAACGTCTACAAGATATTCAGGCATTGATTCAGTGGGTCGAACGTCTTCGCCTTCTTCAACTCGTGATTTATCAGAAATCACCGGAGATTGGATCGAACAATCCGGGCAAAGAAGTAATGTTGAATTGAATGGGCTATATGATAAGGCTACCTACCAAGACTCAAGCTATAACAATTATGAACTGACTTCAGCCAGTTTGAAGTTTAGTTATGAAATCTATGAATCTTCAGTTTTATTTGGCAAGCTATCAAGAAGTAATTTGACACTTCCTTTAGGTGTTGCTATTTCGTTGCCACAAACCTTTAATGAAGAAGCCGTGGGTATTGAGTGGACTGGCGAAAAAACATTATGGAAAACTCAACTTGCGGAAGCTCAGGATAATTTGGGAAATAGCACCCCGGAAGCGTTGATGGATTTCAAATACACGGGGCAATTTAGCGAGAGCAAATTGGCAACCGGTCAAATGTTGGTTGCGAGCGGTATGGGCGGATTTGTTAAAGCTGATCAGGTCAAATTCAATTCGGGATATGCACTCAGTGAATATATAAAAGTCGGTTTGGATTATTCATTTATCAAAAACCTGATTCCCCAATCTATTGGTTATACGAGCCAATCGTCTTTAGGTTGGTGGTTTGAAAATGAAGTAAGCGCTACTTGGAAGTGTCGAACTTATTACGCAAATTTACAAAATAAAGGCGAGGGGGTTACCGTAGTTTTCAATAATGTTATTGGACTTTCCCTGAGCTATTCCGGCTTGAGTTTATTTTAGTCAATATTTTTTAATGTGACCTTATGGCTACTGATCAATATCAACTTACCTTGGCAGATTACTTGTTTATCTTAAACAGCCATAAAAGGTTCCTCGCGGCAATATTTACCACGATTTATGTGATGGTAATAATTGTCGCTTTCTCCATTTCTCCGGTTTATAAATCCAGTGGAACTATTCTTGTTGAATCGCCTTCAGGTTCCGGTGGAGTCTTGAGTGATGCAAGTAGAAATAATCTGGAAGAGTTAATTTCCGGCATAAAAGAACGTGTTTTGAGCCGGGACAGTTTAATGTCAATAAACGATAAATATAATTTGTTTGCAGTTAAAACCGGTTCGCTTACAGCAACAGATATAGCAGGTCAATTAAGGAAGGTCATAGAAGTCAACTCCACTGTGTTAAATACACGAAGAGGTTCGCCGTCCATTTCCATTCTCATCGCTTTTGAAAATCAAAATCCTGAAGTTACCTATAACGTAACTAAAGACCTGGTTTCCCTTTTCATTGATTGGAATCACAAGTTACGCATCACTGGTGCCGAGGAAACCCATGGGTTTCTTTCAGACGAGGCGAACAGGATTAAAGTTGATGTTGACCGATTGGATGAAAAGATTGCCGATTTTAAAAGGCGTAACAAAAATAATCTCCCTGAGCAAATGAATATTCGTGAATCTCTGGTGGCTCGCTCCGAGAATGACTTATATTCGGTGGAGCGAGACATTCGGAGTGGAAATGATGAATTGCGCACTCTCCAAGCCCAGCTCGCAGCTTCAAAGCAGGGATTAAGTGACAACCCGGCTGAAAGTTTGGAGGCACTTCGGGCTCAATATACCAAACTAACTTCTATTTACACACAGGAACATCCGGATGTCCGGGCACTTAAACGAAAAATTGATGCACTCGAACAGCAAGGCAATAGTACAAATGAATCAAATAGACCGATAGGTGGAGCGGCTACAAATTTGGCCGAATTTAGAATTCAATCGTCGATTAATTCTGTGAAATCCAGATTGCAATCTCTTGAACAACAGAAAAAAATGCTGGAAGAAAAAATTGCTCAAAATCAGAATTCCATGGAAGCCACTCCACTGGTTTCCAATGAACTGGAAATTCTCATTCGCGATCGGGATGCCGCACTAAAAAAGTTCGATGAAATGCGCGAAAAAAAGATGGATGCGCGTATCGAAAAAAACCTGGAGTCGGAACACAAAGGGGAGCGCTTGACTGTGATCGAATCACCCATGATGCCCGACTCACCATCCAAACCCAACCGAACTAAAATTCTTTTTCTGGGATTCTTTCTCGCAATTGGAGCCTCGGTTGGATCAACGATGTTGATTGAACTTAGAGAAAAGAGGATATATGGCCCCGATTCGTTCTTCAGTTTATTGGGATATCGCCCGTTTGCTGTGATTCCCTTGCTGCCCACACCGGAAGATGATGAGCAGATCGAGAAGAAAAAGAAGTTGAAGAAATGGATTTTGATCGGGGGGGCTGTATTATTTTTAATCTTCTTGTTGGTGGTTAATTTTTTATTTATGCCGTTGGACGATATATTTTTAAAAATTTCGGCCAGAACATAAGGAGAATGAATTGGAACGAATAAAATTGGCAGTCGAGAAGGCAAAGGCGCAACAACCGGAAAATATTGCGGCACAAGCGATTTCCTCGGCCAAGGGTAATCTGGAATCAATAGAATATAGAGATACTCGTGTTATTAAGTTGAATCCGGAAACACTGAGAAGAAACAAAATTATTGCTATGGATAAAAATGACGTTGCGAGTATGTCATTTGATTTCTTGCGCACTTCAGTTTTGCAAAAGATGGAAGAAAAAGGATGGAAAAACATAGCCATTACTTCCCCTATCCCCGGATCGGGAAAAACCACGATTGCAGTTAATCTGGCTATCGGCATAGCCCAACAAACAAACAAAACTTCAATGCTAATTGATTTTGATTTGCGAAAACCCAGAGTTGGTTATTTTCTTGGGCTTCAAATGGAGAAATCCCTGAATGATTTTTTGAATGACACCGCAGAGATTCAAGATATTCTTGTTAATCCTGATATTCCACGGTTTGTAGTCATTCCGACTAATAACTCTGTAGAAAAACCATCGGAAACCTTGTCCTCAAAGAAAATATCTTCTTTGGTAAACGAATTGAGTCAGCGATATGAATCCCGTATTGTCATCTTCGATTTGCCCCCTACGATCATCGCGGACGATGTCATGACAATGACTCAGCAGGTTGATTGTTTCCTTATTGTGGTGCCCTGTGGCTTGTGTTCCAAACAAATTGTTGAAGATTGTTTGCGGCTGATTCCGCCAGAAAAAGTTCTCGGTGTGATTCTCAACAAGGCAACGAGCGGACACAATAACGCCTATTACTACGATCATTATAAAAATGATGCTGGAAAAAGCGCAGCAACAAAGGCCGGATAACTCACCTGTTGGGAACAGTTACTTCGCTTTTTTAAAAGGAGAATATCTAAGGAAACGCCGAACAAGCCCCCTCTTCCTCGGGGAGGGTTGGGGTGAGGGATCACTTTTTGAATTCCTGCATTTAAAGAGGTTTCCTTGAGTTTTTCCCGATCATCTGAGAATAAGCAACCCCCATGCCGGCAAGAGACCAGTAGACAATCGGAATAAAGGTAATGCTACTGACCGTAAATATCATTATTAAAATGGATGCAATTGAGGAGAACAAAACTCTTCCCAGCAGGTATTCGTCGCTGTCAAAATCCAGAATAGTTTGCATTGATTGATATATCCCCCATAGAACAAAAGCAAAGAATGCGACGAATAATCCTAGCCCGACTACTCCGGTGCTTAGAGCAATTTGAATATAACTATTAACAATGTCGATAATACCTTGACCTTGTCGCATGGATTCCAGTTCGGGCGTTTGTAGATAATCGGTTGAGCCAAATAAAAAGTTGCGCTTGATTACAATCAACGAATTGGTTATCAAATCTTCGCGATAGCTAACGTTTTCCGCATCAACTGTTCCGACGAACGGGAGCAAATTCAATACTTTCTGCCCGCCGGGAAGGAACGAAATAACCGAAAGAGCAAACATTGCTGTAAAGGCAAGTATTGCAATGTTTCGCAAAACATTTTTTCCCGTGGCAATAAAGGTGACAAACAAAAATACCAGACCGACCCAGGGGCCCCTGGATATAGAAGAAAACGAACCGGCAAACAATAAAGCCAAGCCAAGATAACGAACGATAGGTTTTTGAATCGAACGTTGAAAAAAAATGTAGAGCCCGATTCCAACCACAAACAAATATCCCAAAACAATCGATTGACCGGTTGTGACTGCCGCTCTAAGCATTCCATCTCGTTCCAGATAATCAGTGAATGAATCCGGTGTGAGGCTTAAATTTTGAGCCAAGGCCGAATACAGCAACCAGTTCCTTAAAAACTCAAACACGCCCAAGGGTGCCAAAATCAAAATTGAAATCAGCAGACTCAATATAGTTTCACGGAAGTTCTGAAGGGATTTTAAAACACGACTAAAAACATAGTAGCCAAGAAAAACATCTATGAAGAGGTAGAAAATCGAGCGGAGGTTATTGGTTATATTAAAGTCTCGAAAATACAGCAAGCAATTGAGTATTAAATAGAGTGCAAAAATTTTATCAGCATTTGTTCGGCCAAACCTGATCGTATCCGATTGCTTGCGCAGGGAAAGGAATAGGGGAAAAAGAATGGCCAGTTCCAGCAATCTTAAATTTGAGAGTTCAAAAATTAACCGAATACCACCCACGCCGGGAATATCAACATTGACTACCGGGAGTACAAACAGCACGGAACAGAATAACGCAATTGGGTTCGTTTCTTTTTTATATGCATAGAAAAGTAGCAGCAACGCCAAGGCTGTATAAATCCAAAAATTTTGCGTCACAAATGCAACAATCGTGAGCGCAAACCAAAGATTTCTTCTTCTAACAAAATCGGTCGCGTCAATTACTGAACATACAGGTTTTTTGATGATGGCAAAAAAGGCTGTTTCGATAATCAGAATGAAGATCAGGGAACGAATTATTTCAGACATTGGCTCGCCCAGTTGGCTCGATTCAAGTGTGCACTCGAAACTTTTAACATGACAAATAAATTAATTCTGTTAACAGGATGGTTGAACAAAATGTGGATCATTGGGAATTTGCCGGCACTTCGAACCTAACGAGGTGAGCTATCACGATGATGAGGGGAAAAGATCCAGAGTTTGTTCCACCTCGGCGGGGTCTATAATAAACCCATTTTCTTTGACTTGACCAACCACGAAACCAAAATGCTGCCCATCGCGATCTGTGAGATCTTTGTAAACTTTGACAAATCGGTCTGGCGGTTGCAAGGTCAGTAACCTCCCGCCAATCGGAAGAGTCAGGATACCATGAATGAGGCCGCTTCCTTCAACGCCAACAATAGTTTGTGCCCCGGCACAAAGAGCAACGATGGTTTCAACATCATGTTTTTCAGGCTCCACTATGCGAAACCCCCTGTGGTCGCGCAGATGTTCGGCTAATTCAATTTCATTGTGCAAAAGCCGTTTATTTCCCGTTGTGCCACGCATAATAAATACCCCTGGATGGGGGGCATGCTTGACCTTCGAGAGCAATCGATCACTCATTGCTCGAAAACGCGCATGCTTATTTCGATTTTGCCCGACATCCTGAAAGACTACCAGTTCTCGAAAGAATGCATTGTGTAGACGAGTAGGTTTCATGCCAAGCCAATCTTCATAGCCTTTAGTGTGAAGATTTATACTTTGATCGGTAGTAACGGGGGTGCCTTCCTGACTGGCCAAAGGATAGGTCACGCAGTCATCCATCAACCATTGACCAAAATACTTGTTGCCCATCGCAGTGCAAAATAATGCACCTCTTTCTATCTCACATTCCACACGAAATTGGGGCCATTTATTTGATCTTGGTTTCAACCATAAACGGGCATCATTTTTATAGAGTGCACCATCAAATAACCAGACACCTTTAAGAAGGAATCCTCGGGTTGAACCATTATTTACGTTACCCCCACCCATGCTTGCGATAGGATTTTTGGCTGAAAATTCCCACCCTGTGACGCGTTCACTCTGGTTGGGAAGGAAATACGCGGGCGGGACAATCACTTGTTCGCTTGGAGCAATTTCCCATGATTTGATAGCTACACTTTCCAGAGTACGGGACTGTCGGCCAGTAAGACGTGTTGATAATAAATGTTTGGTTACTGCGAATGACCACTTGGATGTAAAGTCGCGCATTAAAGTATATTTCCGTATGAATGTTTTTTTAAACTTCAAGCAATATTCATTCTTGAAGTCTTGAAAGTTATATTAGATGTAACCGGGACCAAGCCAGCAAGACAATTAATACTGACGCTGCAAGCAATATCAGATCAAGCTTGCGTTGCCAAAGCCCGTAGCGGGACAATACATAAGCATAGAAAGGATAGACCAGCCAATTGGCCGCAGCTATAACAATAACCAGGTCTGAGCCTTTTCCAAGGTAATATGCCATGGCCATCAAGCCAATCTGGCAAGCAACCTGTATTGCTGTCAACACAGTCGTAGCGGCTGCCTTACCCATAGCCAGCAATACGCCAGCGTATGATCCCCATATACATGAAATAAGCGTTCCGGCAGCGAGCTGTTGCAGCATCAGCCCCGATTCATGATATCGCTGATCGTATAGCAACCCCATGAGCGCCGATCCAAAAAAGATGAAAAAAACTGCCAGCCCCCAAGTGGGTAATATAACAACCAGACGAGCTTTGAATAGCACCTGTGGTAATTTTTCCGGATTGTTGCGATAAACTTCAGAGTAGGCGGGAAAAAAAACCCTTCCGGCCAGTTGTTGTATTGCCTGCCAAAACATCAGACTCATCGTGCCCGCCAGCGTGAATAACGCCAATTGGCGCATGTCGAGCATCGCACCAATTAACAGCCGGACGCCTTCACCCGACAAGAAAGTTAGAACGGAACCTAAAAGAATCCAGCGCCCAAAGCCTCTTATGTGCTTGAGTGATGAATGGTCCCACGCGAAGCGGTTTTTAATACCATGAAGAAATAAATGACTTGCGACCAATTGTAAACAAGTATTGATTACTGAACCCCATACCAGAGCCCATACTGATTTCATGGACCAGGCAAGAATAATGGTACAAAGCAGGCCGAAAGCGTAAGAGCCAACATCAATCATTGTTATTTTATAAGCTTCCAAATTACGTTGCGCAGTATAAAATTTGGTGGGGGTGAAGCCACCGATGATTGCAATTAATCCGGCAATAGGTAACAACAAAGCAAGCAGGGGTTCATTGTACAATTTTGATGCCGGCCAAGCGAAGGCACACAGGGCAAGCCATGCCAACACGCCCCGGACAATCTGTACCGTCCAGACGGTATTCAAGAATACGGGATCGTTTCCATTTTCCTTCTGGACTATAGTAGGGCCGACGCCCACGTCTGAAAGCATATGTACACCAAAATTTACGGCCATAAATATTGCCATCATGCCGAATGCTTCGGGGAACAATAGTCGCGTCAGGATGAGATTCCCGGCTAGTCGCAAGGCCTGATTTACGCCGTATCCGATGAGAGTCCACGAACTGGAATGGAATACACGTTGCCTTAGAGAGCGAGTATTTATTGATGTCATCAACGTTTCTAAATAGTTAATCAACGAGTTTGTTTCGAACTACTGCATTCTATTCTTATTGACAGAAATAGACTGCATTGAATGCCGAGCTTTTTAACCATAATTATGCTATCTAGGCAAAGAATACACTGGCTAAAATTGAAGCCATGGATTCTAAAAATGACTGACTATACTTTAAGCCATTTACCTTTGTAACTCGTTTGCAAAGACGTCAGTTTTTTCTTTCTCCTGTGCAACAAGTC
>CAIRAO010000170.1 GCA_903876625.1 uncultured Gallionellaceae bacterium | reverse complement strand
TCCACCGATCCAACCTTGAGAGGCGCTCCCAGTAACCATACTCTTAACATCAGTGATGTCAGATTAGCGGCAGGAGCTGAATTTATTGTGGTTGTATGTGCCGAGATCATGACCATGCCGGGTTTACCAAAGATTCCATCCGCCCATTCGATTGATGTAAATGAAAACGGTGTAATAGTCGGTATATTTTAAATGCGCAGCTCGCAACTATTTGGATTTTTGTGATTATTTCAAGCCGGTAAAAGTTGGTCAAAAATCATTACCATTATTGTTGTTGAAATATTTCTGAATCAATCCAGATTCACCCCCCCCGCAAATTTCAATTATTCAGGAAAATATCTAGGCCTTTTGGCATATATATTATTCCTGTCAATTAGTGTATAAAAAGAACGATAAGACTAATCTCAAATATACAAGTCGTCCAGTATATTTTGTCCGAATTGTGAACATTGATGAAAAATGAATTGACTGACGTCCTGACCGGTTCATCGGAACTGCAAAAGCAATTGACGCAGTTTGCGATGGACAATGTTTCCATTGAAATCTATTGGATAGGAATTGATGCCCGCATTTACTATGTAAATAATCAAGCTTGCCATACACTGGGTTCTACGAAGCAAGAATTACTTCGACTGACTGTTTCTGATCTAGACCCAAACTATCCAATCAGTCTATGGAGCCAACATTTTCAGCAATTGAAACACGACAAATCCCAGTCTTTTGAAACACTTCACAAACGTAAAGATGGCTCAATATTTCCTGTTGAAGTAATAGCGAATTACGTCTGTTTTGAAGGGCAGGAATATAACGTTGGTTTTGCCAAAGACATCACTGAGCGAAAAAGAACGGAAGAATCTTTACGAAAATCTGAACAAAAATTTAGAACTGTTTTCGATTCGAGTAGCGACATGTTAATGATGCTGGATGAAAACGGATATTTTGACGCCAATAAAGCTGCATTGACCGAATCTGGTTGCGCAACGTTGGAAGAATTTCGTTTGCTTACTCCAGCCGATTTAGCCCCACAATTCCAACCGAATGGAGCAATGTCACAACAGTTGGCCAATGATTATATAAAAATTGCATTTGAAAAGGGTTTTCACCGCTTTGAGTGGATGAATAAGAGATTGAATGGCGAAATCTTTCCGTCAGAGGTAACTCTGACTGCCATGAAACAGGATGGAAAACCGTTCTTATTGGTAACATCGCGCAATATTACTGAGCGCAAATTGGCTGAAGAAGCTCTGCATGAACAGGAAGAATTCTTCCGTACAATTTCAGAAAATGTCGAAGACTATATCGCTGTGCTTGATCTTGAAGGTAAACGGATATACAACAATCCTTCCTACGCCAATCTATTTGGAGATATCAAGGCAATAAAAGGTTCTGATTGCTTTGCCGAAATACATCCGGAAGACAGAGACCATATCAAAGAGACGTTCAAGGAAACCGTTCAAAAGGGCATAGGTCATCGCACCGAATATAGGTTTGTTCTGCCAAACGGTAGCATACGTAATATGGAGTCAAGAGGGTGGCTGATCAAAAACACTCATGGAGAGCCTTTGCGAGTGATTGTTGTATCACATGATATTACGGAACGAAAGCTAAGCGAATCAAATATTCACGATTTGGCATTTCATGATTCTTTGACGCAACTTCCCAATCGCCGTTTGTTGGACGATAGACTTGAACACGCAATCGCGACCAGTAAACGTAGCGGTCATTTCGGCGCGGTGATGTTCCTGGATTTAGACAACTTCAAACCCCTAAATGATAAGCATGGTCATAAGGCCGGGGATTTATTATTAATCGAAGTGGCCAGAAGACTTGAAGGCTGCGTGCGTGAGGTAGATACCGTTGCCAGATTCGGCGGGGACGAGTTTGTAGTCGTGGTCAGTGAATTGGATGGCGATGAAAATGAATGTAAGGTACAGGCTGGAAATTTAGCTGAGAAAATCAGAGTTGCTTTGGCTGGGACATATTTGCTGGGTTCAAATATTTCAGCTACATCGAAAATGATCGTTCACAATAATATTGAAGTCAGCATAGGCTTGGTGCTATTCAAAAATAATTCAGACGCCGAAAAGCTACTT